>NZ_CP134876.1:1209683-1512104 GCF_032108445.1 Micromonospora halotolerans | reverse complement strand
CGGGCCAGCGCGTCCATCGAGCTGGTGGCCACGGCGGCGAAGACCACCGCCGCGATGCCGAGCAGCAGCGCGCCGAGCCCGAGGGGGATGTTCTGCACCTCCCGGGAGGACGCCTCGGGCGGGTGCTCCGGGTTGTCCGCGTCGAGCCACTGTGGGCGGCCGCGCGGCGGCGACGGGGGGAGGTCGTCCGGGCCGGTCGGCGGGGTGCCCTGGCGGGGTACCCGCGGCGGGGCGCCGGTGGTGGCGGTCGGCGGGCGGCGGCCGGGCCGGCGGCGCAGCACGCGGCGCGGCCGGGTGGCCTGCTTGATCCGCTCCTCGCCGGCGTGCGCCAGGATGTCCCGCTGGAAGAGGGCGGCCTGCATCTTGGCGGCGATCTGCCGTTGCTCGCGGGCGATCTCGGCGTCGCGGGCCTTCATCTCGGCGATCGAGCGCTCGATCTCGGCCAGGTGCTCGGCCCACTGTGGCTGGTCGGCGCCGCAGTGCGGGCAGGCGACGGCGGGCTTGATCTCCCGCCCGCACGAGGCGCACCTGAAGGTCTGCACGACACTCTCCCGTCCGGTCGGCCCCCGCGCGGTGAACCTCCCAGTCGCAGCATGCCTTGAGCGGGCCCGGATTTCGACCGTTGCCGGCGCGTTCCGGACAACAAAAAGAGCCGGCCGGCCGGGGAACAGGTCCCCGGCCGGCCGGCCGACGCTTGCAGGGTGTCAGGGGCGGCCCATGCCGCGGTACTCCCAGCCGGCCTGCGTCCACAGTGTGGAGTCCAGGCAGTTGCGGCCGTCGACCACCTTGCGGCCGTTGGCCAGCTCGCCCAGGGCGACCGGGTCGGCGTTGCGGAACTCGGCCCACTCGGTGAGGACGCAGACCAGGTCGGCGCCCTGGACGGCGTCGTTCATGGTCGCCTCGTACGTCAGCTCGGGCACGGCCCGGCGGGCGTTCTCCACGCCCTGCGGGTCGAACACGTGCACGTCGGCGCCGGCCTTGCCGAGCAGCGCGGCGACGGCGAGGGCCGGGGCGTCCCGGACGTCGTCGGTGTTCGGCTTGAAGGTGGCGCCGAGCACGGCGATCCGGGTGCCGGAGAGGTCCGGGCCGGCCGGGCCGGAGCGGCGGCCGAGCAGGTCGGCGGCGAGCTGGATCACCCGGGTCCGCCGGCGCAGGTTGATCAGGTCCACCTCGTGCAGGAAGCGGAGTGCCTCGCCGGCGCCGAGCTCCTGGGCGCGGGCCTGGAAGGCCCGGATGTCCTTGGGCAGGCAGGCGCCGCCGAAGCCGAGGCCGGCCTGGAGGAAGCGGTTGCCGATCCGGGGGTCGTAGCCGATCGAGCGGGCGAGCTGGGTGACGTCGCCGCCGGCGGCCTCGCAGACCTCGGCCATCGCGTTGATGAAGGAGATCTTGGTGGCCAGGAAGGCGTTCGCGGCGACCTTGACCAGCTCCGCCGTGGCGAAGTCGGTGACCACCAGCGGCACCTCGCGGTCCTCGGTGGCGGCCAGGTCGAAGACGCCCTTGTGGGCGGCGTAGAGCATGCCGTTGGCCCACTCGCTCTTGACCCCGACGACGATCCGGTTGGGCCGCAGCACGTCGTCGACGGCGAAGCCCTCCTGGAGGAACTCGGGGCTCCAGGCCACCTCGACGCCCAGGTCGACCGGGGTGTGCTTGCCGACGAGCTGCTCCACCCACTCGGCGGTGCCCACCGGCACGGTGGACTTGCCGACGATCAGCGCCTTGCGGGTCAGGTGCTGGGCGAGGCTGGTGACCGACGCCTCGACGTACGACAGGTCGGCGCCCATCCCGTCGGCCCGCTGCGGGGTGCCGACGCAGATGAAGTGCACGTCGCCGAAGTCGGCGGTCTCCTGGATGTCGGTGCTGAAGCGGAGCCGGCCGGCGGCCAGGTTGCGCCGGAGCAGCTCGTCCAGGCCGGGCTCGTGGATCGGCACCTCGCCGGCGTTCAGCTTCGCGATCTTGTCCGCGTCGACGTCGAAGCCGAGGACCTCGTAGCCGAGCTCGGCGTAGCAGATGGCGTACGTCGCGCCGAGGTAGCCGGTGCCCAGGAAGGTCACCCGGGGTCGGGCCGCGCCGGAGGGCGGCGTCACCGCGGCGATGGCGGGCATCGGCTGGGTGTTCGGGTACGGGATCGTCACGCCTGTTTTCTCCGCTCGCACTGGCGGCGCTTCCTCGCGTCGCGTTCGGCTGGGGCGCCAGGGCCGGCACCGAGGGAACTCTCTCGTCATGTGTGAGGGTAGTTGTGGCCTGTCGCCGTCGCTCGTGCGCGAGCCTACCCGCCGGTAAGGTCCGGCTGAACCCTGGTGGCTATCCTTCAGTCTGCGGCAGTCGGCAGCCTTCCGGGCGCCACAGACTGCGCATGATAGCGGTGAAAGGGGAGGGCCGACATGCCCGCAGAGCAGTCGTTCGACGTCTACCGGTTGCCGGAGGAGCACGAGGCGATCCGGGAGGCGGTCCGGGAGGTCTGTGCGGCGAAGGTCGCTCCGCACGCCGCCGAGGCGGATGAGACGGGTGAGTTCCCGAAGGCGTCCTACGACGCGCTGCGGGCCGCCGACTTCCACGCCCCGCACATCCCGGTCGAGTACGGCGGCGCCGGCGCGGACGCCCTGGCCACGGCCATCGTGATCGAGGAGGTGGCCCGCGCCTGCGCCTCGTCCTCGCTGATCCCGGCGGTGAACAAGCTGGGCACCATGCCGCTGATCCTGGCCGGCTCCGAGGAGCTGAAGCGGAAGTACCTGACCCCGGTGGCGGCCGGCGACGCGATGTTCTCCTACTGCCTCTCCGAGCCGGAGGCGGGCAGCGACGCCGCCTCGATGACCACCAAGGCGGTCCGGGACGGCGACCACTGGGTGCTCAACGGCGTGAAGCGGTGGATCACCAACGCGGGCGTCTCGGAGTACTACACGGTCTTCGCTGTGACGGATCCCACAGCCCGCTCGAGGGGTATCTCGGCCTTCGTGGTGGAGAAGGCCGACGCCGGGGTGAGCTTCGGCGCGCCGGAGAAGAAGCTCGGCATCAAGGGCTCGCCGACCCGCGAGGTCTACTTCGACAACGTCCGGATCCCGGCCGACCGCATGATCGGCGCCGAGGGCACCGGTTTCGCCACCGCGATGCGGACCCTGGACCACACCCGGGTCACCATCGCCGCCCAGGCGGTCGGCATCGCGCAGGGCGCGCTGGACTACGCCAAGGGCTACATCCAGGAGCGCAAGCAGTTCGGCAAGCCGGTCGCCGACTTCCAGGGCATCCAGTTCATGGTCGCCGACATGGGCATGAAGCTGGAGGCGGCCCGGCAGCTCACCTACACGGCCGCCGGCAAGTCGGAGCGGGGCGACGCCGACCTGACCTACTTCGGCGCGGCGGCCAAGTGCTTCGCCTCGGACGCCGCCATGGAGATCACCACCGACGCGGTGCAGCTGCTCGGCGGCTACGGCTACACCCGGGACTACCCGGTCGAGCGGATGATGCGGGACGCCAAGATCACCCAGATCTACGAGGGCACCAACCAGGTGCAGCGCATCGTCATGGCGCGCCAGCTGCTCAAGGGCTGACCCGTACGGGCGACGATCGGGCGGGCGGGCCGGATGACCGGCCCGCCCGCGGTCGTCAACGGATCTCGGTGCTGCCCTCCGGTCGGGTGGTCGCGCGCGGGGGCGCGGACCACGGCGACTCGCCGCCGGTGCGGCGGGGCAGGGGTTCGGTGGGGGTGTCGGGATAGGCCAGCGTGAGCGGGGCCGTGTCGCCGTCCTTCGTCGGGTCCTTCTTCGGGTCCGCCGGAGGCCAGTCGCCGAGCGAGGGGTTGTGCTCGGCCGGGGTCAGCTCCGCCTCGGCCGGCTCGGCCGGCCGCTGTCGCCACCGGTGGCCGCTGAACACGGCCATCAGCAGCAGCACGCCGATGAGGAACAGCGTGCCGTTCTCCAGCGGCTGGCGCAGCGGCAGCGGGTCCCCGAGCATCTTCCAGTCCTCGGGGATCCGGTCCCGGACGTTGAACGGCGCCGCGAACAGCCCGAGGTACGGGACCACGAGCAGCAGCCCGGCCACGGCCGGGCCGAGCGGCGAGAAGCGCAGCGTGCCGAGCAGGCCGAGCAGGATGCCGGCGACGCCCAGGTACACGGCCGGCTCGATCAGGTTGGGCGTGCTGTACGTACCGATCTCCACCCAGCGGTGCACGGTGCGCCCAGATCCGTCCTGACCGAGCGTGACGAGCACCCAGGTGACGGGCGCCACCACCAACCCGGCGAGGAAGCTCCAGAGATGTCGCATCCGCGCACCGTACCGTTTCCGGCATGACAGATCACCCCGCCGCCCCTCCGGGCAAGCCGACTTCGTACTCGCGCGTCACGCTGAGTCGCATCATGACCGCTGTCGATGTCAATCTGTACGGGACCGTTCACGGTGGGGTACTGATGAAGTTCGTCGACGACGTGGCCGGCGCGGCGGCCGCCCGGCACAGCGGCGGCACCGCGGTGACCGCCTCGATCGACGAGATCGTCTTCTCCGAGCCGGTCCGGGTCGGTGACCTGGTGCACGCGCACGCCCAGGTGAACTGGACCGGCAACACCTCGATGGAGGTGGGGGTGAGGGTGGTCGCCGAGCGCTGGGACTCGGCCGAGGACGAGCCGGTCCGGGTCGCCACGGCGTACCTGGTCTTCGTGGGGGTGGACGTGGGCGGCGCGCCGCGGCCGGTCCGGCCGGTGCTGCCGGAGACGCCGGAGGACGAGCGGCGCTACCGGGAGGCGGAGATCCGCCGGGCCCACCGGCTGGCCCGCCGCCGGGCGATCCAGGCCCACCGGGCCGGCTGAGGTTAGGAGGGGCCCCCTGTACAACGCCAGGCGTTAACAAGGGGCCCTTCCTTGCCGGACCCACATTGGTGGTGGGTTGGGGGTGTGGGTTGGGCACGCCCCGTCACCGGCACCCGGTACGGAGAATGGCCTGGCGAGGTAGGGCAAGATGGCGCCACGGCCCATGCACAGTGTCGTGACGGGCCTCAGGGAGGGTGGAACAGTGGGTGACGTGCTGTGGACGCCGCCGGCCGACGTGCGTGAGCGGTCCCGGATCGGCGACTACCTGCGCTGGCTGGCCGAGCACCGGGGGCTGGAGTTCGCCGACTACGACGCGCTGTGGCAGTGGTCGGTGACCGACCTGGACGCCTTCTGGCAGTCGATCTGGGACTACTTCGAGGTGGTCGCGCACACCCCGCCGACCGCCACGCTCACCGACCGGACCATGCCGGGCACCCGGTGGTTCCCCGGCGCCACCCTCAACTACGCCGAGAACGTGCTGCGGATGCCCGGCCGGGCCGACGACGACCCGGTGGTGATCGCGCACGGGCAGACCCGCGCCCCGGAGACGCTGACCGCCGCGCAACTGCGCGACCAGGTCCGCCGGGTGGCGGCCGGCCTGCGCCGGCTCGGCGTGGGGCAGGGCGACCGGGTGGCGGCGTACGCGCCGAACATCCCGGAGACCTACGTCCTGCTGCTCGCCACCGCCAGCCTCGGCGCGATCTTCTCCTCCTGCGCGCCCGAGTTCGGCACCCGCAGCGTCACCGACCGCTGGCAGCAGATCGAGCCCACGGTGCTCGTGGCGGTCGACGGCTACCGCTACGGCGACAAGCCGGTCGACCGGCGCGCCGAGGTGGCCGCGATCCGGGCCGCCCTGCCGTCCCTGCGGCACACCGTCGGCATCGCCTACCTCGACCCGGCCGGCGCGCCCCCGGAGGGCGCGCTCTCCTGGGCGGAGCTGGCGGCGGAGACCGACGAGCCGCTGGCCTTCACGCCGGTGCCCGTCGACCACCCGCTCTACGTGCTCTACTCCTCCGGCACCACCGGCCTGCCCAAGCCGATCGTGCACGGTCACGGCGGCATCCTGCTGGAGCACCTGAAGATGCTGGCCCTGCACCACGACCTGGGCGCGGCCGACCGGTTCTTCTGGTTCACCACCACCGGTTGGATGATGTGGAACTTCCTGGTCTCCGGGCCGGCGGTGGGCGCGACCATCGTGCTGTTCGACGGCAACCCGGGCCACCCGGACCTCGGCGCGCTCTGGCGGCTGGCGGCGGAGACCGGCACCACCTACTTCGGCACCTCGGCGCCGTTCCTGCTGGCCTGCCGCAAGGCCGGGCTGGTCCCGAAGGAGATCGCCGACCTGTCCGCGCTGCGCGGGGTCGGCTCGACCGGCGCCCCGCTGCCCGCTGAGGGCTTCACCTGGGTCTACGAGACCGTGGGCGACCGCCTCCAGCTCCAGTCGCTCTCCGGTGGCACCGACGTCTGCACCGGCTTCGTCGGCGGCGTGCCGCTGCTGCCCGTGCACGCCGGCGAGATCACCTGCCGGGCGCTCGGCGCCAAGGTGGAGGCCCGCTCGGCCGACGGCACACCGGTGATCGGCCAGCTCGGCGAGCTGGTGATCACCGAGCCGATGCCGAGCATGCCGGTGGGTTTCTGGAACGACACCGACGGCTCCCGCTACCGGGAGGCCTACTTCGAGGTCTACCCGGGCGTCTGGCGGCACGGCGACTGGATCACCGTCAACGAGCGCGGCGGCTGCGTGATCACCGGCCGCTCCGACGCCACCCTCAACCGGGGCGGCGTCCGGCTCGGCACGGCCGAGTTCTACTCCGTGGTCGAGGGCCTCGACGAGGTGGTCGACTCGGTCGTGGTGCACCTGGAGGACGACGAGGGCGGCGCCGGCGAGCTGCTGCTCTTCGTGGTGCTCGCCGAGGGCCTGGAGCTGGACGACGCGCTGCGGAAGAAGATCTGCCGGGAGCTGCGGACCGCGCTGTCGCCGCGGCACGTCCCCGACGAGATCCACCAGGTGCGGGCGGTGCCGCGCACCCTGTCGGCGAAGAAGCTGGAGGTGCCGGTCAAAAAGATCCTCACCGGCACCCCGGTGGACCACGCCGCGGCCAGGGGCGCCCTGGCCAACCCGGAGTCGCTGACCGCGTTCGCCGCCTTCGCCCAGCGCCGCGCCGAGTCGGACCACCCGGCCCCGGCCTGACCCCGGTCAGGTCAGGACCCGGGTGACCTTCTCCGTCGCGGTGCGCGGGTCCAAACGGGCCGGGTCCAGGTTGGCGCAGGCCACCAGGCTGGCGCCGGCGGTGAGCGGCGCCAGCAGCCAGTCGACCGGGTCGGGGTGCCGGGTCACGTCGACCAGGAGCCGGTCGCCGGGGGTGAGGCAGAGCTCCGTGGCCCGGACGTCCGCGCGGGCCAGCAGCGCCGCGTCCCCCTCGCCACCGCCCGGGTACGGGGTGAAGTGGTCGCCGTGCCCGCGTACCGCCGAGACGAAGTCGGCGAAGCCGGCCGGCACCTCCCGCATCGGCAGCGCGAACGGGTCCAGGGCCAGCGCGTAGCGCTCCCCGGCCGACCAGTCGCCCGCCTCGTCGATCCGGCCGGCGGCGGCGAAGAGCACGTCCACGTCACCCGGCGTGTCGGCCACGGTCAGCTTCGCCGACCAGCAGCCGAGCAGCACGGCGGCGGTCTGCCAGTGCGGTGGCAGCAGCACCGCGGCCGTGTCGCCGGGGGCGAGGGCGTTCTCGTCGACGAGCAGGTTGGCCGTCTTGGCCACCCAGTTCGCCAGCGTCGCGCCGGAGAGTTCGGTGCGCTCGCCGGTGGCGTCGTCGTACCAGGTCAGCAGCGGTCGGGCGGGGTCGGTCGCGATCGCGTCGGCGAACACCCGGGCAATGTTGTCGGCCATCGGCGCGAACGATACGCGCCCGGTACGCGTACTCGATGACAACGACAAGTCGGCGTACCGTCGGGTCGCAGTCAGCGTCGGGCACCCGGCCCGGCGTAGGCTTGCCGACAGTGTTGTTCCCCACAGACGCGCCAGCCTGAGGAGTCGCCCCGTGACCGCCGGTCGCCCGCCCCGCGTGCTCATCGACGCCACGAGTGTCCCCGCCGATCGCGGCGGCGTCGGTAGATACGTCGACGGCCTGCTCGGTGCCCTCGGCCGGGTCTGCGGCTCCGGCGTCGACCTGGTCGTGGTGAGCCTCCGCACCGACCTGGAGCGCTACACCCGCATGCTGCCCGGCGCCGAGGTGATCCCCGCCCCGGCGGCCGTCGCCCACCGCCCGGCCCGGCTCGCCTGGGAGCAGACCGGCCTGCCGCTGCTGGCCCAGCAGGTCGGCGCGGAGGTGCTGCACTCGCCCTTCTACACGTGCCCGCTGCGGGCCGGCTGCCCGGTCACGGTCACCGTGCACGACGCGACCTTCTTCACCGAGCCGGAGCACTACGACAAGTCGCGCCGCACCTTCTTCCGCAGCGCGATCAAGACCTCGCTGCGCCGCGCCGACCGGGTGATCGTGCCGAGCAAGGCCACCCGCGACGAGCTGATCCGCCTGCTGGACGCCGACCCGACCCGGATCGACGTGGCCTACCACGGTGTCGACCAGGCCGCCTTCCACGCGCCGAGCGAGGAGGAGAAGGCCCGGGTGCGGGCCCGCCTCGGGTTGGGCAGCAGCAGCTACGTGGCGTTCCTCGGGGCCAAGGAGCCGCGCAAGAACGTGCCCAACCTGATCCGCGGCTGGGCCCGCGCGGTGGGCGACCGGGCGGACCCGCCCGCGCTGGTCATCGCGGGCGGCCAGGGGCACGACGACGACATCGACCGGGCGGTGGCCGAGGTGCCGTCGCACCTGCGGCTGCTGCGCCCGGGTTACCTGCGCTACGCGGACCTGCCCGGCTTCCTCGGTGGGGCGCTGGTCGCCGCCTACCCGTCCTACGGGGAGGGCTTCGGCCTGCCCATCCTGGAGGCGATGGCGTGCGCCGCGCCGGTGCTCACCACGCCGCGGCTCTCCCTGCCCGAGGTGGGCGGCGACGCCGTGGCGTACACCAGCGAGGACCCGGATCAGATCGCCACCGACCTGACCGCCCTGCTCGACGACGAGCAGCGCCGGCTGTCCCTGGCCAAGGCCGGTTTCGACCGGGCCAAGGAGTTCACCTGGGAGTCCAGCGCCGAGGTGCACATCGCCGCGTGGAGCCGGGCGCGTTCCTGAGTGTCACCTGCGGGTACGCCCGACCGGGGGCCCGTAGCACGGCGGTTCGGGCATGATGTGCTGATGTTCTACGCCGTCATCCCGGCGGGTGGCAGCGGCACGAGGTTGTGGCCGCTGTCCCGTGCCGGCCACCCCAAGTTCCTCCACCCGCTGACCGGCACCCCGGCCTCGCTGCTCCAGGCGACGGTCGACCGGCTGTCGCCGCTGACCACGCCGGACCGCACGCTGGTGGTCACGGGGGCCGCGCACGTCGCGGCGGTGGCGCGGCAACTGGCCGGCGTGCCGGAGGAGAACATCCTGGTCGAGCCGTCGCCGCGGGATTCCTGCGCCGCGATCGCGCTGGCCGCCGCGGTGATCGCCGAGCGTGACCCGGAGGCGGTGATGGGCTCCTTCGCCGCCGACCACCTCATCGGTGACCCGGCGCGCTGGGCCGAGGTGGTCCGGCAGGCGATCCGCGGCGCCGAGCAGGGTTCGCTGATGACGGTGGGCATCACCCCGACCCGGCCCGAGACGGGCTACGGCTACCTGGAGACCGGCGAGCCGGTGGGCGACGGCACCCTGCGCCCGGTCATCGAGTTCAAGGAGAAGCCGGCCGCCGACGTGGCCGAGGGCTACGTGCGTTCCGGCCGGCACCTCTGGAACGCCAGCATGTTCGTCTGGCGGGTGGACGTCTTCCTGGCCGAGCTGGCCCGGCAGCAGCCGGCCCTGCACGCGGGGATCACCGCGATCGCGGCGGCGTGGGGCACCCCGGAGCAGGACGACGTCCTCGGCACGGTCTGGCCGACGCTGCCGAAAATCTCGGTCGACTACGCGGTGATGGAGGGCGCGGCGACCGCCGGCCGGGTGGCGACCGTCCCGGGCGACTTCGGCTGGAACGACGTCGGCGACTTCCACACCCTCGGCGAGGTGCTCCCCGCGGACGCCGCCGGCAACGTGGTCCTGGGCGCCGACGCGAAGCCCGGCGTGCTGCTGCGGGACACCAGCGGCCTCGTGGTGGTGCCGCAGTCCGGCCGGCTGGTGGCCGCGATCGGCGTCCACGACCTGATCGTGGTGGACACCCCGGACGCCCTGCTGGTCTGCCCGCGCGACCGGGCGCAGGACGTGAAGAGGGTGGTCGACGAGCTCAAGGAGCGCGGCGAGGAGGGGCTGGTCTGACCGGGCGCCGGGTCAGCCGGCGGCCCTCCGGGCCAGCGCGGCCAACCCCGGCTTCACCAGCTGGACGGTCCCGTCGGCCAGCGGCCCGGGCAGCCGGTCCGGCGGGAACCAGCCCAGCGCCTCGGACTCGGCGCTGACCCGCTCGGTCGCCCCGGCGGGGGCCAGCACGGCGAACCGGACGTCGTAGTGCAGCGAGCCGCCCTGGCAGGCCACGGGGTGGACGTCCACGTCGATCGGTTCCGGATCGATCACCAGGCCGGCGATACCGGACTCCTCGGTGGCCTCGCGCAGCGCGGCCGCCGCCAGGGTCCGGTCGCCGGGCTCGCAGTGCCCGCCGAGCTGCACCCACTTGCGGAACCTGCCGTGCAGGCAGAGCAGCACCCGGGCGCCCGTCGCGTCCAGCACCAGCGCGCTCGCGGTGAGGTGCCCGGGCCGGTGCGTCCGGCTCATCGCCACCGGTCCGGCCGCCAGCAGCGCCAGCGTCCGGTCCCGGTTCGCGGCGGCCGCCGGGCTGGTCGCCGTCCAGCGGCTCAGCACCGCCGTGGCGTCGGCATGCAGGTCGGCGTACGTCTCGGTGTCCGGCACCCCGCCACTGTACGGGCGCGCCCTCCGTACCCTGGCCCGGTGACCCTCCGACTCGTCGAGTTCGTCGTGGCCGGCAACGAGGCCAGCGACCTGCTGCCCGTGCGCTCCCCGGCGCTGCTGCGCGCCCACGGCGCCCGCCGAGGATTCTGGACCGTCCTCGACGAGGGCCCGGTGGACCAGTGCCTGGCGCTGCTGCTGGAGCGCGCCGACGGCGAGTGGGTGGCGCACCACGTGGCCGCCGACGCCGGCCGGGAGAACGGCCGCACCGAGGACGGTGAGGCGCTCGCCCACCACGACGGCTGGGTGTACGTCTTCGGCTCGCACTTCGGCTCGAAGGCCGGCCCGCTGCGCCCCCGGCGGGCGTTCGTGGCCCGGTTCCGCGAGGACGACGCGGCCGGCGGGACGCTGCCGCTGCACGTGGTGCGCAACCGGTTCCGGCTGCACCGGGCGATCAACGACGCCCTCGCCGCCGCGCCGCTGACTCCGCTGCCGGCGGGGGAGCGGGTCCGGCAGCGGTTCATCGTGGAGACGCGGGACCGCGGCACGGCCCGGGCCAAGAGCTGGGTGAGCCGGCTGGCCGAGGACGACCTGCCCGTCAACGTCGAGGCGGCGGCCTTCACCCCGGCCGGGACGGTGCTGCTCGGGCTGCGCTTCCCGGTGACCGCCGAGGGCGAGCCCATCCTGGTCGAGCTGGCCGGTGTGGCCGACATGTTCGGCGAGGGCTCCGGGTCGCGGCGGGACGCCGGGGCGGAGTCGTCGCCGGGCTGGCCGCGCGCCGTCGGGGCGTACGCCCTGACCGGGGTGACCCCGGCGGGCGCCCTGACCGGCTTCCGGGCCGTGGCGCCGACGCCCGACGGCGGATACGCGGCGGTGATCGGCTCGATCGACGCGGTCGGCAAGGGCTCGGTGCTGCTGGACGACCACCCGCACGGCGGCCCGGTGACCTCGCGGCACGTCCGGTTCCGGCACGACGTGGGCCCGGACGCCCGGGTGGCGGGGAAGCTGGTGGCCGAGCTGGCGCCGTTCCACCACGTGGAGGGGCTGGCCGAGCTGGACGGGCGCTGCTACTACGTCACCGACGAGGATCACCGGGTGGCGCTCTGGCTCGGCTGAGCGGTCGCCGGACGACACCCCTACGGAGAAAGCCGCAGACCCTCGTGGTGCCGTCCGGCCGACCGGCGCGCCCGCTGGTCGACAGCCGGTTCGGTGACACCGATCCCGGCGCGGCGGGCAAGGGGAAGTCTGCCGAACCCGGCGGGGCACCGTCGAGGTTTTTCATCCCACGCTTAAAGATGAAGATAAGTACCGGCAGGTACAGTGCTCAACGTGGCGGGCACTCCCTCTGTCCGCCCGGGAGAGCTCCATGCTGAAGGTCATTTTCTCCCGCGAGGACATCCTGCGGACCAGGGTGGCCCCTGTCGCGGACCCGGTCTGGGAACTGGTCCTCAGCCTGCACCTGCTTCAGGGTCGCGGGCGTGACCCGCTGCTGACCGCGTGGCGACGCACCGTGGCCCGCGGGCTGCGGACGGACACCACCGCCGAGGGCTACCGCCTGCTGCTCGCGCTCAACCCGCCCCGCGGCTACTTCCCCGACTTCCTCACCCCCTACGCCAGCAAGGACGGTCTGGACGCCGGGCTGGAGGCGGTTCGCGGCACCCCGGTCGACCTGCTCCGCCGCGACCTCACCCGGCTCGCCGAGGAGAACGCACTGCCGGCGTCGGCGAGCGCCCTGGCCCGCGGCGAGCCCGAGGTGCTCAGCCACCTGACCGACTCGATGGTCCGGTACCAGTCGCTCGCGGTCACCCCATACTGGTCGCGGATCCAGGCCGCCGTGGAGGCGGACCGCGCGCGCCGCGCCCGGGCCATGCTCGACGGCGGCGCCGAGGGGCTGCTGGCCAGCCTGCGGCCGAGCATGCGCTGGGCCGACGGGGTGTTGGAGGTCCTCGACTATCCGGACAGCCGGGAGCTGCACCTCGACGGCCGGGGCTTGCTGCTCGTCCCCTCGTTCTTCTGCGCCCGCACCCCGGTCGCGCTCCTCGACCCGAGCCTGCCGCCGGTGCTGGTCTATCCCGTCGACCGGCTCGGCGGCCTCATGCCCGAGGCGGGCGGCGGCGCCGGCCGGGACGCCGACGCCGCGCAGCGGGAGGCGCTGGCCGCCCTGCTCGGCCGGACCCGGGCGGCCGTGCTGGAAGCCGCCGACGAGGGTTGCACCACCGGCGAGGTCGCCCGCCGGCTGCGCATCTCCGCGGCCGCGGCCAGCCAGCACACCAGCGTGCTGCGCAACGCCGGCCTGCTGGTCAGCCACCGCGACCGCAACACCGTGCTGCACACCCTGACCCCGCTGGGCCGGGCCGTCCTCGACGCCTGAGGTCGCCGGGCGCGAGGTCAGACGGCGAGGGCCGCGCTGGCGGTGCTTCCCGGCGGCGGGGGGAGCAGCGCCGACGGGACGGCCTCGGCGGCCAGCGCGGTACGCAGGCGCTGCAGGTCGGCGCCGAAACGGACCAGGTCCGCCGCGTCGACCGGGGCCGGTGGCGCGCCGAGGACCAGGCCGGTGGCCTCCGCCGGCCAGCCGGGCACGGTGGCGACCAGTCCGGCGCGTACCTCGTCGTCGGTGACGTGGGTGAAGACGGTGCCGGGCGCGACCACGCCGGCGACGGCGGCGATCGCCCGGTCCACGGCGGCCGGGTCGGCCGGGGTCGGGCCGGGGCCGTCGGCCAGGGTGGCGGCCTCCCGCAGGCCGGCGGCGCGCGCCTCGGCGGTGCCGAGGGAGAACAGGTCCAGCGACGCGTCCCGGACCAGGGCGGCGGCGCCCTCGTCGTCGTCCCGGGTCTCGCCCAGGTAGCCACGGATCACCGCGACCGGCACCTGGTCGCACTTGCCCTTGATCAGCTCACCGGCCGCGGCCAGCTCGTCGACCACGGCCATCTGGGTGAGCTGGAGTTCGTTGCCGTAGGGGTCGATCTCGCCCCGGTGGTCGCGGATCGCCGGCATGCCCGCCACCCCGAGCGCCACGTCGGTGAGCCCGTTGCGCCACGGCCGGCCCATGGTGTCGCTCACGATGACCGCGACGTCGAGGTCGTACCGCTCGCGCAGGGTGGCGCGCAGCGCGCGGGCGGAGGCGTCCGGGTCCTTGGGCAGCAGCACCAGCCGGGTCTTGTCCACGTTGGACGCGTCGATGCCGGCGGAGGCCATCACGAACCCGTGGTGCGTCTGCACGATCCGGGTGGTGCCGCGGGTGGCCACCACGCGGGCGGTCTCCCCGGCCAGCACCTCGTCCCGGGCGGCCAGCCGCTCGGGCCCGTCGGCCGGCACGTCGACCAGCCGGCCCTCCGCCTTCGACACGACCTTGCTGGTCACCACCAGCACGTCGCCGTCGCGCAGCCAGGGCGCCGCGGTGGCGATCAGCGCCGCCAGGTCGTCGCCCTCGGTCACGTCGCCGATGCCGGGCACCGGCAGGATCTCCAGCCTCACATCAGCTCCAACGCGGCTCGGACCATCGCCGCCGTCGCCGCCTCGTCGGTCATCCGCAGCGGCGCGGCGCGCACGGTCACCTCCGGCACCGCGGTGCCCTCGTCCTCCGTCGCGACCAGCCAGCCGTCGAGCAGGCCGCCGGCCGCGCGGCCACCGTAGAGGCCGCCCACCCCGGCCGCGCTGCACTCGACGCCGAGCACGGACAGGCAGCGGTCGGCCATGCCGCGGACCGGTGCGCCGCCGATGATCGGGGACACCCCGACGACCGGGGCGGGCCCGTCGGCGATCGCGTCGCGCAGCCCCGGCACGGCCAGGATCGGCGCGATGCTCACCACCGGGTTGCTGGGCGCGACGAGCACCACGTCGGCGGCCCGGATCGCCTCCAGCACGCCGGGCGCCGGCTTCGCGGTCTCCGCGCCGACGAAGACGAACCGGTGCGTCGGCACGTCCGCCCGGTGGCGGACCCACCACTCCTGGAAGTGGATCGCCCGCTGGCCGCCGTCCAGGTCGACCACGACATGGGTCTCCAGCCGGTCGTCGGTGGCCGGCAGCAGGCGTACGCCGGGCTGCCAGCGCGCGGACAGCGCCTCGGTGACCTGGGACAGCGGGTAGCCGGCGTTGAGCATGGTGGTGCGCACCAGGTGGGTGGCGAGATCCTTGTCGCCCAGCCCGAACCAGGCCGGCTCGGCGCCGTACGCGGCCAGCTCGGACTTGACCGTCCAGGTCTCGCCCACGCGGCCCCAGCCCCGTTCCGGGTCGGCGCCCCCGCCCAGCGTGTACATGACGCTGTCCAGGTCGGGGCAGACCTTCAGCCCGTGCAGCAGCAGATCGTCGCCGACGTTGACCACGGCGGTCACCTCGGCCCCCACCTCCCGGGCGTACGCCCGGACGCCGAGCAGGAACCGGGCGCCCCCGATGCCGCCGGTCAAAACCACGATGCGCATGACGTCCATCCTTGCGCACGCGCCGCCGTCGATCGCCCGGTGGCCGGAGCGACTAGGCTCACGTCGGCAACTGTCCGTTTTCGTCCCCTGGGGGAGTCCGTGACCAGCCCCGCCGAGCCCGTGTCCGGCGACACCACGCAGGCCAGCCAGTTGACCAAGCCGCTGCGCGAACTGGCCGCGCTCGTCCTGCTCGGCGCGAACGCCGTGCTGCTCTTCGTCGGCCTGCTGCGCCTCCTGGTGCCGGTCGACGACTACAGCACGTTCAGCGGCCGGGCCGGGAGCACCTTCTTCGCCTTCATCGGCCTGGAGTCGACGGTCCTGCCGGTGCTGGCCGTGCTGCTCGCCACCCACGTCCGCCCGGTGCTGCCGAAGGCGAAGCTGATCACCCAGGTCGCGCTGGTCGAGTACGCGGTCGCCGCGGTGTTCGGCGCGCTGACCCTCCTGATCTGGCTGGTCGGCCGGCTCGCCGACGGCGAGGTGCTGGACGCCTTCCTCGGCCTGCTCACCCGGCTGGCCTGGCTGGCCGTGTTCGCGATCGCCGCGTTCGTGGTCTTCAAGATCTGGCGGACCCTCTACTACGTCCCGAAGCCGAAACCGCAGCCCGGTGTCTACGGCCAGGCGCAGCCCGGCTGGCCGCAGCAGCCCGGCCACCCCGGCGGCTACCCCGCCCCGGGCGGGTACCCCGGCGGGCCGCAGCAGCCGGGCGGCTACCCGCAGCCCGGCCCGTACGGCCCGGCGCAGCCCGCGCCGCCGTTCAACACCGCCCCGCCGCACGCGCCACAGTCGAGCCCGCCGCCCGGGGCCCCGCAGTCGAGCCCGCCGTTCGGCGCTCCGCAGTCGGGTCCGCCGTTCGGCGGCCCGCAGTCCGCGCCTCCGTACGGCGGTGCCCCGCACACGGCGCCGCCCTTCGGCCAGCCGCCGTCGGCCGACCCGACCCAGGCGATCCCGCGCCAGCCGGCCGACCCCGGCCAGCCGGCCCCGCCGGACGGTGACCGCACGCAGCGCTTCGACCGGGAGGACCCGAACTTCCCGCGCTGAGCCGCTTTCCCGGCCACCCGCCCGCCTCCTCGTCGGGGGCGGGCGGGTCCGGACCGGCCAGCGCATAGGCTGAGCGGATGGATGATCGCACCGAGCCCGTGCCGACCGAGGCGAGCGTCCGGCGGGCCCTGGGCCGGGCCGCCACCGGCCGGGCGCTGGACGTGGCCGAGGCGAGCCCGCTGCTCACGGCGCGCGGCACGGCCCTGGACGAGCTGCTCCGGATCGCCGGGGAGATCCGCGACGCCGGGCTGCGGGAGGCCGGCCGCCCGGGCGTCGTCACCTTCTCCAAGAAGGTCTTCATCCCGCTGACCCGGCTGTGCCGGGACCGCTGCCACTACTGCACCTTCGCCACGGTGCCGCACCGGCTGCCCGCCGCGTACCTGGAGAAGGACGAGGTCCTCGCCATCGCCCGGGAGGGCGCCGCCCAGGGCTGCAAGGAGGCCCTGTTCACCCTGGGCGACCGCCCCGAGGAGCGCTGGCCGGCGGCCCGCCGGTGGCTGGACGAGCGGGGCTACGACTCCACCCTCGACTACCTGCGCGCCTGCGCCGTGGCGGTGCTGGAGGAGACCGGGCTGCTGCCGCACCTCAACCCGGGCGTGCTGTCCTGGTCGGAGTTGCAGCGGCTCAAGCCGGTCGCGCCGAGCATGGGCATGATGCTGGAGACCACCGCCACCCGGCTCTGGTCGGAGCCCGGCGGCCCGCACTACGGCTCGCCGGACAAGGAGCCGGCGGTGCGGCTGCGGGTGCTCGACGACGCCGGCCGGGTCGGCGTGCCGTTCACCACCGGCCTGCTGATCGGCATCGGGGAGACCCGGGCCGAGCGGGTCGACGCGCTCTTCGCCATCCGCCGGGCGCACCGGGAGTACGGCCACCTCCAGGAGGTGATCGTGCAGAACTTCCGCGCCAAGCCGGACACCGCCATGCGCGGGATGCCCGACGCGGAGCTGCACGACCTCGCGGCCACGGTGGCGGTGGCGCGGGTGCTGCTCGGCCCGAAGGCCCGGATCCAGGCCCCGCCCAACCTCATCGAGGGCGAGTACGACCTGCTGCTGCGCGCCGGCATCGACGACTGGGGCGGCGTCTCGCCGGTCACCCCGGACCACGTCAACCCCGAGCGCCCCTGGCCGCACCTGGACGAGTTGGCCCGGCGCACCGGGCAGGCCGGCTTCACCCTGCGCGAGCGCCTGACCGTCTACCCGGAGTACGTCCGGGCCGGCGATCCGTGGCTCGACCCGCGCCTGCTGCCGCACGTCACCGCCCTGGCCGACCCGGAGACCGGGCTGGCCGTCGAGGCGGCCCTGCCGGTGGGCCGGCCGTGGCAGGAGCCGGAGGAGGTGTTCGGCGGCCGGACCGACCTGCACGTCACCATCGACACCACCGGGCGGACCGGGGACCGGCGCGGCGACTTCGACGACGTCTACGGCGACTGGTCGGAGGTGGCCGCGAGGGTGGCCGTGCCGGTCGCCGTGGCGAGCGACCCCGACCTGCGTGCCGGTCTGCGGCTGGCCGCCGACGATCCGGCCGCGCTGTTGGAACCGGCGCACGAGGCGAAGGCGCTGGCGCTGTTCGGCGCGGACGGGCCGGCGCTGGACGAGCTGTGCCGGATCGCCGACGACGTGCGGCGGGCCGCGGTCGGCGACGACGTCACCTACGTGGTCAACCGCAACATCAACTTCACCAACGTCTGCTACGTGGGCTGCCGGTTCTGCGCCTTCGCGCAGCGGGAGAGCGACGCCGACGCGTTCCGGCTCTCCGTGGCGCAGGTCGCCGACCGGGCCGAGGAGGCGTGGGCGGCCGGCGCCACCGAGGTCTGCCTCCAGGGCGGCATCGACCCGAAGCTGCCGGTCACCGGCTACGCCGACATCGTCCGGGCGATCAAGGCACGGGTGCCGGGGATGCACGTCCACGCGTTCTCCCCGATGGAGATCGTCACCGCCGCCGCCAAGGCCGGCGTGCCCGTGAAGGAGTGGCTGCTTCAGCTCCGCGAGGCCGGCCTGGACACCATCCCGGGCACCGCCGCCGAGATCCTCGACGACGAGGTGCGCTGGGTGCTCACGAAGGGCAAACTGCCGGCCGCCGCCTGGGTCGAGGTGGTCGGCACGGCCCACGAGCTGGGCATCCGGTCCAGCTCCACCATGATGTACGGCCACGTCGACCACCCGGGCCAGTGGCTGGCCCACTTCCGGGTGCTGGCCGGCCTGCAGGACCGCACGGGCGGCTTCACCGAGTTCGTGGCGCTGCCGTTCGTGCACACCAACGCGCCGATCTACCTGGCCGGCATCGCCCGGCCCGGCCCGACCTGGCGGGAGAACCGGGTCGTGCACGCGATGGCGCGGCTGCTGCTGCACGGCCGCATCGCCAACATCCAGTGCTCCTGGGTGAAACTCGGCGACGCCGGCACGGTCGCCATGCTCCAGGGTGGCTGCAACGACCTGGGCGGCACCCTCATGGAGGAGACCATCTCCCGGATGGCCGGCTCGGGCAACGGCTCGGCCCGCACCGAGGAGCAGCTCCGGGGGATCGCGGCGGCGGCGGGCCGACCGGTCCGCAAGCGGACGACCGCGTACGGTCACGTCGGCGCGTAGCGTCGAACCTTTCCCCGCCGCCGGCCGTACCAGTGGATGCCGGCGGCGGTTGCGGCGAGGACCGCCGCCGGCATCCCCGAGCCCGGGGCACCCGGCGGCGTCCGGGCCCCGGTCCAGCGTGGGCGCTACGGCGCCGGCCCGGAAAGGTTGCCCATGACCACTGATGAGCCGAAGCGGCGGCCCTGGCCGCGACTGACCCGCCGGCAGACGTTGACCGCCGCCGCGAGCGCCACCCTGGGCGCCGCCGCACTCACCGTGCCGGGCCTGTCCGCCGCGCAGAACGCGCCCTCCGCGGGCCGGCGTGACGAGCCGATCGTGGTCCACCTCCGCGACGCGGCCACCGGCGCGCTGGACGTCTTCGTCGGCACGACCCGGATCCAGGTACGCGACCGCGGCCTGGCCGACCGCCTGGTCCGCGCCGCCGCCCGGCGCTGACCGCCCCCCGCGCCCCCGGCGCGGCCCTCCCGGCGCGGGCTCCCGGCGCCGGTACCGACTTCCGTTACCCCCGACGAAGGTGTGGTCCGCCATGTCCTCTCACCGTGAGGCCCCGGAGATAGCCAAGGATCCGGTCGCCGACAGCTCCGACCTGTACGCGTTCGTCAGCCCGAGCCAGCCCGACACGGTCACGTTGATCGCCAACTACGTGCCGGTGCAGCTCCCCTCCGGCGGCCCCAACTTCTTCGAGTTCGGCGACGACGTCCGGTACGAGATTCACGTCGACAACGACGGCGACGGAAATCCCGACGTCACCTATCGTTTCGAATTCACGACGGAGATCACGAATCCGAACAGCTTTCTTTACAACACCGGGCCGATCGAGTCGCTGGACAGCAAGAACTGGAACCGGCGCCAGTTCTACCGGTTGACCCGGATCGCCGACGGCCGGGAGCGCGTGCTGGCGCACAAGTTGCCCTGCCCGCCGTGCAACGTGGGACCGCTGTCCACGCCCGGATACCAGGACCTGGTGCGGCAGGCGACGTTCCGGCTGTCGACGGGGGAGAAGGTCTTCGCCGGCCAGCGGGCCGACGGCTTCTTCGTCGACCTGGGCGCCATCTTCGACCTCGGCACGCTGCGCCCCTTTCAGCAGCTGCACGTGGCCGGCAAGAAGCTGTTCAAGACCGAGGGTGAGCCGGTCAACGCGCTGGACCGGTTGAACGTGCACAGCATCGCCGTGCAGGTCCCGCTCGCCAAGGTCCGGCGCAAGGCCAGCCGGTACGGCTACGCCGACCGCGCCTCGACCATCGGCGTCTGGACGACGGCCTCCCGCCAGCAGGTCCGTGTCCTCGGCGACCGGGCCGCCGCGGACACGGCCGCCGGCCCCTTCACTCAGGTCTCCCGGCTGGGCAACCCACTGTTCAACGAGGTCGTCGTGCCGATGTCCAAGAAGGACCTGTGGAACACGCTGCCGCCCGCCGAGGACAAGCGGTTCGCCCAGTTCGTCGAGCATCCCGAGCTGGCCGCGCTCCTGCCCGCGCTCTACCCGGGCGTCTTCCCCAGCCTGGACGCGCTGAACAAGTCGAAGAAGCCGCGTGCCGACCTGGTGGCGATCCTGCTCACCGGCGTGCCGGCCGGGCTGATCGACGGTTTCGCCAACACGACCGGGGACCTGCAGGCCGACATGCTGCGGCTGAACACGGCGATCCGGCCGAGCCCCAAGCCGGACCGGTTCGGGGTGCTCGGCGGTGACCTGGCGGGCTTCCCGAACGGCCGGCGGGTGGGTGACGACGTGGTGACCATCGCGCTGCGGGCCATCGCCGGGCTGACCGTGCCGCTGGTCGACAAGACGTTCAAGCCGGACGCGGCGGCGACCGCCGTGACCCCGGGCCTGAGCGCCGCCGACGTGACCGCGCCGTTCCTGGGCGATTTCCCGTTCCTCGGCACGCCGTACGACGGGTTCAACAACCCGCCGGCGAAGAAGTCCTGAGCGGGGAGGGCACGTGCACGGCCAGCAGCACATCCTCGGCCCCTCGGAGAGCGGCAGCGTCGTGCTCGACCTGGGCGGCGACTCCGGCGCACTGATCATCCACACCGGACGGGAGCTGCACGGCCGCGAGATCGAGATCAGCCGCGCCGACCGGGACGAGCCGCGCACGCACTCGGCCGTACGGGAGCGGCACGTCCGCGACGGGCTGTTCCACAGCGCCGTCTACCCGGACCTGCCGGCCGGTCTCTATACCGTCTGGTGGGACGACACCACCCCCGCCGGCGCGATCTCGGTCACCGGCGGCGTGATCGCCGAATTCGTCTGGCCGGCCAGCTCACCGCCGGGAGTGGACTGACCATCCACGCTGCCGCACGGCCGCGCCCCGTCCACATGGTGGACGGGGCGCGGTCGGCGTCTGCGGCCTCAACGGGCGGTACCGTTCGGGTCGGGTTAACCTTGTGCCCCACAAATGCTGATCTTGGACGGTGTCACGACGACCGCCCGGGCGCGGCCCGCCGGAAGCCTCCACCGGGGGCCGCCGGGGGTGTCCACACGGGTGCGCCACGGCAGAAAACTTGGGGCAACTCGCCGGGGAGGGCGTTACTCGTCCGGGGTCTGAATCGATAGGGCAGGTTGCGAGGGTCGGGCGGCCACCACGCCGTCCGGAACGTGTCGGGAGGGCGACTCCATTATCAAGTTTGGCTTGACGGCGCACGCATTACACGCGTGTAATTTGAATGGGGTTGTTCGCGCGGAACGCAACAAATTGTGACCGGACGAACAAGCACGCCTTTCGCGTGGGGGGTTGCAGCGGCGATGACGCCGGTGCGCGACAAGGAGGCAATGGATGGACGGCCAGCTCGAGGTGGCCGACCTGCTCGGAAACGCGCCGGAGTGGCAGGAGCGGGCGCTGTGCTCGCAGACCGACCCGGAGGCGTTTTTTCCCGAGAAGGGCGGCTCGACCCGCGAGGCGAAGCGCATCTGCTCGCGGTGTGAAGTGAAGACGGAGTGTCTCGAATACGCGCTCGGCCACGACGAGCGGTTCGGGATCTGGGGTGGGCTCTCCGAGCGGGAGCGGCGCAAGCTCAAGCGGCGGGTAGCCGCCTGACGCGCGTACCGGACCGGGTGGTGGGGGCCGCCCGGGGTCCGGGGTCGACGACCCGGCCGGCGGGGGCCGGCCGGGACGCGGCGACGGTCGGCGGGTGCCGGCTCAGGCCAGTTCGTCGGGGTCGACGCCGAGCAGGTTCGCCACCTGCTCGATGATCACGTCGTGCACGAGGTCCGCGAGGTCCTCGCGGTCCATGGCGCGGAACTCCAGCGGCCGCCGGTAGAGCACGATCCGCGGCGGCACCTCCTGGCGGCCCGGGCGACCGGGCAGCAGGCGGGCGAGCGGCACCTCGCCGTCCTCCAGCACGTCCGAGTCGTAGACGTTCAGGTCCGGCGGGACGTCCTCGACGGCGAACTCGACCCCGGCCAGCTCCTTGGCGAAGCGGCGTTCGAGCGTCTCCACCGTGTCCAGCACCAGGTCGTCGAAGACCTCGGCCTTGGTCCGGGCCAGCGGCACGGTGGCCGGCACCAGCCGCCCCCGCAGGCCCCGCCCGTGGCGGTCGCGGTGGGTGCGCCGGCCGGAGCCGGGGCGGCGGTTTTCCGGGCTCGTCATGACGCACAGGGTAGCCCGCGCACCCGGGCCGCCCGCCGTCGCGCCGCCGGCCCGGCGCGCCGAGCGGCCGATCGGACGAATGTGATCACCATGACGGGCGTGTCGCAACGCGAAGCGGTGCGCCGCACCCGGTAATGGAGATACCCTGCCGCCGTGAGGTCACCACGGCGCTGCTCCCGTAACGGCTGCCCCCGGCAAGCGGTCGCCACATTGACCTATGTCTACAACGAGTCCACGGCCGTGGTGGGCCCCCTCGCCGCGTTCGCCGAGCCGCACACGTACGACCTGTGCGAGCCGCACGCCCGCAACCTGACCGCCCCGCGTGGCTGGGACGTGGTGCGTCACGAGGGCGAGTTCGAGCCCCCGCCGCCCACCACGGACGACCTGGTCGCCCTGGCCGAGGCCGTCCGCGAGGCCGCCCGCCCGGCACCCCCACGCCCACCGTCGGACGACAACCACCAGACCCCCCAGCCCCACCAACAGGGCCGCCGCGGCCACCTCCGCGTAATCCCCCCGAACCACTGACGGCCCGCACCGACCGCGCCTCCCGGCGTTGATCAAGAAGTTTGCGTCAAAATCCGCCCCGCACCTGACCAAAACCCCTTGATCAACCACCCCGACGGCCGCCGCGAGGTGGAGGTGGTGGGGTGGTTAGTGGCCCAGGAGGTGGGAGAAGGCCTTCGCTCGGCGGGAGGGGCGGTTGGTGCGTCGTTCCGCTTCGTCCGCCGAGAACATGACCTTCAGGCCGGCGTTGACCGCGAGCCAGCGCAGGGGTTCCGGTTCCCATCGCGGGGAGCGGTGGTTGACCCAGGGGAGGGCGGTCAGGTCGGTCTGCTCGCCGCGGATCAGGTCGGCCAGGGTACGGCCGGCCAGGTTGCTCGTGCCGACGCCGTCGCCGACGTAGCCGCCCGCCCAGCCGAGCCCGGTCGACCGGTCCAGCCCCACCGAGGCGGCCCAGTCCCGGGCCACGCCGAGCGGCCCGCCCCAGGTGTGCGT
Organism: Micromonospora halotolerans; assembly: GCF_032108445.1. NCBI lineage: Bacteria > Bacillati > Actinomycetota > Actinomycetes > Micromonosporales > Micromonosporaceae > Micromonospora > Micromonospora halotolerans. The sequence continues at coordinate 1,488,766 of NZ_CP134876.1, read as the reverse complement.
CACCGGCACGTCCGGGCCCAGCACCGGGAAGAGTTCGCCGAGCACGCGGCGCAGCGCCGCGAAGACCCGCGGCTCGCGGTCGAAGTCGGGGCGGACCCGGGAGCCGTAGTGGTAGGGGGCGCCCCGCCCACCGAAGGCGAGCCGGCCGTCGGCGGTGCGCTGGCCGTAGATGATGACGTGCCGGTAGTCGGAGAACGTCTCCCGCTCGGCCAGCCCGATCTCCGCCCAGGTCGCCGCGGGCAGCGGTTCGGTGGCCACCATGAGCGAGTAGACCGGCGCGACGGCCCGCCGCTGGCCGGGCAGGGCCGGCGTGAAGCCCTCGGTCGCCCGGACCACCACCGGTGCGCGGACCACGCCGGCCGGGGTCACCGCCGCCCCGGGCCGCAGCGCGGTCACCGGGGTCCGCTCGAAGACGCGTACGCCTCGGCGTTCCACCGCCGCGGCCAGGCCCCGGACCAGCTTCGCCGGGTGCACGGCGGCGCAGTGCGGCGTGTACGTGCCGCCGCGTACCCCGTCGGCGTGGCAGCGGGCGGCGGCCTCGGCGGCGTCGAGCAGCACCAGGTCGGCGTCGTCGAGCCCGTGCTCGCGGGCTTCCGCGACGGCGGCCCGGGCCCGGCCGAGCTGCACGTCGGTGCGGGCCAGCACCACGGTGCCGCCGGCCGTCCAGTCGCAGTCGATGCCCTCGGCGGCGACCACCCGGCCGACCTCGCGGACCGTGGAGTGCATGGCCCGCTGCATGGCGAGCGCCCGGTCGCGGCCGTGCCGCCGGGCCAGCGCCGGCAGGGAGGTGGGGAACAGGGCGGAGCACCAGCCGCCGTTGCGGCCGGAGGCGCCGTACCCGGCGATCTCCTTCTCCAGCACCACGATCCGCAGCGTCGGGTCGGCCGCGGCGAGGTAGTACGCGGTCCACAGCCCGGTGTATCCGGCGCCCACGATCACCACGTCGGCGTCGGTGTCGCCGGGCAGGCCGGGGCGCGGCGTCAGCGGCTCGGTCACGCTGGACAGCCAGTACGACAGCTCCTGGTAGCGCATCACCACTCCGGTGGGGGGAGGTCGTGGCGCAGCCGCGGGTCGGGCTGCGGGGTGCCGTACGTCTCGACGACCGGCACCACCCCGGCCCAGACCGGCCGGTCGAGGTCGTCCTCGGGGTCGTCGGGCGGGCCGGAGCTGACCTTCACCGAGCACTCGTCCAGCGGCAGGGCGAGCACCAGCGTGGCGGCCAGTTCCTTCGCCGAGGGCGGCCGGATCTCGGACCAGCGGCCGGGGAGCAGGTGCTCGGAGAGGCGGTGCAGCGCGGCCGCCTTCGCCTCGCCGTGCAGCGGGGTGAGGGTGCCGAGCACCATGGCACAGCGGTAGTTCATCGAGGACTCGAAGGCGCTGCGGGCCAGCACCAGGCCGTCGAGCAGGGTGACCGTGAGGCAGGCCGGCGCGCCGCCGGCGAGGTGCCGGAACAGCCGGCTGCCGGTGGAGCCGTGCACGAGCACCCGCTCCCCGTCCCGCGCGTACGCCACCGGCAGGGCGTACGGCTGGCCGCCGTCGGCGACGGCCACGTGCGCGACCCGGCCGGCGTCGAGGACGGCGTGCAGCGCGGCCCGGTCGTGGACGGCCAGGTCGGGCAGCCGGCGTACCCGGGTCCGGTCGGTGGCACCGACGCCGGTCGGCGCGGTCCGGTCCCCGGTGTCGCCGGCGGGAGGCCCGACGGGACGGGGCCGGCTCCCGGTGTCCCGGGAACCGGCCCCGTCCGGGCCGCCGGTCAGAGGCGCGACCATGCCTCGGTCAGCACGGCGCGCAGGATCTGCTCGATCTCGTCGAACTGCTGCTGCTGGGCGATCAGCGGCGGGGCGAGCTGCACCACGGGGTCGCCCCGGTCGTCGGCGCGGCAGTAGAGCCCGGCCCGGAAGAGCGCGGTGGAGAGGAAGCCGCGCAGCAACCGCTCGGACTCGGCCTCGTCGAACGTCTCCCGGGTGGTCTTGTCCTTGACCAGCTCGATGCCGTAGAAGTAGCCGTCGCCCCGGACGTCGCCGACGATCGGCAGGTCGTTGAGCTTCTCCAGGGTGGACCGGAAGGCGCCCTCGTTGGCCCGGACGTGGCCGATGAGGTCCTCGCGGGCGAAGACCTCCAGGTTGGCCAGGGCCACCGCGCAGGAGACCGGGTGGCCACCGAAGGTCACCCCGTGCGCGAACATGCCGGTCTCGGTGAGGAACGGCTCCATCAGCCGCTCGCTGGCGATCATCGCGCCGAGTGGGGCGTAGCCCGAGGTGATGCCCTTGGCGGTGGTGATGATGTCCGGCTGGTAGCCGTACCGGACGGCGCCGAAGTACTCGCCGAGCCGGCCCCAGGAGCAGATCACCTCGTCGCTGACCAGCAGCACGTCGTACGCGTCGCAGATCTCCCGGACCCGCTCGAAGTAGCCGGGCGGCGGCGGGAAGCAGCCGCCGGAGTTCTGCACCGGCTCCAGGAAGACGGCGGCGACGGTGTCCGGCCCCTCCCGCTCGATGGCCCGGCCGATCTCCTCGGCGGCCCAGCGGCCGAACGCCTCGGGGTCGTCGCCGTGCTCGGGCGCCCGGTAGAAGTTGGTGTTCGGCACCTTGATGCCGCCGGGCACCAGCGGCTCGAAGTCGCTCTTGATGCCGGGCAGGCCGGTGATCGACAGGGCGCCCATCGAGGTGCCGTGGTAGGCGATGTAGCGACTGACCACCTTGTACTTGTTCGGCTGGCCGGTGCGCTTGAAGTAGGCCCGGGCCAGCTTCCACGCCGCCTCGACGGCCTCCGAGCCGCCGGTGGTGAAGAAGACCCGGTTCAGGTCGCCGGGGGCCAGCGCGGCGACCTTCTCGGCCAGCTCGACGGCCTTGGGGTGGGCGTACGACCACAGTGGGAAGTAGGCCAGTTCGCCGGCCTGCTTGGCGGCCGCCTCGGCCAGCTCGGTCCGGCCGTGGCCGGCGTTGACGACGAAGAGCCCGGCGAGTCCGTCCAGGTAGCGGCGGCCCTGCGAGTCCCAGACGTACGCGCCCTCGCCGCGCACGATGGTCGGGACCTCGCCGTCGGAGTAGCTGGCCATCCGGGTGAAGTGCATCCAGAGGTGGTCGGTGGCGTTGGCCATGTCAGCCCCATCGGGTCTCGGGCCGGTCAGGGGGGACACCGGCCGCTCTGCCCACGGTTATCCCACAGCCAATGCCGATAACGCAAGCGTCAGGGGCGAACGGCAACGGATTCAGCGTGCGGCGTTTGTCACGGCAACGGAATCCGTATCAGGCCGTTCCCCAGCTGTAGGTCTGCTTGCGCAGCTTGAGGTAGACGAACGCCTCCGTGGAGACGACGCCCGGCACGCCGCGCAGCTTCTGGAGGATCTCCAGCAGGTGCTCGTCGTTGCGGCAGACCACCTCGGCCAGCAGGTCGAACGACCCCGCGGTGATCACCACGTAGTCGATCTCCTCGAACTCGGCCAGCCGGTCGGCGACGCTCTCCAGGTCGCCGTCGGTCCGCAGGCCGATCATGGCCTGGCGGGGAAAGCCGAGCTGGAGCGGATCGGTCACCGCCACGATCTGCATGACCCCGGCGTCGAGCAGGCGCTGCACCCGCTGCCGCACGGCCGCCTCGGAGAGGCCCACCGCCTTGCCGATGGTCGCGTACGGGCGCCGCCCATCCTCCTGGAGCTGCTCGATGATCTGCTTGGCCACGTCGTCGAGCAGAGCGTGACTCGCGCCTTCACGCACGGTCACGCGACGGCTGCCGTTGCCGTTCTCCAGTTGCCGGTTGGCCATCGTCCGCTCCCCATGTCCGAATCCTCGTGCTGAGCGTAGTGCCCCGGCGCAGTCTGGCGTATTTCGTGGTCCTTCGCTATTCCGGCAACGGAATCCCTTGTAAGGGAGGTCACCTCATGTCAGGATCAGTCGTCCATCGCCACTGACCCTCCCGCCGGCGCGCCACCCCCGTCCCGCCGCCGACGATGACCCCCCGAGGAGTCGTCACATGCGTAGTCCCCTCCGGCACCTCACCCGGCGCGGTCTGCTCACCGGGACCCTGGGCTCGGCCGCGTTGCTCGCCACGGCGGGCACCCTGGCTGGCTGCGGCACCAAGGGCGCACAGCAGACCGAGGCCGGTTGCAAGAGCGACGACCTTTCCGCCACGGAGAAGAAGCTGGCCTTCTCGAACTGGCCGCAGTACATGGACGTGGACGAGAAGGACGAGTCCAAGCGCCCCACCCTGGACGCGTTCATCGCGAAGTCCGGGATCCAGGTGACGTACACCGAGGACGTCAACGACAACAACGAGTTCTTCGGCAAGGTGCAGAACCAGCTCGCCGGTTGTCAGACGACCGGCCGCGACATCATGGTCCTCACCGACTGGATGGCGGCCCGGATGATCCGGCTCGGCTGGATCCAGAAGCTGGACAAGGCGAAGCTGCCCAACGTCGAGGCGAACCTGCTGCCCTCGCTGCGCGGCCGCTCCTTCGACAAGGACAACCAGCTCGCCATCCCCTGGCAGTCGGGCCTGGCCGGGCTCGCGTACAACGCCAAGGTGGCCAAGGAGATCCGCACGGTCGACGAGCTGCTCACCCGCCCGGACCTGAAGGGCAAGGTGACCGCGCTGTCGGAGATGCGCGACACCATGGGCCTGCTGCTCCAGGCCGGCGGTCACGACCCGTCGAACTTCACCCCGGCGCAGTTCGACGACGCGCTCAACAAGCTGAAGAAGGCCGTGGACTCCAAGCAGATCCGCAAGTTCACCGGCAACGACTACGCCCCCGACCTGGCCAAGGGCGACATCGCCGCCTGCATCGGCTGGTCCGGCGACGTGGTCCAGCTCGGCTTCGAGGACGAGAAGATCAAGTTCGTGGTGCCCGAGTCCGGCGTGATGCTCTGGTCGGACAACATGCTCGTGCCGAACAAGGCCAGCCACCGGGCCAACGCCGAAGAGCTGATCAACTACTACTACGACCCGGCGGTCGCGGCGAAGCTCGCCGCCTACGTCAACTACATCTGCCCGGTGCAGGGCGCGCAGGCCGAGATGGAGAAGATCGACCCGGATCTGGCCGCCAACCCGCTCATCTTCCCGGACGACGCGATGCTGTCGAAGTCCAAGGTCTTCATGGCCCTGGACGAGAAACAGGAGAAGGAGTACGAGACCAAGTTCCAGCAGGTCATCGGGGCGTGAGAGACATGGGCACGAAAACGCGGGAGCGCGAGACACCGGCCGGCGACCTGCGGCTGGCCAACCTGACCAAGCGCTTCGGCATCTTCACCGCGGTGGACGACCTCAGCCTCACCATCCCGCAGGGCTCGTTCTTCGCCCTGCTCGGGGCGTCCGGCTGCGGTAAGACCACCACCCTGCGGATGATCGCCGGGCTGGAGGAACCGACCAGCGGGCAGGTGCTGCTCGGTGACCGGGACATCGCCGGGCTGCGGCCGTACAAGCGGCCGGTGAACACGGTGTTCCAGAGCTACGCGCTCTTCCCGCACCTCGACATCCACGAGAATGTGGCCTTCGGGCTGCGGCGGCGCGGCATCCGCGCGGTGACCGACCAGGTCGAGCGGATGCTCGCCCTGGTGCAGCTCGAAGGGTACGGCCGGCGCAAGCCGGCCCAGCTCTCCGGCGGCCAGCAGCAGCGCGTGGCGCTGGCCCGGGCGCTCATCAACCACCCGCAGGTGCTGCTGCTGGACGAGCCGCTCGGCGCGCTCGACCTCAAGCTGCGTCGGCAGATGCAGATCGAGCTGAAGCGGATCCAGACCGAGGTCGGCATCACCTTCGTGCACGTCACCCACGACCAGGAGGAGGCCATGACCATGGCCGACACCGTCGCGGTGATGAACGCCGGCCGGATCGAGCAGCTCGGCGCCCCCGCCGACCTTTACGAGTACCCGGCCACCGCGTTCGTGGCGAACTTCCTCGGCCAGTCCAACCTGCTGGCCGGCGAGGCCGCCGGCCGCAGCGGCGAGGACGTGGCGGTCACCGCGCACGGCGCCCGCTTCTCGGTGCCCGCCGGGCGGGCCCGGACCGACCAGGGGACGGTCTTCCTCGGGGTACGTCCCGAGAAGCTGCACCTGGTGGGCGGCCCCGACGAGGTGCCCGCCGGCCACCAGCACGTCGGCGGGGTGGTCACCGACGCCTCGTACGTCGGGGTGAGCACCCAGTACCTCGTGCGCACGGCGTGGGGCAGCGAGCTGTCCGCGTTCGCCGCGAACACCGGGGACGGCGGACGGCTGGCCGTCGGCGCCCCGGTGACCGCGCACTGGGACCCGCGGCACGCCTTCCTGCTGCCCCGGGCGGCCGGCGAGGACGACCAGACCAGCCCGGTGCTCGACGAGCCGCCGGTGGGTGCGCTGTCATGAGCGCCCTGGCCCATGTACCGACCTCGGCGGGGCAACCGGCCGCGGCGCCGGGGCCCCGCCGGGGGCGGAGCAGGCTGCTGCCGTACCTGCTGCTGCTGCCGGGCGCCGCCTGGCTGCTGATCTTCTTCGTCCTGCCCCTGCTCCAGCTCGCCGCGGCCAGCCTCTACGACCCGAGCGGATCCCTGGCCACCGGCTACGCCATGACCGGGGAGGTCGGCAACTACTGGGACGCGCTGAGCGCGTACTGGCCGCAGTTCGCCCGGTCGTTCGCCTACTCGGCCATCGCGCTGGTGCTGGCGCTGCTCATGGGCTACCCGCTGGCGTACGCGATCGCGCAGAAGGCCGGCCGGTGGAAGAACCTGCTGCTGGTCGCCGTGGTCGCGCCGATGTTCACCAGCTTCCTGGTCCGCACCCTGGCCTGGAAGACCATCCTGTCCGACAACGGCGCTCTGGTCGGCCTGCTGCGGGACGTGCACCTGCTCGGGGCCGACGGCCGGCTGCTGGCCACCCCGTTCGCGGTGGTGCTCGGCCTGACGTACAACTTCCTGCCGTTCCTGGTGCTGCCGCTGTACGCGAGCCTGGAGCGGCTCGACCCCCGGCTGCTGGAGGCGGCGAGCGACCTGTACGCGAGCCCGCTGCGCGCCTTCCGGCGGGTCACCCTGCCGCTGTCGATGCCCGGGCTGATCGCCGGCACCCTGCTCTTCTTCATCCCGGCCACCGGCGACTACATCAACGCCGAGCTGCTCGGCACCCCGAACGAATACATGATCGGCAACGTCATCGACTCCGCGTTCCTGGTCCGGCTGGACTACCCGCAGGGCGCGGCGCTGTCGTTCCTGCTGATGGCGGCGATCCTCGCGATCGTCTTCGTCTACCTGCGCAAGGCCGGCACGGAGGAGGTCCTGTGAGCGCGAGGAGTGCAGCGAAGCGGAGCCCCGCAGTCGCGAACGAAAGGCCGGCTCTGTGATGCGGCGGTGGCTCGCCGACCGGTGGGTGATGGGCGTGGCCCTGCTCGTCCTCGGCTACCTGTCGCTGCCGATCGTGGTGGTCGCCGGCCTCTCCTTCAACCGGCCGTCCAGCCGGCTGTCCTACGACTTCAACGAGTTCACCCTCGACAACTGGACCCACCCCTGCGCCACCTCCGACATGTGCGACGCGGTGGTCCGCAGCATGGAGATCGGCCTGATCGCCACCGTCGTCTCCACCATCCTCGGCACGCTCATGGCGTTCGCCCTGGTCCGGCACGGCTTCCGCGGGCGGTCCGGGATCAACGGCCTGATCTTCCTGCCGATGGCCACCCCCGAGCTGGTGATGGGGACCTCGCTGCTCGCCCTCTTCGTGGCCGCCGGCGTGCCCCAGGGCTTCTGGACCATCGTCATCGCGCACGTGATGTTCTGCGTGTCGTTCGTGGTGGTCACCGTGAAGGCCCGGCTCGCCGGCATGGACCGGCGGCTGGAGGAGGCCGCCATGGACCTCTACGCCAGCGAGTGGCAGACGTTCCGGCGGATCACCCTGCCCCTGGTGCTGCCCGGCATCGTGGCCGCGGCGCTGCTCGCCTTCTCGCTCAGCTTCGACGACTTCATCATCACGAACTTCAACGCCGGCACCACGGTCACCTTCCCGATGTACGTCTGGGGCGCCGCCCAGCGGGGCATCCCGCCGCAGGTCAACGTCATCGGCACGGCGATGTTCGCGATCGCGCTGCTGCTGGTCGGGGCCAGCTCGCTGCGGGGCCGCCGGGCTCGCCGCGCCGCTCTCGCGGCTCCCGTCGCCGCCGTCGGGGCCTCGAAGAGCGCGTCATGACACTCCCGCATACCGGCCGGGCGCTGGCCGACGCCGCGCCCGTCCCGTACTGGCTCGACCGGCCGGACCGCCCGGACGCGCTGCCGCCGCTGACCGGCGCCCACGACACCGACCTGCTGGTGGTCGGCGGCGGGTACTCCGGACTCTGGACCGCCCTGCTGGCCAAGGAGGCCGACCCCGGCCGGGACGTGCTCCTGGTCGACGCGGGCACCTGCGGCTGGGCGGCGTCCGGACGCAACGGCGGGTTCTGCGCCGCCTCGCTCACCCACGGCCTCGCCAACGGGGCCGAGCGGTGGCCCGCCGAGATCGACGAGCTGGAGCGGCTCGGCCGGGAGAACCTGGACGCCATCGCCGCCACCGTGGCGAAGCACGGCATCGACTGCGACCTCGAACGCACCGGGGAGCTGGCGGTCGCCGTCGAGCCGTACCAGCTCGCCGGCCTCGCCGAGGACGCCGAGCTGGCCCGCCGGTACGGCCACGACGTCCGGCTGCTCGACCGGGACGAGGTGCGCGCCGAGGTGGCCTCGCCGACGTACCTGGGCGGGATGTGGGACCGGGACCGGGTGGCCCTGCTCGACCCGGCCCGACTGGCCTGGGGGCTGCGCCGCGCCGCGCTCGACCTGGGCGTCCGCATCCACGAGCACACCCGGGTCACCGGGCTGGCCCGCGACGGCGGCGCGCTGCGCGCGGCCACGGCCGGCGGCCCGGACGCCGCACCCGGCGCGGTGCGGGCCCGGCAGGTGGTGCTGGCCACCAACGCGTTCCCGCCGCTGCTGCGCCGGCTGCGCGCCTGGCTGGTGCCGGTCTACGACTACGCGCTGATGACCGAGCCGCTGACGCCCGCCCAGCGGGACGCCATCGGCTGGCGCAACCGGCAGGGGCTGGCCGACACCGGCAACCAGTTCCACTACTACCGGATCACCGCCGACGGCCGGATCCTGTTCGGCGGCTACGACGCGGTCTACCACTACGGCAACCGGATGGCGCCCGAGCTGGAGCAGCGCGAGGCCACCTTCACGGCCCTGGCGTCGCACTTCTTCACGACCTTCCCCCAGTTGGAGGGGCTCCGCTTCAGCCACCGCTGGGGCGGAGTCATCGACACCTGCACCCGGTTCTGCGCGTTCTTCGGCACCGCCTACGAGGGGCGGCTGGCGTACGCGGCCGGGTACACCGGGCTCGGCGTCGGGGCGACCCGGTTCGGCGCCCGGGTGATGCTCGACCTGCTCGGCGGGGAGGAGACCCCGCTGACCCGGCTCGACCTGGTCCGCCGCAAGCCGCTGCCGTTCCCGCCGGAGCCGATCCGGGCCACTGGCATCCACCTCACCCGCTGGTCGCTCGCCCGCGCCGACGCGCGGGAGGGGCGGCGCAACCTCTGGCTCCGTACTCTCGATCGTCTTGGACTGGGGTTCGACTCCTGATGCGTATCCTCCTCGTCGGCGCCGGTGGCGTCGGCTCCGCCGCCGTATCCATCGCCGCCCGCCGCTCCTTCTTCGAGACCATGGTGGTCGCCGACCACGACCCCGCCCGCGCCGCGCGGGCAGTGGCCGGCCACGGCGACCGGTTCGTCGCCGCGACCGTCGACGCCTCCTCGGCCGAGGCGGTCGCCGCGCTCTGCCGGGAGCACCGGATCACCCACGTGCTGAACGCGGTCGACCCGCGCTTCGTCATGCCGATCTTCGACGGCGCGTTCGCCGCCGGGGCCGACTACCTGGACATGGCGATGTCGCTGTCCCGGCCGCACCCGGACGCGCCGCACGCCGAGACCGGCGTGAAGCTCGGCGACGAGCAGTTCGCGGCGGCCGCCGCCTGGACGGAGGCCGGCCGGCTGGCGCTCTGCGGCATCGGCGTCGAACCCGGACTCTCCGACGTCTTCGCGCGCTACGCCGCCGACGAACTGTTCACCGAGATCGACGAGATCGGGGTACGCGACGGCGCCAACCTCACCGTCGACGGCTACGACTTCGCCCCCTCGTTCTCCATCTGGACCACCATCGAGGAGTGCCTGAACCCGCCGGTCGTGTGGGAGGCCGACCGGGGCTGGTTCACGACCCCGCCGTTCTCCGAGCCCGAGGTGTTCGAGTTCCCCGAGGGCATCGGCCCGGTCGAGTGCGTCAACGTGGAGCACGAGGAGGTGCTGCTCATCCCGCGCTGGGTGAAGGCCAGGCGGGTCACCTTCAAGTACGGCCTCGGCGACGAGTTCATCGAGGTGCTGAAGACCCTGCACAAGCTCGGCCTCGACGCAGTCTCCCCGGTGCGCGTCCGCGGCGTCGAGGTGTCGCCACGGGACGTGGTGGCCGCCTGCCTGCCCGACCCGGCCACCCTGGGCGACCGGATGCGCGGCAAGACCTGCGCGGGCACATACGTCACCGGCACCGGTGTCGACGGCCGGCCACGGCGGGTCTACCTCTACCACGTGGTCGACAACGAGTGGTCGATGGCCGAGTACGGCCACCAGGCGGTGGTCTGGCAGACCGCCGTGAACCCGGTCGTCGCCCTGGAGCTGCTGGCCACCGGCGCCTGGTCCGGCACCGGCGTGCTCGGCCCCGAGGCGCTGCCCCCGGTACCCTTCCTCGACCTGCTCACCGGCTACGGCTCGCCGTGGGGAATGGAGGAGCGGTGACCCGCTACGGCCCGATGTTCGGCCCCGACGTGACGTTCCTCGGCGTGCCGCCGTGCACGCTCGAGGAGCCGGTGACGTACGCCGACGCCGACGTGGTGATCGTCGGCGCGCCCTTCGACGGCGGCACCTCGCACCGGCCGGGCACCCGGTTCGGCCCGTCCGCCATCCGGCAGGCCTGCTATCTGCCGCACGACGGCTCCCGACCCTCCCTGGCCCTGCGCGTGGACGCGTTGCGGGACCTGTGCGTCTACGACGCCGGCGACGTCGAGATGTTCTCCGGCGACATCGAGCGCTCGCTGGGCGCGCTGGAGACCGCCGTGCACGCGGTCGCCGCCGCCGGGGCGATCCCGATCGTGCTCGGCGGCGACCATTCGATCGCGTTGCCGGACGCCACCGGGGTGGCCCGGCACCACGGGCTCGGCCGGGTGTCCCTGGTGCACTTCGACGCGCACGCCGACACCGGGGACATCGAGTTCGGCTCGCTGCACGGGCACGGCCAGCCGATGCGCCGGCTCATCGAGTCCGGCGCGGTCCGCGGCGACCGCTTCCTCCAGATCGGCCTGCGCGGCTACTGGCCGGGACCGGAGACCCTGTCCTGGATGGCCGACCAGCGGATGCGCTCGTACGAGATGACCGAGGTGGTGGCGCGCGGCCTGGACGAGTGCCTCACCGAGGCGTTCGCGATCGCCACCGACGAGTGCGAGGGCGTCTTCCTCTCCGTCGACGTGGACGTGGTCGACCCGGGCATGGCCCCCGGCACCGGCACGCCCGAGCCGGGCGGGTTCACCTCCCGGCAGCTCCTCGACGCCGTCCGCCGGGTCTGCTACGAGCTGCCGGTGGTCGGCGTGGACGTGGTCGAGGTCGCCCCGCCCTACGACCACGCCGACATCACCGCGTACCTCGGCAACCGGGTGGTGCTGGAGGCCCTGTCGGCCATCGCCCGCCGCCGCCGCGACGCCGCCGGCGGCGACCCCTGGAACCCGCGACAGCCCCTCCTGGACGCCCGCTGATCGTCAGTGTCGGGCGCAGTGTCGGACGAGGCGGAGTGGTTCGGTGGTCTCGGTGAGCGAGTTGGGCTCGACGACGAGGCGGGCGATGGCGGTGGTGGGCCCGCCGCGGAAGGCGCCCCGGTCGGCGGGGATCGTCGCCGTCCAGGCGCCGGCGGTCCGGTCGTCGGTGCACGCCCCGATCACGCCGAAGCCGAAGCCGGTGATCGAGCCCCGGCGGACCCGCTGGCCGAGGTGGACCTCGATGTACGCCAGGCCCCGCTCGGCGCCGCAGGCGTACCGGCCGCCGATCGTGGCGGCGTGCGCGGGAACGTCGGCCGTGCCGAACCAGTTCACGGAGATCCTCGGGGCCGGCGAAGCCACGGCGGCGCCGGGTGCGAGGCCGAGCGTGGTGGCGGTGGCAAGCGTGGCGAGGCCGCCGGCGAGCAGGGACTGTCGGACCGGGCGCATGCGCGGGCTCCTGTCTGGCGGTGGTGAGGGCTGATCCGATGTGGACCGGCGTCAGAATCCCACCGGCGCGGTGCCGGCGAGCTGGAAGATCTCGGACAGTCAGCGGGCCAGGTGGGAGCGGATGAGGAAGCGGACGCCCTCCGGTGCCTCCAGGGAGAAGCCGCTGCCCCTGCCGGGCACCACGTCGACCGTGAGCCGGGTGTGTTTCCACAGCTCCCACTGGGCGGTGGACATCCAGAACTCGACCGGCTCGGGCACCCCGTCGACCTCCAGCGAGGCGAGCAGCACGTCGGAGCCGCCGGTGCGGAACTCGCCGGCCGGGTAGCACATCGGGGCGCTGCCGTCGCAGCAGCCGCCGGACTGGTGGAACATGATCGGCCCGTGGGCCGCCCGCAGCGACCGGATGAGACCGGCCGCCGCGGGCGTCAGGGTGACGGGGTCGCCCATCAGAAGAAGCCCAGCTTCTTGGGGGAGTAGCTGACCAGCAGGTTCTTGGTCTGCTGGTAGTGCTCCAGCATCATCTTGTGGTTCTCCCGGCCGATGCCGGACTGCTTGTACCCGCCGAACGCGGCGTGCGCCGGGTACGCGTGGTAGCAGTTGGTCCAGACCCGGCCGGCCTGGATCGCCCGCCCGGCCCGATACGCGGTGTTGATGTCCCGGGTCCAGACGCCGGCGCCCAGGCCGTAGAGGGTGTCGTTGGCGATCTTCACGGCGTCGTCGAGGTCGGCGAAGGAGGCCACCGAGACGACCGGACCGAAGATCTCCTCCTGGAAGATCCGCATCGAGTTGTCGCCCTCGAAGATCGTCGGCTCGACGTAGTAGCCGCCGGACAACTCGCCGCCGAGGTCTGCGCGCGCACCGCCGGTCAGCACCTTGGCGCCCTCCTGCCGGCCGATGTCCAGGTAGGACAGAATCTTCTCCAACTGGTCGTTGGACGCCTGCGCCCCGATCATCGTGTCGGTGTCCAGCGGGTGGCCCTGGGTGACCTGCTGCGTCCGGTCGACCGCCGCGGCCAGGAAGTCCGAGTAGTGGCCCTGCTGGATCAGCGCCCGCGACGGGCAGGTGCAGACCTCGCCCTGGTTGAGCGCGAACATGGTGAAGCCTTCGAGGGCCTTGTCCCGGAAGTCGTCAGAAGCAGCGCTGACGTCGTCGAAGAAGATGTTCGGGCTCTTGCCGCCCAGCTCCAGGGTGACGGGTTTGATGTTCTCGCTGGCGTACTGCATGATCAGCCGCCCGGTGGTGGTCTCGCCGGTGAACGCCACCTTCGCCACCCGGGGCGAGGAGGCGAGCGGCTTGCCCGCCTCGACGCCGAAGCCGTTGACCACGTTGACCACGCCGGGCGGGAGCAGGTCGGCGACCAGCGACAGCAGGTAGTGGATCGACGCCGGGGTCTGCTCGGCCGGCTTGAGCACCACGGCGTTGCCGGCGGCGAGCGCCGGGGCGAGCTTCCAGACCGCCATGAGGATCGGGAAGTTCCACGGGATGATCTGCCCGACCACGCCGAGCGGCTCGTGGAAGTGGTACGCCACCGTGTCGTCGTCGATCTCACCGAGCGAGCCCTCCTGGGCCCGGACCGCCCCGGCGAAGTAGCGGAAGTGGTCGATGGCCAGCGGGATGTCGGCGGCCAGGGTCTCGCGTACCGGCTTGCCGTTCTCCCAGGTCTCGGCAATGGCGAGGGATTCCAGGTTCTCCTCCATGCGGTCGGCGATCCGGTTGAGGATCAGCGACCGTTCGGCGACCGAGGTGCGGCCCCAGGAGTCGGCGGCGCCGTGTGCGGCGTCGAGGGCCTTCTCCACGTCCTCGGCGGTGCCCCGGGCCACCTCGCAGAAGGTCTGCCCGGTCACCGGGGTCGGGTTCTCGAAGTACCGGCCGCCGTGCGGCTTCACGTACTCGCCGCCGATGAAGTGGTCGTAGCGGGACTGCCAGTGGGTGGGGGCGTCGTAGCGCGTCATGGGTACCTCCGCCGTCCGTCAGGGGTGGACGGCGGGGACGTTAGCTTCCGCGACGTTGCAGGAACGTTGCGCGCGGCAGGTCGTACTCCTCGGCGAGCTGGCGGGCCCGGGCCAGGGCGAGCGGCCGGCGCGGCGCGCCCGGCGGCAACGCCCGCGCCAGGGCCTGCCAGGCGGCGAGGTCGTCGGCGCCGGTGGGCGTCGCGGTCCAGGCCGTGAGCAGCGCCGGGTCCGCGGCGGCCAGCACGGCCGCGCGGAGCTGGCCGTCGACCAGCCGGCGCAGTCGCGTCACTCCGGGCGCGTCCGACCCGGGCAGCAGGGGCCCGGGGTACGCCCGCAGCGCCCCCGCCGCGTCGCCACCCTCGAGCAGTTCGGTGACGGTACGGAAGTCGGCGCGCACCGCCGGCCGCAGCCGGTACGGGCGGGAGTCGAGCAGCTCGTCGCCGAGGGCCCGGCGCAGCCGTGACAGTTCGGCGCGCAGGGTGACCGGGTGCAGCCGGTCGTCGCCGTAGAGGTCGAGGCCGAGCTGTTCCCCGGTGCGCCCCTCGGGGTGGTCCAGGAGCAGCACCAGCAGCTCGCTGTGCCGGCGGCCGAGCCGGATCCGCCGGCCGGCCACGCGCAGCTCCGCCTCGTCCCGGCCCAGGGCGGCCACGTGCAGCACGTCGGGTTCGGTGGGGGCGCCGGCCAGGAACGCCTCGGCGGCCCGGGCGGTGGCCCGGACCAGGGCCAGGCTCTGCGGGGTGGCCAGGTGGTCTCCGCCGGTGATGTCGATGGCGCCGAGCAGCCGGCCGGTGGCCGGGTCGTGGATCGGGGCGGCGGCGCAGGTCCAGCGCTGCACCGGCCGGACGAAGTGCTCGGTGGCGAAGATCTGCACACTGTGGTCGACGGCCAGGGCGGTGCCGGGCGCGTTCGTGCCGGCGTGGGCCTCGTCCCAGCGGGCGCCGGGCACGAAGTTCATCCGCTCGGCGTGCCGGAGCACGCCGGGATGCCCCTCCACCCAGAGCAGCCGTCCGTCCGCGTCGCAGACCGCCATGAGGTGCGCGCCGTCCAGCGCGATGCCGCCGAGCAGGTCGCGGAAGAGGGGCAGCACACGGTTCAGGGGGTGGGCGGCGCGGTAGTCCGCCAGCGCGTCGTCGGTGAGGTCCACCGGGGCGGTGGCCTCCGGGTCGAGCAGCGCGGACCGCTCCCACGACCGGCGGACCACGTCGCGGACCCGGCCCGTGGTGGTGCCGGCGGTGAGGAACGCTTCGTGGGCGGCGCCGACCTGAGCGATCCGCTCGGCCGGATCGGCGCCGAATTCCAGGGCGAGCCACGGGTCAGCCATCGGCGACCTCCTCGCGCCCATGGTGACCCAGCTCACCGCCGATCGCCAAGCCGCCGCTGAACTTGTCGTTGACAAGTTCCGGGCGGACTCCCAAACTTGTCGATGACAAGATGCGATCGGGGAGGTCGGGATGGAACTCGCGATGGTCCGCAGGATGTGGCAGCTCATCGAGCCCGTGCACGCGCTGGTCTACTACGCGCCCGAGCTGACCGAGGAGGCCGCCGGGCTCGGCCTGGCCACCGACGAGCGCTGGCCCGGCTACTTCGCGCTGCGCAGCGCCCCGCTCGGGGCGGCCGGCCCGAACCTGGTCGCCGCCACCTACTACAGCTTCAGCCCTCGGATGGTCGCCGAGTACGTGCCGCCCGTCTGGGCCACCGCCGACCCCGCGAAGGTGCTCGCCGCCCGGCTGTCCGGCGTGGACCGGGCGCTGCGCTCCCTGCTCGGTGACCGGGTCGAGTCGGCCGAGCTGGCCGAGGCCGCCACCCTGGCCCGCCGCGCGGTGCGCGCCGCCGACCTGGGCGGCCGTCCGCTGGCCGCCGCCAACGCCGACCTGCCCTGGCCGGACGCGCCGCACCTCGCGCTCTGGCAGGCGGTCACGATCCTGCGCGAGCACCGGGGCGACGGCCACATCGCCGCGCTGCGGACCGCCGGGCTGGACCCGGCCGAGTCGCTGGTCTCCTTCGCCGCGGTCGGCGCCGCCCCGGTGGCGGTCTTCGCCAGCCGCCGGTGGAGCGCCGACGAGTGGGCGGCCGCCCGGGACCGGCTCGCCGCCCGGGGCCTGGTCGACGGCGACGGGGTGGCCACCGACGCCGGCCGCCGGCTCCGCGACGAGGTGGAGCGGCGGACCGACGAGCTGGCCGCCGCCCCGTGGCGGGCGCTCGGGCCGGCGGCCGGCCGGTTCGCCCAGCTCGTCGCCCCGGTCACCCAGGCGGTCGTGGCCACCGGCCTGCTCCCCGCGCAGAGCACCCTCGGGATCACGCGCCCGCAGTGATCCGGGTCACCTCCTCGGCCACCCGTGGCCCCTCCGGCCGGGACGAACGCCCCAGACGGCACGACGGGCGCCGGCGCCTGCCCGCCGGCGTGGAGGATTGCTCCGGCGGCGCTTACGGAACCCTTATCTCCTGCCTGGGACCGTATGCGGGACGGATGACCGGAGCACGGGGGAGCGGACAGCGGTGCGGGTGTTGGTGGCGGACGACGAGCGGTTGCTGGCGGACACGGTCGCCGAGGGGCTGCGCCGGTTCTCGATGGCGGTCGACGTCTGCTACGACGGGGACGGCGCGCTGGAGCGGATCGGGGTCAACCGGTACGACGTGGCCGTGCTGGACCGGGACATGCCCGGCGCCACCGGCGACGAGGTGTGCCGGGAGCTCGCCGGGTCCGCGGCCGGCACCCGGGTGCTGCTGCTCACCGCCGCCGCCGGCATCCGCGACCGGGTGGCGGGCCTCGGGCTGGGCGCCGACGACTACTTGACCAAGCCGTTCGCCTTCGCCGAGCTGGTGGCCCGGGTGCAGGCGCTCGGCCGGCGGTCCGCCCCGGCGGTCCCGCCGGTGCTGGAGCGGCACGGGGTGGTGCTCGACGTGGCCCGGCACACGGTCACCCGGGACGGGCGGCCGCTCGGCCTGAGCCCCAAGGAGTTCGCCGTCCTGCACGTGCTCATGCGGGCCGGCGGCGGCGTGGTCAGCGCCGAGGAGCTGCTGGAGCAGGCCTGGGACGAGTTCGCCGACCCGTTCACCAACGCGGTCCGGGTCACCGTGATGACGCTGCGCAAGAAGCTCGGCCAGCCGTCGGTCATCCACACCGTGCCGAAGGCCGGCTACCGGATCGGCGAGCCGGCGTGAGCCCCCGCCGTCGCGTCCTGCTGGTCGGGGTGCTCGCCCTGCTCGTCGGCTACTGGCTGCCCGGCTTCGGCAAGTGGCTGCTGGGCCAGGTGTGGTGGCGGGCCCACGAGTTCTGCGACGTGCCGACAATCGGTGTGGTGTGCGAGCCGGCCCGCCCGTTCGTCCCACTGCTGCCCGGGCTGGCCGAGCTCCTGGTGCTGCTGGCCGGTGCGGTCGCCGTCTGGGCCGCGGCCCGCTGGTGCCTGCGCCCGGTGCGCGACCTCGCCGACCCGATCGCCGACCTCGGGCCGCAGAACCTCGGTCACCGGATCCGCCGCGGCGGCCGCGACGAGCTGGCCCGGCTGGCCCGCGCCATCGACGACATGATGGACCGGGTCACGGCCGGCTACGAGGGGCAGCGGCGGTTCGCCGCGAACGCCTCGCACGAGCTGCGGACGCCGCTGGCGGTGCAGCGGACGCTCATCGAGGTCGGCATGGCGCAGACCCTCACCGGTGAGCAGCTCGACCTGCTCACCGCCCAGCTGCTGGCCACCAACGAGCGCAACGAGCGGCTCATCGAGGGCCTGCTCGCGCTCAGCGAGAGCGACCAGGGGCTGCGCTCCTCCACCCCGCAGCGCCTCGACGAGATCGTCACCACCGTGCTGGCCGCGTACGTGGACCGGGCGGCCGAGGCCGGGGTGACGGTGGAGAGCCGGCTGGTGCCCCGGGTCGTGCCGGGCGAGCGGGTGCTGCTGGAGCGCCTGGTCACCAACCTCGTGGAGAACGGCATCAAGTACAACCGGCCGGGCGGCCGGCTCACCGTCACCGTCGGCGGTGACCCGGCGCTGACCGTCACCAACTCCGGCCAGGCCGTGCCGGGCGAGGCGGTCGCCGGCCTGTTCGAACCCTTCCGGCGCCTGGCCCGGGACCGGACCAACCAGGGCGGCGGCGCCGGGCTCGGCCTGGCCATCGCCCGCTCGATCACCCAGGCGCACGACGGCATCATCGCCGCGCGGCCCGGCGAGGACGGCGGCCTGCGGGTCGACGTCCAGCTACCCGCCGTGCGCTGACCACCCCTTCCGACCTCCGGGAGCCGCCCTCGCGGCGTCCCGCGATGCCCCCTACCCGAAAACGACCGACGGCGTGCGACGCCGGGAGAGGAGACCGCGTGCCGACCCGTACCGATCCGGCCGCGACGCCGGCCGACCGGGTGGTCTGGGCCGACGTGGCCAAGGGCGCCTGCATCATCCTCGTGGTGCTCTGGCACGTCATCGTCAAGCACTACCTGCGGATCGACTGGCGGATCGACCTGCCCGTGCCGGGTGCCTGGGGGCTGCTCGGCGAGCAACTGCTCCCGCTGCGGATGCCGCTCTTCTTCACCCTCTCCGGGATCTTCGCGGCGAACGCCGTGGCCCGGCCGTGGCGGGTCGCCGCCCGCCCCCGGATCGCCCGGAACCTCTACCTCTACGCCACCTGGCTGCTGATCCACACCGCCCTGCTGGCGCTCGTGCCGGACTTCCCGACCGACCGGGCCACCAACCTCGGTGGCCTGCTGGCCCAGCTCACCGTCACGCCCTCGAACCTCTGGTACCTGTACGCGCTGGCGCTCTACTTCGCCCTGGCCAAGGCGCTGCGCCGGGTCCGCCCGGCGGTGCTGCTCGCGGCCTCCGGCGCGTTGTCCGCCGTGGCGGCGACCGGCCTGCTGGACAGCCCGGGCAACCGGGGGCAGGTCTACCAGAACCTGGTGTTCTTCCTGGCCGGCGTGCACCTGCGGCCGTACCTCCAGAGCTGGGCCGCCGGCGCGAGCGCCCGCCGCCTGGCCGCGACCGGCGCGGTGTACGCCGTGGCTCTGGCCGCCATGGCGCTGGCCGGGGCCGAGGGCTGGCCCGGTGTCCGGCTGCTCGTGTCGGTCGTCGCCGTGGCGTTCGGCGTCACGGCCGCGGCCCGGGCGGCCCGGCTCCGGGTGGTCGGCGGGGCGCTCGCCCGGCTCGGCCGCCGCACGCTGCCGATCTACGTGATCCACATGCCGGTGCTCGCGCTGCTGCACCGGCTCCTCGCCGGCCCGGTCGCCGAGCTGAACCGGCCGGGGCGGGCGCTGCTCGTGGCCGGCTACCCGGTCCTGCTCACCGCGCTGGTGCTGGCGCTCAGCCTGGCCGTCCACCGCGGACTCACGGCGGCCGGCGCGCGCTGGCTGTTCGACCTGCCGCGCTTCGCCGGCACCGACCACAACCGAGAAGGAGAGACCATGTCCACCAGCCACGCTCCGGCCCTGCCGGACCGGGCCCGCGTCGAGGAGGCAGCCTGGTGGCTGTCCGGCCGGGTGGTGCGTACCCCCGTGCTTAACTGCCCGGCGATCGACCGGCTGGCCGGCGCCCGGATCCTGCTCAAGGCGGAGAACCTCCAGACCGGAGGCTCCTACAAGATGCGCGGCGCGATGCTGGCGGTCGGCCGGCTCGCCGCGGACGGCCACACCGGGGTGGTCGCGCAGAGCACCGGCAACCACGCGGTGGCGGTGGCCCTCGCCGCCCGCCGGCACGGGCTGGCCGCGACCGTGGTGCTGCCCGTCGACGCGGCGCCGGTCAAGGTGGCCCGGGCCCGGGCGGCCGGGGCGCGCGTCGTCCTCGCCGGCACCACCGTCGAGGAGCGGCTGGCCGTCGCCCGGCAGGTCGCCGACGCCGACGGTCACCCGCTGGTCGACGCGTACGACCACCCGGACGTGGTGGCCGGGCAGGGCAGCGCCAGCCTGGAGCTGATCGAGGAGGCGGAGCGCGCCGGCACCCCGCTGGACGCGCTCGTGGTGCCGGTGGGCGGTGGCGGCGGCGTCGCGGGAGCCTGCCTGGCCGCCGCCGGCACCCCCATCGAGGTGTACGGCGTCGAGCCGGTCGGCTGCGACTCGCTGGCCCGCAGCCTGGCCGCCGGCCGGCCCACCCCGGTCGTGCCGGCCCCCACCATCGCCGACGGCCTCCGCCCGAGCTGCGTGGGCGACCTGCCGTTCGCGGTGGCGCGGGACGCCGTCCGGGGCGTCGTCCGGGTCGACGACGACGCGATCGCCGACGCGTTCCGGCTGCTCCTGCTGGAGCTGAAGGTGCTCGTCGAGCCGTCCGGAGCGGCCGGGCTGGCCGGCGCGCTGCGGCTCGCGGGCGGCCCCGAGGGCGGGCGGTACCGGACGGTCGGCGTGGTGCTGACCGGAGGCAATGTCGAGGCGGAGCTGGTGGCCCGGCTGGCGGGTGCACCCGTCGCCGACCCGGCTCGGATGGAAGGGGTGGCGGCGTGAGCGCTGCGATTCGGATCGGAGTCCTGTTCGGTGGCCCGTCGGCGGAGCACGAGGTCTCCTGCGCCTCGGCGCTCGGCGTGACCCGTGCACTGGTCGAGCGAGGTCACCACGTGGTGGCGCTGGGGATCACCCGTGCCGGCGGGCTGCGGCTGGTGCCCGAGCCGGTGCTGGCCGAGCGCTGCGCCAGCGTGGGCACCGGCCTGGCCATCGACGACCGGCTGCCGGTGACCGGCCCGGCCGTGGAACTGCGGGCCGGGACGCGCGCCGGAACGGTGGCGGTCACCGCGGCCGACGCGCCGGGTACGGTGCACGCCGAGCTGGACGTCGTCTTCCCGGTGCTGCACGGCCCGTACGGCGAGGACGGCGTGGTGCAGGGGCTGCTCGAATCGCTCGGGGTGCCGTACGTCGGGTGCGGGATCCTCGCCTCCGCCGTCGGGATGGACAAGGTGGCGATGAAGCGGGCGCTGCGGGCCGAGGGAGTGCCAACCACCCCGCACGTCTGGTTCGACGCGCCGACCTGGCGGGCCGCGGAGGACCCGGAGAAGCTGGTCGTCGGTCTGCGCCGGCCGCTGTTCGTCAAGCCGGCCCGGATGGGCTCCTCCATCGGGATCTCCCGGGTGGCCGAGGGCGACGACCTGACGGCGGCGGTCGAGGAGGCGCTCCGGCACGACCACGTGGTGCTGGTCGAGCAGGGCGTGACCGGCCGGGAGCTGGAGTGCGGGGTGCTCGGCGGCTGGCACCCGGAGGCGTCGGCGGTCGGCGAGGTGCGGGTCGAGGGCGGCTGGTTCGACTACCGGCAGAAGTACTTCGGCGACGCCGACCCCATGACCGTGCCGGCGCCGCTGCCCGACGAGGTCACCGAGCGGATCCGGGAGCTGTCCGTGCGGGCGTTCACGGCGATCGGCGGCTGGGGCCTGGCCCGGGTCGACTTCCTCTACGACGAGACGACCGGGGAGCTGTTCGTCAACGAACTCAACACCCTGCCCGGCTTCACGGCGCACTCGATGTACCCGAAGGTGTGGGCCGAGTCCGGCGTCGACTACCCCGAGGTGGTGGACCGGCTGGTCGCGCTCGCCTTCACCCGGCACGAGGCCCGGCCGGCGGGTGTACACCCCGGGGGCGGTGCGGCATGATCCTGCTCTCCGATCCCCGGGTCGCCGCCGTGTCCAGCCGGGACGACGGCGATCCGCTCGTCGACCTGCGGGACCTGCCGGAGCTGCGGCTGGACACCCGGGCCGCCGACCCCGCCGGGGCGTACGCCCGGGTGCGGCGCGGGGTCGCGGACCGGTTGGTGGCCGCGCAGCGCGCGCTGCCGGCCGGCCTGCGCCTCCTGGTCGTCGAGGGGTACCGGCCGTACCGGGCGCAGCTCGACATCTTCACCGGCTACCGGGACGAGCTGCGCCGGCGCTACCCGGACTGGCCGGCGGACCGGCTGCACCGGGAGACCACCAAGTTCGTGTCGCCGGTCGAGGTGGCGCCGCACAGCACCGGTGGGGCGGTCGACCTCACCCTGTGCGACGCCGACGGGATCGAGCTGGACATGGGCACGGCCCTCGACGCCACCCCGGAGGAGAGCGCCGACGCCTGCTTCACGGCGGCCCGGCACATCCCGGTGAGCGCGTGGCGCAACCGGCAGGTCCTGGTGGCGGCGCTCAGCGGGGCGGGGCTGGTGAACTACCCGACCGAGTGGTGGCACTGGTCCTACGGCGACCGCTACTGGGCGCTGCTCACCGGAGCGCCACACACCCGTTACGGTCCGCTGTGATCCGCCGCCCCGACTGAACGGTACGGCCCTCCCGTCCGTACCAGGCGTCGAACGAGACCACCGGACGACGGGAGAGACAACGTGAGGGTGCAGCGCAAGCACGTGCTGGCGGCGACCGTGGCACTGGCCGCCTCGGCGGTCGTCGCGGTGGGCACGGGGATGGGGTTCGCCGAGACCACCCCGACCGGGCAGTCGGCCTGTGCGGGGTCGGTGACCTTCTCGGCGGAGGGCGGGGCGCCGGCGGCCACCAGCGACCGCTTCCCGGTGGGCACCCGGCTGCGGGTGACCAACCTGGACAACCGCAAGGTCGCGACCGTCACGGTGACCGGCCCGTCGGGCAGCTGCGTCCTGCTCAACGCGGCGGCCATGGACCTGGTCCGCGAGCCGGGCAAGAACGTGATCCGTCGCAACCTGGTCGAACGCCTCGACGGCGGCGCTCCGGCGACCGCTGCGGCCCGGCCGGGCCGCGGTGCCCCGGCCGGCGAGGCCCGGCCCGGCAACGCCCGGCCCGGCGGCGCTCTCGCCAGCGCCTGCAGCGGGGCGATCACGTTCTCCGCCGAGGGCGGGGCGCCGGCCGCCACCAGCGGCCAGTTCCCGGTGGGCACGCGGCTGCGGGTGACGAACCTGGACAACGGCAGGGCGGCGACCGTGACCGTCACCGGGCCGTCCGGCAGTTGCGTGCTGCTCAACGCCGCGGCCATGGACCTGATCCGGGAGCCGGGCAAGAACCTGGTCCGCCGCAACGTGGTGGAGCTGCTGCGCTGACCGCGCCCGGCCCGGCGCCGGGTGGAACGCCGGGGCGGCTGCCCCGGGGCGTTCCACCCGGCCGGGCCGCTCAGGCGATGCGGCGGAGCCGGCGTACGGCGAGGTAGAGCAGGAGGGCGGCGAGAGCGACGAAGATGCCGGTCTCGATCCACTGGAACAACCAGAACCGGCCGGCCGGCTGGTAGAGCTCCCAGTTGTAGGCACCGGGTCCGACGCCGAGTTCTGCCCCGCAGCGGCGGCCGTCCGGTCCCTGGCCGCCCGGCGGGCACATGATCCGGGTGTCGGCCGCCACCATCTTCCCGTCGGCGTTGCGCACACCGTTGGCGAGGACCCAGTTGCCCCGGTCCTCCGGCAGCGGGTCGGCCCCCTCGATCGGGAAGGTGCGGGTGAGGGCGGGCTGGTAGTGCGGTCTGGCCAGGATCGCCACCGCCGCCCGGACCCCGATGAACGCGGCCAGGGTGACGCCCATGGCGGGCAGCATCCGGCGCCAGAGGGTGCCGGCGAAGATGCCGAGCGCCACCGCGAAGAGGGTGTAGCCGATCGGGGCGATGCCCTGCAGGTCGAAGACGATGAAGCCGAGGCGGCCCTCGTGCGCGGCCTGGGTCAGCGGGCTGACCCACCAGGCCATGCCCAGTCCGTAGCCGATGGCCAGGGTCAGCGTGACGACGACGACCAGGCCGAACTTCACCAGGGCCCATCGCGTCCGGCCGACACCCTGCGTCCAGGCGAACCGGTGCGTGCCGTGCTCCACCTCCCGGGCGACCAGCGGGGCGCCCCAGAACAGACCGACGAGCACCGGCAGGACCACGAGCAGGACCGCCACCAGGTTCAAGCTCTGGTACTGGTTGGTGAACCGGCGGAACCCCGCCTCGCAGCCGTCCGCAGTGGCCTGGTCGGCCCCCGGACGCGCCAGCTGGCTGACGCAGTCCGGCAGCCCGAGCTCGGTGAAGCTGTGCCGCATGGACAGCCCGATCGGGATCATCAGGGCCGCCAGCGCGGCGAACCCGAGGAGGGTGAAGAGCAGCTGCTTGCGGTGCTGCCGCCAGGCCAGCCAGATCATGCCGGCACCTCCCAGGCCGCGTGGCTCGTGGTGGTCTCGCCCTCGGCGAGGTGCGCCAGCACGAGGTCTTCCAACGTCACGTCGTGCACCGTCCACTCCGGAGAAAGGGCAGCACCGCTCGTACGGACCAGCAGGGTCGACTGCCGGGCGGTGTGACTCGCCCGGACCACGGCGTCGACCCCCTCGATCGGTTCGCCGCCGTGCCGGGGCCCGACCAGCCGCCGATGTGCGGCGACCAGGTCGTCGACCGCGCCCACCAGGTGCACCCGGGCGGCCTGCAGCACGACCAGGTAGTCGCAGACCCGCTCCAGGTCGGCCAGCAGGTGCGAGGAGAGCAGCACTGTCGTCTCGGAGTCGGCGACGCTGCCCATCAGCGACTGCAGGAACTCCCGGCGCGCCAGCGGATCGAGGCTGGCGACCGGTTCGTCGAGAAGCAGCAGCCGGGGCCGCTTCGCGAGTGCGAGGGCCAGCGCGACCTGCGCCCGCTGGCCGCCGGACAGCTTGCCGACGGGCAGCTTCGGCGGGATGCCGAGCTGGGCCAGCCGGTTGCGGGCGAGCGCCCCGTCCCAGCGCTTGTTCATCCGGCGGCCCACCTCCACCAGCTCGGCCGCGGTGAAGTCCCGGTAGAGCGGGGTGTCCTGGGCGACGAAGCCGATCTCGGGCAGCACCGACGGGTTGGCGTACGGCGTTTCGCCGAAGATCCGCACCGCGCCGGCGTCGGGCCGCAGCAGGCCGACCGCGAGGTGCAGCAGGGTGCTCTTGCCGGCACCGTTGGGGCCGACGAGGGCGGCGATCCGCCCGGCGGGCAGGCGCAGCGAGCAGTCCCGCAGCGCCCAGGTTCTCCCGTACCGTTTGCCGAGCTGCTCGGCCTCCAGCGCGATCTCCATCAGCTGTCCTCTCATCCTGCTGAGGCGGGTTCGGCGCGCGTCGTGCCGGCCCGCATGGTGGTCTCGACCAGGGCGGTGACGTCTTCCGGGGTGAGCCCGGCGGCGCGGGCGCGGTGCAGCCAGGCCACCAGCTCCTCGCGGAGCTCGGCCTGATCGGCCAGCGACGAGCCGGCGATGGTCCGGCGGACGAAGGTGCCGACGCCGGGGCGTCCCTCGACCAGACCTTCGATCTCCAGTTCGCGGTACGCCTTCAGCACCGTGTTCGGGTTGATGGCCAGCGACTGCGCGACGTCGCGGACCTTCGGCAACTGGTCGCCAGCCGTCAGCAGCCCCACCCGCAGGGCCTGTTTGACCTGCTGGATCAGCTGCACATAGGTGTTCACCTTGGACCGGCCGTCCAGTACGAACTCGATCACGCGACGCCCTTCTATTGTCCTACGACAGTAGGACTATAGAACAGGATCCGCCGTCGTGGGGTCTCTCGACGGGAGTGTCGGGGGCGGGGCCTAGCGTGCCGGGCGTGGGCATCCTGACCGAATACTTCGCGGCCACCCCGGAACGGGCGCGGGCCGCCGCCGCGACCGGACCGGACGACGACCTGGATCCGCTGCGGTGCAAGAACGTCGAACCGTTCGTGCTGGGCGGCGCGCTGTGGGAGGTGGTCCGCGCGGGCCGGCTCGGGTCGCCGCGCGCCGGGCTGCACGCCGGCGGGGAGCGGATCGACGGCCACGACGACGAGGGGCCGTACCTCATCCGGCTGGTGCCGGACTTCGTCGCCGAGCTGGCGGCCCTGCCCGACGAGCGCCTGCAGCCGGTCGCCGCGCAGTGGGGCACGGCCGAGGAGTGGCCGGGCGAGCCGGCGGTCGACCCGCTTGTCGAGCTGGTCGCCGAGCTGCGCCGGGTGGCGCGGGCGGCCGGCGCGGAGGGGCTCGACGCCTACTGCTGGATGTGCCTGTAGGCCGGGGACGGGTGGAGCACCACGGGCGGCACCTGGGGGGATCGACGCCCGTGGTGTTCCACGATCGAGGGCTGACGGTCAGCCGAAGGCGGCGTCCAGGATGTCCAGGCCCCGGGCCAGCTCGTCGTCGGAGATGACGAGCGGGGGCAGGAAGCGCAGCACGTTGCCGTACGTGCCGCAGGTGAGGGTGAGCAGCCCGGCCGCGTGGCAGGCCGCCGAGATCGCCGCCGTGGCGGCCGGGTCCGGGGTCAACGTGCCGGGCTGGACGATCTCCACGGCGAGCATCGCGCCACGGCCACGCACCTCGGCGACGCGCGGGTCGCGGGCGGCGATGGCGCGCAGCCGGTCGACCATGACCGTGCCGATCCGCCGGGCGGCGGCGGCCAGGTCCAGCTCGTGCATCGTCTCGATGGCCGCCAGCGCGGCCGCGCAGGCGATCGGGTTGCCCCCGTACGTCCCGCCGAGGCCGCCCACGTGCACCGCGTCCATCAGCTCCGCCCGGCCCGTGACCGCGGCGAGCGGCAGCCCACCCGCGATGCCCTTGGCCAGGGTGATCAGGTCCGGCTCCACGCCCTCGTGCTGGCAGGCGAACCAGTCGCCGGTCCGGCAGAACCCCGTCTGGATCTCGTCAGCCACGAACACCACGCCGGCGGCGGTCGCCCACTCCCGCAGCGCCGGCAGGAACCCCTGGGCCGGCACCACGAAACCGCCCTCGCCCTGGATCGGCTCGATCAGCAGCGCCGCCACGTTCTCCCCGCCGACCTGCTTCTCCACCATCTCGATCGCCCGGGCCGCCGCGGTCGCCCCGTCGAGGCCGCCGTCGCGCAGCGGGTACGACATGGGCACCCGGTAGACCTCACCGGCGAACGGCCCGAACCGGTGCTTGTACGGCATGTTCTTCGCGGTCAGCGCCATGGTCAGGTTGGTCCGGCCGTGGTACGCGTGGTCGAAGACCACCACCGCCGGCCGCCCGGTGGCGTGCCGGGCGATCTTCACGGCGTTCTCCACCGCCTCGGCGCCGGAGTTGAACAGCGCCGAGCGCTTCTCGAAGTCGCCCGGGGTCAGCGCGTTGAGCTGCTCGCACACTGCCACGTACGACTCGTAGGGCGCGACCATGAAACAGGTGTGCGTGAAGCGCTCGACCTGCGCCCGGACCGCCTCGACCACCCGCGGCGCCGAGTTGCCCACGTTGGCCACCGCGATGCCGGCCGCGAAGTCGATCCACTCCCGCCCGTCGACGTCGGTGATCGTCCCGCCGCCCGCGCGGTCGACGTAGGAGGCGATCGTGCTGCCCACACCGCGGGCCACCGCCGCCCCGCGCCGCTTGTGCAGTTCCCCGCTCGACAAGGCTCAGCCCTCGATGTTGTGCATGACGTGCTTGATCCGGGTGTAGTCCTCCAGGCTGTAGACCGAGAGGTCCTTGCCGTGCCCGGAGTGCTTGAAGCCGCCGTGCGGCATCTCCGAGACGAACGGGATGTGCGTGTTCACCCAGACGCAGCCGAAGTCCAGCCGGCGCGTCATCCGCATGGCCCGGCCGTGGTCCTTCGTCCACACCGAGGCGGAGAGGCCGTAGTCCACGCCGTTGGCCCAGCGCACCGCCTCGTCCTCGTCGGAGAAGCGCTGCACGGTGATGACCGGCCCGAACACCTCGTCCTGGATGATCTCGTCGGCCTGGCGAACCCCGGAGACCACGGTCGGCGCGTAGAAGTAGCCGCGCTCGCCGAGCTGGGAGCCGCCGGTCTCGACGTTCGCGTGGTCCGGCAGCCGGTCCACGAACCCGCGTACCCGGCCGAGCTGGTTGGCGTTGTTCAGCGGGCCGTAGAGCACGTCCTCGTCGTCCGGCGCGCCGGTCTTCGTGTTGCGGGCCTGCTCGGCCAGGGCGGCCACGAAGTCGTCGTGGATGCCCGGCCCGGCCAGCACCCGGGTGGCGGCCGTGCAGTCCTGGCCGGCGTTGAAGTAGCCGCCCACCGCGATGGCCTCGGCCGCCGCCGCCACGTCCGCGTCGTCGAAGATCACCACCGGGGCCTTGCCGCCCAGCTCCAGGTGGGTCCGCTTGAGGTCCGGGGCGGCCGCCGCGGCGACCTCCATGCCGGCCCGGGTCGACCCCGTGATCGAGACGAACTGCGGGGTCGGGTGCGACACCAGCGCCCGGCCGGTGTCCCGGTCGCCGCACACCACGTTGAACACGCCCGGCGGGAGGAACTCGGACGCGATCTCGGCCAGCAGCAGCGTCGACACCGGCGTGGTGTCGGAGGGCTTCAGCACCACCGTGTTGCCCGCCGCCAGGGCCGGGGCGATCTTCCAGACCGCCATCATGAGCGGGTAGTTCCAGGGCGTCACCTGGGCGCAGACGCCGATCGGCTCCCGCCGCACGTACGAGGTGTGCCCGGCCATGTACTCGCCGGCCGAGCGCCCCTCCAGCAGACGGGCGGCGCCCGCGAAGAACCGGAACTGGTCCACCGCCGGCGGCAGCTCCTCGTCGGCGGTGAGCTGCCGCGGCTTGCCGGTGTTGCGGACCTCGGCGTCGACCAGCTCGGCCGCCCGGGACTCCACGGCGTCGGCGAGCTTCAGCAGGGCCTTCTGCCGCTCGCCCGGGGTGGCGTCCCGCCAGCCCTCGAACGCGGCGGCGGCCGCCTTCATGGCCGCGTCCACGTCCGCGGCCCCGGAGACCGGCGCCTGGGCGAAGACCTCGCCGGTGCACGGGTCGATCAGGTCGGCGTACCCGCCGTCCACCGGGTCGACGTACTCGCCGTTGACGAAGTTGCGCAGCTGCTGCTGATCGCTCATCAGGTGTCTCCGAGGGGTGGCCGGGGCGAAGGTCAGCGGAGGTTATCGCAATCTGACTGCCATCTTGGCTACTAAATCCGAGGCAGACAAGGGTTTGAGCAACTGTTTCCGCGCGGCCTCGCGTGGTCTAGGCTGCGCAGCGTGGAGCCGAGAGCCTTCTATGTCGCCGGCCGCCCCGCCCACGGCGAGGGCGAACTCACCGTCACCCACCCGTACGACGGCCGCACGGTGGGGCGTACCACCCTCGCCACGCCCGACCAGGTCGAAGCCGCCGTCGCGGCAGCCGCCGACGTGGCGGCGGCGGCCGCGGCCCTGCCCGCGCACGCCCGCGCGGCCGCTCTCGACCACGTCTCCCGGCGGCTGGCCGACCGGGCCGACGAGGTCGCCGCGCTGATCACCGCCGAGAACGGCAAGCCGGTGAAGTGGGCGAAGGCCGAGGTGGGCCGCGCGGTCTCCACCTTCCGCTGGGCGGCCGAGGAGGCCCGGCGCTTCTCCGGTGAGCTGCAACGCCTCGACACCGACCCGGCGGCCACCGGCCGGATCGCGCTGGTCCGGCGGGTGCCCCGCGGCCCCGTCCTGGGGATCGCGCCGTTCAACTTCCCGCTCAACCTCGTCGCGCACAAGGTCGCCCCGGCCATCGCCGTCGGGGCCCCCATCGTCGTCAAGCCGGCCCCCGCCACCCCGCTCTCCGCGCTGCTGCTCGGCGAGATCCTGGCCGAGACCGACCTGCCCGAGGGCATGTTCTCGGTGCTGCCGCTGCCCAACGAGCGCGCCGCCGAACTGGTCGCCGACCCCCGGCTGCCCGTCGTGTCGTTCACCGGCTCCGGGCCGGTCGGCGCGGCCATCCGCCGGGCCGCCCCCGACAAGCACGTCACCCTCGAACTCGGCGGCAACGCCGCGGCGGTGATCTGCGAGGACTGGTCGTCCGACGGGGACCTGACCTTCGCCGCGCACCGCATCGCCACCTTCTCCAACTACCAGGCCGGACAGTCCTGCATCGCCGTCCAGCGCGTGTACGTGCACGAATGGCTCTACGACGGCTTCCTGCCCCGGCTCGTCGCGGCCGTCGAGGAGTTGCGCACCGGCGACCCGACCTCCGAACTGACCGACGTGGGGCCGCTGGTGTCCGTCGAAGCCGCCGAACGCGTCGAGGCGTGGGTCGACGAGGCGGTCGCCGCCGGGGCCACCATCGAGGTCGGTGGGCGCCGGGACGGCGCCACCTACCCGCCCACCGTGCTCAGCGGTGTGCCGTCGTCGGCCAAGGTCTGCACCGAGGAGGTGTTCGGGCCGGTGCTGGTGGTCGCCCCGGTCACCGACGCCCAGGCCGCGTTCACCGCGGTCAACGACTCGGCGTACGGGCTGCAGGCCGGCGTGTTCACCCACGACCTGCAGACCGCGTTCCTCGCGGCCCGGACGCTCGAGGTCGGCGGGGTGATCGTCGGGGACGTGCCGTCCTACCGGGCCGACCAGATGCCGTACGGCGGGGTGAAGGGCTCGGGCGTGGGGCGGGAGGGGCTGCGCAGCGCCATGGACGACTACACCGAGCCGCGGGTCATGGTGCTGACCGGGGTGAAGCTCTGACGCGTCACCAGGTGCCGTCGTCGCGGACCCGGGCGGGAGCGCGACCGAGCAGCAGGGTGGTGAGGGCGGCGTCGATGTCCGGGCCGAGGAACCACTCGCCGGCCTGATCGAGCGCGAAGATCCGGCCGTGCTCGTCGACGGCGATGATGCTCTCCTGCCGCTCGCTGCCGAGCGGGAACAGCCGGACACCGAGCACCGCCCCGAAATCGGCGAGGGTGTCGGCGGTGTGGGCCATCTTGCGGGGTCGGATGTCGAACCGGGAGATCCAGACCTCTTCGCCCGGCCCTTGTCGCGCACCGACCAGGCCGGGAAAGGCGGTGATGGCTTCCAGCGCGGCCGGAAAGGGGTGATGTGCGTGCCGGCTCCCGCTGACCTCCGTGACCTTCCGAATGGAGGCGGCGGCTGACACCTCGTCGCCAAAGTGCGGCTGCCAGCCGGCGACCACGAGGGCGTTCGCCACCTCGGCCGGAAACCGGCCGGGTTCGGGGTCGTTCTGCGGGTCAGCGTGCCACTCCTCGGCGTAGGCCAGTTCGGGCCACGGGAGGACGTTGAAGTGCACCAGGAATCTGATGCAGGACTCGCAGCGGAGTTCACACGGGCCGCCGGCCGGGTCGCCCGGTTCCCGGATGCGGAAGAACTCCATCCGGGCCTTGCCGAGTAGCGATCTGGCCTCGTCCAGGCCGAGCGGGGTGCGACCGGCGGACGTCAGTGCGTGATCCTGCTCATGCAGAACGTCGGAGACGACGATCATCTCGGCGTGCCGCTCGCCGCCGCGGACCAGGTGGCCGGCGGGCAGCTCGTCCAGATAGGACGCGACCAGCGGATGGTGGTGCAGCTCGACGTCGCCCTTGGCGCCCTGCGCGACGTGCGTGCGGCCGTCGACGGTGAGGTGGGCCGCGGCGCCGGGTGTGGGCAACCGGGTGATCTCGCGGAGCAGTTGGCCGGCCGGGTCGACGGTGCGCGGCGCCCGCGGCGCGGCCGTTCGGCGCTGCCGGAACATCTGCTCGACAGCGGCGGCCGGCACGCGTGGCCAGGTCGACAGCTCGCCGGTCTCCTTGTCGATGACCGT
The DNA here is from genome assembly GCF_032108445.1 of Micromonospora halotolerans. Lineage (NCBI taxonomy): Bacteria > Bacillati > Actinomycetota > Actinomycetes > Micromonosporales > Micromonosporaceae > Micromonospora > Micromonospora halotolerans. Next base: position 1,457,318 of record NZ_CP134876.1, on the reverse strand, counting down.
GGCCGGCAGGTCACCGGGGAGAGCCCGGGCCTCGGGCGCCACCGTGGACGTGACCAGGTAACCCAGGTCGAACTCCTCGACGAACGGAGTGCACGGGAATCCCAGGCGCTCGGAATCCCGTCGAGCCCAGACGGCGGCGAGTTCCTCGACCTGCTGTCGTTCGATCACAGCCTGAAGTTACCGGACCCCACGGATTCCGTGGCGCCCGGTATGGTCGGCCCTACTGACGGTGACGGAAGGGGAGTGGCGTGGCCGAGAGCGCGGACCGGGATGCGAACCGCGCGCTGCGTGCGCGGTTCGACGAGGTGTATGGCCAGTACCAGCGACTTCGGTCCGGTTTGGACGAACTGCAGATCAGGCTCGCGGAGCTGAGGGTGACCGAGCGCTCCGACGACGGGCAGGTGACGGCGGTCGTGGGCGCCCGGGGCGAGCTGATCAGCGTCGAGGTCGCTCCCTCGGTGTTCCGCGACCGGGACGCCGGCGCGCTGAGCCGGAAGATCACCGACACCGTGCTGCGGGCGTCCCGCGCCGCGGTCACCGCCACCCGCGAGCTGGTCGCCGGCTACCTGCCGCCGGGCTCGCCATCGGTGGAGTTCCTGCGCACCCATGACTTCGGAGCATTGCTGGGCCGGGCCGACGCCGTCCTGTCCCGCGGCGAGTGATCGCATGTCCGACGGGGAGATCTGGCTGGATCCGGACCGGGCCCGGCGCGGCGGTGCCGACCTGGCCCTGGCCGGCGAGGCGGTCACCGCCTCCCGGCGCGAGGCGGGCGACCCGATAGCGGCGGCCAGCGCGCGCCGCCCGTGGGGTCGGGACGACATCGGCGCCGCCTTCGACAAGCACTACCAGGGCTACGCGGAGACCCTGCTGCGCGCCTGGGAGATTCTCGGCCGGTCGCTCGAAGGGCTGGGCGCCGACGTGGTGCGTTCCGTCGTCGCCACGGTCGAGACCGACCTGACCAATGCCCGCCAGATCGGCGAGGTCCCGCACCAGCAGCACAACCCGCACCGGCCCTGGCGCTGACCACCGGAGGATCCGCGCGTGAGCATGCTGCCCAGCCCGATCCCGCACCCGCTCGATTACTGCCCCTGGGACGTGCCCGGCTGGATCTACGAGGCGCTGGACTGGGTCGTCGGCGTCGAGTGGCCGGAGGGTGACGAACGGGCCGTCTGGGACCTGGCCGACCAGTGGTACGGCGTCGCCGGCGTCCTGGCCGGCCCGCGGAACGATGCCACCACCGCTGCTGGCGAGGTCCGCAGCGGATACGGCGGCAGCGGCCTGGTGGCGCAGGCGTTCGACATCGCCTGGGGCAAGGTCGCCGAGGGGGAGGACGCGCCGCTGCACGTCCTCGTCGCGGCGACCGGCGAGCTGGGCAAGCTGGTCGACTCGTGCGGCTGCGACATCGAGGGCGCCAAGCTCGAAGCCTGGATCGAGCTCGGCATCCTGGTCGTCGAGTTGCTCTCGCTCGCGGTGGCCACCGTGCTGACCATGGGCGCCGCCTCGCCGGCGGCCGGCGCCGCGATCACGGCCAGCCGCGTCGCCGTGCAGCAGATCTTCAAGCGGCTGGTGGCCCAGTTGGCCCGTAAGGCCGTCAAGGAGGGGCTGAAGGAGGCCGGCGAGCGGGCCGCCAAGGAGGTCGTCAAGAGCGGCGCCCGCGGGCTCGCCCGCCGGGCCGTGCTGGCCGGACTGGTCGAGGCGGGGCAGGAGGCCGGCACCACTCTGGCGACGCAGGCGCACCAGAACTCCACGGGCCGGCGTGCCGGCCTGGACCTGACCGACGTGGGCATGTCGGGGCTCGGTGGCTTCGCCGGCGGGGCGGCGGCACCGCTGGCCGGCCTCGGGCGGCACGCGCACGGACGGTTCGCCCGGATCGGGGAGCACTTCGGGCGGGAGATGGCCGGCGAGACCCTGGCCGAGAGCGCGGCAGGGCTCGCCACCGGTCAGGACCTGTCGCTGGAGGACATCGCCCGGGCCGCGGCCTCCGGCGCCAGCGGCTCCGCCACCGGGCAGGCCGACAGCGCGCTGCACCACCGGCTCGACGAGAAGCTGGCCGGTCTTCCCGCGCAGCCGGTGGACCTGGGGCTCCCGCCGTCCGCCGGCGTCATCCCCTCCCAGCGGATGCCGGACCCGGTCCCGCTCCCCGGGGATCCCGGCCCGGTGCCTCATCCCGGGACGGCCCATTCCGCCTCGGCAGCGAACCCTCCGTCGTCGCTCGTCGGCGACGGGCCTCCGGCGCACCTCCCGTCCGTCGACGTTGCGGCGGGCGTCGGCGCTACACCGGCTCACCGGGTGGACGTGGCGGTGACGACCGATCTTCCGACAGCGGACGCGACGACGAGCCCAGCGCGGGCCTCAGCTAGCCCGACGCTCTCGGCCGTGGCCGTCGAAGCGCCCGTTGCCCGGGCGCCCAGTTCCGACACCGCCGAGCCGACGTCCGGTCCGGTCAAGGCCTCCGGGCTGCCCGGCGTCGGCACGCCGGCCCAGACGGCGCCGATGCAGGCGGCGGCCCCGCCGACCATGGTCGGCCCGCCTGCCGCCGTGGCCCCACCCGCGCACGGGCCGATACCGGCGCCAGCGGACCAGACACCGGTGGGCACCGTGACCGGGCAGGCCGGGCCGCTGGCCGCCCCGTCGGCGCACCCGAACGCCGCACCGGCCGCTGGCCCAGGGCCGGGGGCACCGGTCAGCGTGCCCGACCCCCGGCCCGCGCCGAACCCCCGCTTCCCTCTGCTGGAGACGCTGGCACCACAGCGTCCCGCGTCCGACCCTCCGTGGACACCGCCCGGCCCCTCTGACCCGCCGCCACCGCGCCGGATGCCCTCCAAGGAACGGGCGGCGCGGCTCACCGCCGACCGGGAGGCCCTCGACAGGCGTCGCTATCACGGCTATCTCCGGTCGCAGCGGGAGTGGTACGAGGAGAGCCGCCGCCAGCAGCGGGCGGACTGGCTTCGCGAGCGCGCCGACTACCACGAGGAGCGGGCAAGCGACTGGGGAGCACAGGCCACCCAGTTCGATCGCGCCGGCCGGGACCTGGCCGCCGCCCGGTGGCATCGGGAGGCGCGCGAAGCCAGCCTCGAGGCCCTCGAACTGCGTGAGGAAGCGCAGCGTGTCCTCGCCGGATCGGTCGTGCCGGCTGAGGTGATGGTCGAGGACGACGTCGACTTCTACCGGATCAATGACGATGTGGCCGACCTCGCGCTGGGTGCCGTCGAGACGGCGGACCACTCGGCGCTCACCGGCGACGGCCATCCACCGCCCATCGACCGCTCGCGTCGGTACGGCATGCGGGGCGGCCTCCGGCCACCGCTCGCGCTGCATCAGACCGACCTGGAGCGCCAGATGCCGCGGCATCCCGACGGCAGGGTGGTGCGGACTGCCGACCCCCGCCGGGGCGGGTGGTTCCGGCTGGCGAACGATGGTGGACCGGCGGCGGACGCCACCCGGGGCATCAACTGCCTGGACTGCACGTTGTCGCTCTTCGAGACCTGGATGCACGGCCGGCCGCGGGTCTCCGCGCCGCGCACCTTCGACGGCTACCTGCTCGGGGACGTCCATCGGCCGCTGGGCGGCGAGGCGGACGGACCGCGTCGGGTCGAGGAGACCACCGGCGGTCGGTTCCAGAATCTCTGTCCCGCCGCACTGCCGGGCGTTCCCGACCACGAGACGCGTGGGGTGATCGAGGGCGGTTACCGCGACCTGCACGGGCAGCTCCTGGCGGGCGGACACGGGAGCTACGCGTTCCTCATGACCAGCTACGAGGGCGGGGGCTCACACGCCTGGGTGGCGCTGAACCAGGACGGCACCGTCCTCTACCTGGACCCGCAGACCGGCCGGATGAGCGGACGTCCGCTCTACACCCACAGTGGTGTCCGCGATCCGCACAACGTGGTGGGCGTCGACGCGCTGGTGCTCGGTCCCGACGGTCGTCCGATGCCGCTCGCGGGCCGGCCGCCGGGTGATTACAACGTCCTGCCCGACCCGGTGGAACCATCGCTGCCGCCGCGACCAGTCGAACCACCACCACCGCCCACGCCCGATGATGGCGATTCGCCGGACTTCAACCACGTCCACCTGCTCGGCGAAACCACCACCTTCCACCACCGGCCGGACGGCACCTCGTTCCCCGGCAGCGCTCCGGACACCGAGCCGGAAACGGTCCGGACGCGGAACGCGCACCGTAAGGCGCACGCCGACCGGATCGCCGCCGGGCGGTACGTGCGGGATGCGCTGGCCGCGAGCGGCAGCCTGGACGAGGTCTTCGCCGACGGGGTGACGCCGGTCGAGCTGGCGCAACACGTCGACGGGCCGACGCTGCAACGGCTGGTGCCGGAGCTGGACCCGGCGGCGGCCGGTGACCTGACGCGGCTGCTCGCCGACCCGCGCGTCCAGCAGATGCTCGACCACACGTGGGAGGCGCCACCCCGACACGAGGAACTGCTGGCCGAGACCCTGGTCCGGCAGCTCGCGCAGCGCCCCGACCTGGTCCGGATGATCCTCTCGACACCGGAACTCGCCAACTCGCTGACCGCCCGCCCGATCACCCTCCACCACCTGGCCAGCCACCAAGAGGCGATCGACGTTCTAGGCGGAGTGCTGAAAGACATCGCAGCACAAGGGCCCAGGGCGGTGATCACGCCGGAACCGCCGGATCCGCTACCCACGCCCGTCACCGAACAACAACGCCAGATTTCTGTTGCGATCGCGGCTCGTGGGCAGGCGAACGTGCAGTTGAGTTTCGACATTTCCCGGCGTGATGACGAGGCCTACCTGTTTGCCTACGTCGATCAGCTCTATGCCGACGCCGCTGTGGCGCAGCGCGAACTGAATGAGATCGCCATCGCCGTTGCCGGGGACGATGGGCAACCCGATTGGAGAACGGAGCCCAAAAGTCGGGAACGGGTGCAGGACAAGCTTGTGGAGTACGCCAACGACGCATCCCGGCTCAAGGACCTGGCTGGCGCCAAGGTGCAGTTTCACAGACTCGATGACGTCTACCGAGCCCTGGCGCAACTGGCCGACGACCCGGAGGTGGTGATTCTCCACATCAAGGACCGATTCCTCAAGCCGCAGGAGAGTGGCTATCGCGATGTGCTGTTGAACCTCCGCATGTCGAACGGCCACCTTGCGGAGCTTCGGCTGCACCTGGCTGCGCTCGACGATGTGGCGGAGTGGGAACATGCCCTGTACGAGGTTCGGCGAGATCTTGAAGTGCTGCCCGAGGCGGGCGACCGTCCATTGACAGAAGGTGAGCGAGCTATCCGGGACGGACTGTTACGGCGGGCGCAGGACATCTACTGGCAAGCATTGAGTGAAACGCTCGGGGAGGCACCACCACGATGAGTCAGGCGAGAGGTTTGGTCCTGCCCAAATTCTTCAACTACTACGATTCGCCTTTGAAGCTGGTCGAGACTCCTGAGGGCGGCGTTGCAGCGTGGCGGCTGTCCAAAGACACAGGAGGCTGGAACCGCGCGAACAACCTCATCGACAGAGTGCTTTTCGTTGGCGGCGACGAGGTCAACCAGATTTCGCGGGACGAGTTCGTGCAGCTCACAGAGCATGACCGTGGCTACTATCTCCGCGGCGAGGGAGCTGTGTTTGCTCTATACGAGACGGTGAGGGCCATTGAGGAAACCCTGGGCCGTGAGCGCCGCTACCCGACGGTGGAGGAGCAGGCCCTGATCAGGGGGATTCGGCGGCGGACGTTTGTGATGTTCGAGGAGCAGCTTCAGCAGGCCGGCGATCCCGGCGCCGACCCCACCATCGCCACCGCCACATCCTGACCCCGCCGGCAAAATGCCTTGCCGGCCGCCATGCAGGGCGAGAAGGTCCGGGCATGTCTGACGAGAGTGTCGATACCGATCGACCCACCTCCCACTTCGCCTGGTCGAACATGTTCGTCACGCCGGAGGACGACCCCCGTTCGGAAGGCGGGTTCGACGACGAGTTGAGCGTCCTGGTCAACTACCTGCGGGACCAGCGCCTCACCCTGGAACTCAAGTGCGCGGGTCTCGACGCCGAGCAGTTGGCCCGGCGGTCGGTCCCCCCGTCGCCCATGTCGCTGCTGGGGTTGGTCCGGCACATGGCGGAGGTGGAGCGGGGCTGGTTCCGCCGCACCATGGCGGGCGAGGACGCGCCGCGGATCTGGCGGCACGAGGCGGACCGGGACGCCGACTTCCACGGCGCGGTGGGTGACCCGGCCGTGGTCGAGGAGGCCTGGGCGGCCTGGCGGGAGGAGGTCGCGTACGCGGAGCGGTTCGTCGCCTCGGCCCTGAACCTGGACGTCAAGGGGCGGCACGGTGACGGGGAGATCTCGCTGCGGGAGCTGCTGGTGCACATGATCGAGGAGTACGCCCGGCACAACGGCCACGCGGATCTGCTGCGCGAGCTGATCGACGGCCGCGTGGGCCAGTGACCCGGGCAGGGTTGGCTACGGTGGGGCGATGACGGGCGCCGAGGCCTACGCCGATCGGCCTTCCCGCTGGTCCGGCCGGCCGGATCCGGGTCGGGGCGCCGGGGCGGCCGGCCGCCGCGACGCCGATCGTGGGGACGGCCGGCTGTGACGGGCGGTGGAGTGCCGTACCGCCCGCCGGCCGACGTGGCGGAGGCGCTGCGCGTACAGGAGGAGTTGCGGTCGCGGGTCGACCTGGTGGGGCCGGGGCCGACGGCGCCCGCGACGGTCGCCGGGCTGGACGTCGCCTACGCGGAGAGCGGTGACCGGCTCGCGGCGGCCGTCACGGTGCTGGACGCGGCCACGCTCGCCGTGGTGGACGAGGCGGTGAGTGTGGGTCGGCCGGCGTTCGACTACGTGCCGGGGCTGTTCGCCTTCCGTGAGCTGCCGGCGTTGCTGGCGGCCCTGGACCGGTTGACCGTCCGGCCGGACCTGTTGATCTGCGACGGGCACGGGTTGGCGCATCCGCGCCGGTTCGGGCTGGCCTGCCATCTCGGGCTGGTGACCGGGCTGCCGTCGATCGGGGTGGGGAAGACGCCGCTGATCGGGGTCTGGGACGAGCCGGCGCCGGAGCGGGGCGCCTGGACGCCGCTGCGCGACGGCGGTGAGGTGGTGGGCCGGGTGCTGCGGACCCGCGACGGGGTGAAGCCGGTGTTCGTCAGTGTCGGGCACCGGATGAGTCTGGAGAACGCGGTCGACCGGGTGCTGGCGTCGACACCCCGGTACCGGCTGCCGGAGACGACCCGCACGGCCGACCGGCTCTGCCGCATGGCCCTTACCGAAGACCGCCCGGCCGCCGCGCCGACCGACGAGGGCGATCCGGCCGCGAGCGCCTCACAACGGGCCGCCGCACCCGGCCGGCGCCGAACTCGCACGCGCCGAATGTGAATCTTGGACAGTTGTCGTTCGTGCCGAACGGTAGGTGTCCAAGATTCACGCCGCGTCGCCGGCCGTCGGCGACGGCGGCCCCGGCGGCGAACGGCCGGATTTGATCATGCGGGCGGGCCGGGTCGCGTCGAGGATGGAGCGGGTGTCGCGGGGTGTCGCGGCACACATGCGGGGTGCTCGATGGGCAGGCACCCTTCGGGGCCGGTAGTAACCTGACCGGCGGATCCCGTCCGGGGCGGAAGCGGTGAGGTGGAGATGTCGGTGAGGCGACACGCGGCGCGGTGGGCCACGGTCGGTGTGATGCTGGGCGGCCTGGTGGCCGGCGCGGCGTCCCCGGCGCTGGCCGCCGACGACCGGGTGGAGGTGCGCTCGGCGAGCCGCTTCACGGCCGGTGGCTCGGCGGGCACGGTGGCGATCGAGGTGCGCAAGCGCACCGACGGCTGCGTACTGCTCCGCACCGCGCTGGGGCTGCGGCTCGACGGCCTGCGGGCGGACCAGGTCCACGTGCAGGTGGCCAGCGGTGGCCGGTGGGTGCCGGTGCCGGTGTCCGGCGGTGGCGGCGCGGTCGCCACGGGGCAGACGTCGCCCGCCAACGCGGCCCTCTGCAAGGGCAAGGGGATCACGGTCCGCTACCGGGTGGCCTTCCTGGCCGGTGTGACCGGCGGGCGGCTGGACGTGGTCGGCGAGGCGAGCGCCGCGAACGGGCGGGTCCTCGGCCGGTCCGCCGCCGCGGCGCGCGTGGTGGGTACGGCGCCCACCGCCAGCCCGACGCCGTCCCGCAAGCCCTCGCCGACCCCCACCCCGAGCGCCGTCGCGACCACGCCGGCCGAGTCCGGCACCACCTCGGCGGTGGCCGCCGCGCTCGACCCGGCCGCCGGCGCCGAGGCCGACGACTCGTCCTCCGGAGGTTCCCCGATCATGTGGTTCGGCATCGCACTGGTGCTCGTCGGCGTCGCGCTGATCGTGCTGCTGGTCCGCCGCAACCGCGCGGAGAAGACGGACGGGCAGCCGGACGCCGGTCTCCCGCCGGTCCCGCTCCCGCGCGGCAGCACGACCTACCGTTCCGGCGCGCCCGCGGGTCAGGTGTACGGGCAGGAGCCGCCCGCCCCGGCGCCCCGCCCGTCGGGAAGCGTCTACGGCGCCCCCTCGGCCACGACCGACCGGCCGGACGGCGAACCGCCGGCCGCCGCGGGTGGTGACGCCACCACCGTGCTGCCCCGCGTGCCCCGCTGAACCGGAACCCGGCCGGCCGCCGGGGTTACGGTGACGGTGGGTGACGGCGACCCGACCGGGTCGCCGCGCACCCGGTGCCGAGATGTGACGCGGTACCCGGGCTGGTTCGCCGATAAGATCGCGTGCGCCGGACGGCACCGCCGACCGGTGAGACCGCATACGTGGAAGGAGCCGCGCCGTGGCCCTGGACCCGCAGTTGCTCGAGATCCTCGCCTGCCCGGACACGCACCACGCACCGCTCGACTACGACCCGCAGGCCCAGACGCTGACCTGCACCGAGTGCGGTCGGATCTTCGAGGTCCGGGACGACGTACCAGTGCTGCTCCTCGACGAGGCCCGCGGCGGCCCCGCGGCGGACGACACGCGCGGCGCCGGGTCGCCGCGATGATGGAGGGTACGGCCGGGGTCAGCGGGCACCGGCACGCGGACGAGTCATTGCTGGACAATCCGGACCGGCTGGCCGAGCACGATCCGGGCGGCATGCTCCGGTTCACCGCCTCCGCCGGCGCGCAGGTCCGTGAGTCGGCGGCGCTGGCCGCCGAGGCGAACCTGACCGTCCTCGCCGACGAGGGCCGCCCCCGGGCGGTGGTGATCGCGGGCATCGGCACGGCCGGGCGTACCGGCGACCTGCTGGCCACGGTGGCCGGGCCGCGCTGCCCGGTGCCGGTGATCCCGCACCGCAGCGCCGGCGTGCCCGGCTGGGTGGGCGCGGCGGACGTGGTCATCGCGGTGAGCGCCTCCGGCCGCAGCCCCGAGGCGCTGGGCGCCGCCGAGGCCGCCCACCGGCGGGGCGCCCGCCTGGTCGCCGTCGGCGCGCCGGACTCGCAGCTCCAGTCGGTGGCCGAGCGGGCCCGCGCGCCGTTCATCCCGGTGCCCCGGCGTGCCCCGGCCCGGGCCAGCCTCTGGGCGCTCACCGTGCCGGTCCTGCTCGCCGCCCGTACGCTCGGGCTCGTGAAGGTCAACGAGGCGGACCTGGCCGAGACCGCGGCCCGGCTGGACGCCGACGCCGACCGGTGCCGGCCCACCGCCGAGTCCTTCGTCAACCCGGCGAAGTCGCTGGCCCTGGGCCTGTCCGGGTCGATCCCGATCGTCTGGGGCTCGTCGCCGCTGGCGACCGTGGCGGCCCGCCGGTTCGGTGACACGCTCTCCGCCAACGCCCGCTACCCGGTGGTCACCGGGGCGTTGGGCGAGGCGGGCCGGGGCCGGGTCGGCCTGCTCGACGGCGTCTTCGGCGGCCTGGTGGAGGGGGAGCGGGACATCTTCGCCGACCCCGACGAGACCGACGGCGACGCCACCCGGCTGCGGCTGGTGCTGCTGCGCGACGGGGGCCTCAACGCCGAGGACGACACCGACGAGCCGTTGGCCGTGGAGGAGCGCCGGGCGGACGCGGTGCAGACCCTCGCCGAGCGGCGCGGGGTGCGCTGCGACGTGGTCACCGCGGAGGGCGGGTCCGCGCTGGAGCGGCTCGCCTCGCTGATGGCGGTCCCGGACTTCGCCTCGGTCTACCTCGCCCTGGCACACGGACTGGACCCGATGGCCGTGCCGGCCATCACCGAGATGAAGGAGCTGGCGAACCAGTGAGCACGTGCGGCATCGGGCGGGGAGCGGCGTGAGCGCCAACGGTGGGACTCGGGCGATCGTCGCCGCCCTGGCGGCCAACATCGGCATCGCCGTCACGAAGTTCATCGCGTTCCTGCTGACCGGCTCCTCGTCGATGCTGGCCGAGTCGATCCACTCGGTGGCCGACTCGGGCAACCAGGGCCTGCTGCTGCTCGGCGGCCGGCGGGCCAAGCGGGAGGCCACCCCGGAACACCCGTTCGGTTACGGCCGGGAGCGCTACATCTACGCGTTCATCGTGGCGATCGTGCTGTTCAGCGTCGGTGGCCTCTTCGCGCTGTATGAGGCGTACCACAAGGCGCAGCATCCGGAGCCGATCACCGAGTGGCAGTGGGTTCCGGTGGCCGTCCTGGTGATCGCGATCGGCATGGAGAGCTTCTCGTTCCGGACCGCCATCCAGGAGTCCAACCACATCCGCGGCAACCAGTCCTGGGTGCGGTTCATCCGCCGGGCCAAGGCCCCGGAGCTGCCGGTGGTGCTGCTGGAGGACTTCGGCGCGCTGATCGGTCTGGTGTTCGCGCTGTTCGGCGTGGGGATGACCCTGATCACCGGGAACGGCATGTGGGACGCGGCCGGCACTGCGATGATCGGCGTACTGCTGGTGATCATCGCGATCACCCTGGCCATCGAGACCAAGAGTCTGCTGCTCGGCGAGGGCGCGGAGCGCCACGATCTGGCGAAGATCGAGCGGGCGGTCACCGAGGGGCCGGAGGTCGAGCGGATCATCCACATGAAGACGCTCTACCTGGGCCCGGAGGAGCTGATGGTGGCCGCGAAGATCGGGGTGCCGGCCTGCGAGACCGCCGAGGATCTCGCCCGGGGCATCAACGCCGTCGAGGCGCGGATCCGCGCGGCCGTGCCGATCGCCCGGGTCATCTACCTGGAGCCGGACATCTACAGCGTGGCGGCGGACCGGGCGGGCACCGGGCAGGCGGCGCACACCGCCGTCCCGCAGCCGGACGGCGACGCGGGGGGCGACGAGGTCGCCGGACGGCCCGGGAGCTGACCGTGGAACTGCTGCAGGGCCGGATCCGGGACTACGCCTGGGGCTCCCGCACCGCGATCGCGGAGTTGCAGGGGCGTCCGGTGCCGAGCGCCGGGCCGGAGGCCGAGCTGTGGCTGGGCGCCCACCCGGGCGCCCCGGCCACCGTGGACCGGGACGGCAGCCGCGTCAGCCTCACCGACCTGCTGGACGCCGAGCCGGCGCACTGGCTGGGCGAGCACCTGGTCGGCCGGTTCGGCACCCGGCTGCCGTTCCTGTTGAAGGTGCTGGCCGCGGATGCCCCGCTGAGCCTCCAGGCCCATCCGGACGCCGCGCAGGCCCGGGCCGGCTACGCCGCGGACGCGGACCGGGTGAACTACGTCGACCCGTACCACAAGCCGGAGCTGCTGGTCGCGCTGTCGGAGTTCGAGGCGTTGTGCGGTTTCCGCGACCCGGCCGAGTCGGCCGCGGCGATCTCGGCGTTCGGCGTACCCGGGCTGGAACCGGTGGTGGCGGCGCTGCGCACCGGGCCGGCAGGGCTGCGGGAGGCCGTACGCCTGCTGTTGAACTGGCCGGCGGCGGAGCGGGCCGGGCTGGTGGCGGACGTGCTGGCGGCGGACGTCGCCGGGCCGGACGCCGACCTGGCCCGGGCCCTGGCGGCCGACTACCCGGCCGACCCGGGCGTGGTGGTGGCGCTGCTGCTGCACCACGTCCGGCTGGCGCCCGGCGAGGCGATCTGGATGCCGGCCGGCAACCTGCACGCCTACCTGCGGGGCACGGGCGTCGAGATCATGGCGGCCAGCGACAACGTGCTGCGCGGTGGCCTCACCCCGAAGCGGGTGGACGTGGACGAGTTGCTGCGGGTGCTGCGCTTCGAGGTGCTCGACGAGCCGGTGGTCCGGCCGGAGCCGGTGGCGCCCGGGGTGGTGACCTGGCCGGTGCCGGTGGACGACTTCGCGCTGCACCGGGTCGAGGTGACGCCCGGCGGCCCGGAGGCGCGGCTGGCGCTGCCCGGCCCGCGGGTGGTGCTCTGCCGCGCCGGCGAGCTCGTCGTGGACGACGGGGTGGGTCGCGTCACCCTGACGGCCGGCCAGGCGGCGATCGGCGCCGCGGCGGGCGGCCCGCTGGTGCTCGGCGGCGACGGCGAGGGGTTCGTCGCCACCGCCGGCGTCCGCTGAGCGATCGGCCCGCCCATCAAGTCCGACTTTCCCGAAATGGCTTGACGGGGTCATGACGCGGTGTGACTCTATGGGTACGCAGCGTTGTCGCGACGAAGGTCTCGGCGGCGCGCGGGGGAACCAAACCGGGGGGATGCACGGGGCGGCCGGGCCGTGAGCGGAAAGTCCGTTCACGACCGACCGCCCCGTGCGCTGTCCGCCGACCGGTCACCGCGCCGTCGGCCAACCGGGCCGGGGAGAAGAAGTCCACGCGCGTAAGGTGGAAGGCTGCGCAGTCATCGTTCGACAGGAGCTTCCATGACCAGCACCCTCCCGGCGGCCCCCCGTGGCGCGTCGTCCGGAGCCCGGCCGAGCACCCTCGCCGAGGGCGACTACAAGGTGGCGGATCTGTCGCTCGCCGCGTTCGGGCGTAAGGAGATCCGGCTCGCCGAGCACGAGATGCCCGGCCTGATGGCGATCCGTCGCGAGTTCGCCGACGCCCAGCCGCTCGCCGACGCCCGCATCACCGGCTCGCTGCACATGACCATCCAGACCGCCGTCCTGATCGAGACCCTGGTCGCGCTCGGCGCGCAGGTCCGCTGGGCGTCCTGCAACATCTTCTCCACCCAGGACCACGCCGCCGCCGCGATCGTCGTCGGCCCGGAGGGCACCCCCGAGGCCCCGGCCGGTGTCCCGGTCTACGCCTGGAAGGGCGAGAGCCTGGAGGAATACTGGTGGTGCACCGAGCAGGTGCTCACCTGGCCCGACGGGCACGGCCCGAACATGATCCTCGACGACGGCGGCGACGCCACCCTGCTCGTGCACAAGGGCGCCGAGTTCGAGAAGGCCGGCGTCGTGCCGCCGGTCGAGTCGGCCGACTCCGAGGAATACGCGGTCATCCTCCAGCTGCTGCACCGCTCGCTCGCCGAGGACGGCCAGCGCTGGACCCGGATCGCCGCCGGCATCAAGGGCGTGACCGAGGAGACCACCACCGGCGTGCACCGGCTCTACGAGATGCACCGGGCCGGCACGCTGCTCTTCCCGGCCATCAACGTCAACGACTCGGTGACCAAGAGCAAGTTCGACAACAAGTACGGCTGCCGCCACTCGCTCATCGACGGCATCAACCGCGCCACCGATGTGCTGATCGGCGGCAAGATGGCCGTCGTCATGGGCTACGGCGACGTGGGCAAGGGCTGCGCCGAGTCGCTGCGCGGCCAGGGTGCCCGGGTCGTGGTGACCGAGGTCGACCCGATCTGCGCCCTCCAGGCGGCGATGGACGGTTACCAGGTGGCCACCCTGGACGACGTGGTCGAGCAGGCCGACATCTTCATCACGGCGACCGGCTGCTTCAACGTCATCACTCACGAGCACATGGCCCGGATGAAGCACCAGGCCATCGTCGGCAACATCGGCCACTTCGACAACGAGATCGACATGGCCGGCCTGTCGAAGCGCGCCGACGTGACGCGGGAGAACATCAAGCCGCAGGTCGACGTGTGGCGCTTCGAGGACGGCCACGCCATCATCGTGCTCTCCGAGGGCCGCCTGCTGAACCTGGGCAACGCCACCGGTCACCCGAGCTTCGTGATGTCGAACTCGTTCGCCAACCAGACCATCGCCCAGATCGAGCTCTTCACCAAGACCGACGAGTACCCGGTCGGGGTGTACGTGCTCCCCAAGCACCTGGACGAGAAGGTCGCCCGGCTGCACCTGGGCGCGCTCGGCGCCAAGCTGAGCACCCTCACCAAGGAGCAGGCCGCCTACCTGGGCGTGTCCCCGGAGGGCCCGTTCAAGCCGGAGCACTACCGCTACTGAGTTCACGCCCGGAGGGGACCGGGGCCGGCCGCCACGCGGCCGTCCCGGTCCCCTTCGCGTACGCCGGGGAAAGCCGCGGTGATCTGCGCGTGTCGGGCTGCGGACGGTCCGGGTGACATGGCCATGAACGACTTGACGGCCGGCCGGATCAGGAGGAAGGTATGGCTGCCCTAAGTTAACTGAGGCGTGCCTTACTGACTACGGAGTACCGATGTTCGCCACGTACCTGATCGGCCTGCGGGAGGGCCTGGAGGCGACCCTGGTGGTCAGCATCCTGGTCGCCTTCCTCGTGAAGTCGCAACGGCGTGACCGGCTGCCGCAGGTGTGGGCCGGCGTCGGCCTGGCCGTGGTGCTCTCCGTCGTCTTCGGCTGGCTGATCGAGTACACCTCGACCTCGCTGCTGGCCCGCTCCGAGGACCGCGAGCTGTTCGAGGCCGTCACCTCGGTGGCCGCCGTGGTCTTCGTGACCTGGATGATCTTCTGGATGCGCAAGGCCGCCCGGACGATCGCCGGCGAGTTGCGCGGCAAGCTCACCGAGGCGCTCGCCGTCGGCTCCCTCGCGGTCGCCGGCATGGCCTTCCTCGCGGTGATCCGGGAGGGCCTGGAGACCGCGCTCATCTTCTACTCCGCCGCGCAGAGCGCGGCCGGCGGCACCGGCGCCGGTGCGCTGCTCTCCCTGGCCGGCGGCGTGGCCACCGCCGTGGTGATCGGCTTCCTGCTCTACCGCAGCGCCCTGAAGATCAACCTGAGCAAGTTCTTCACCTGGACGGGCGCGCTGCTCATCCTGGTCGCTGCCGGCATCCTCAAGTACGGCGTGCACGACTTCCAGGAGGCCGGCGTGCTGCCCGGCCTCAACAACCAGGCCTTCGACATCTCCTCGACGCTCGACCCGAACGCCTGGTACGGCGCGCTGCTCGCGGGCATGTTCAACATCACCGCCGCGCCGACCGTGCTGGAGACGATCGCCTGGGTGGCCTTCGCGGTCCCGGTGCTCGTCCTCTTCCTGCGCAAGCCGGCCGCCCCGGCCCGGCCCGCCGCGCCCGCCGCCCCGCCGGCCAGCGCCGCCGCGCCCGAGCCGACCCCGGCCGGCGACGCCGCGACCACGCCGGCCGAGCCGGCCGCCACCGAGGCTTCCACCGACACCGCGCCCCAGCGCGCCTGACCTGCCCGTTTCCGAGGAGACACCACCGATGCGTACCACTCGATTCGTCGTGCCCGCCGCCGCCGGGGTGCTCGTCGTCGCCGGACTGACCGGATGCGGGGGCGGTGACGACTCCGACGCCAAGGCGGGCGGTCCGATCGCCGTCAAGGCCACCGACAGCGCCTGCGAGGTCGACAGCACCGAGATCGAGGCCGGGCAGGTGACCTTCAAGGTGACCAACTCCGGGTCCAAGGTCAACGAGTTCTACGTCTACGCCGCCGGTGACCGGGTGATGGGCGAGGTGGAGAACATCGCCCCCGGCCTGAGCCGCGAGCTGCGCGTCGAACTGCCCGCCGGCACGTACGAGACCGCCTGCAAGCCCGGCATGAGCGGCCGCGGCATCCGGGGCGCGCTGAAGGTCAGCGGCACCGTCGCGACCGTCGCCCCCGACGCCGCCCTCGGCCAGGCCACCGCCAGCTACCAGCGCTACGTGCAGAGCCAGACCGCCGCCCTGCTCACCAGGACCGAGGAGTTCGTGGCCGCGGTCAAGGCCAACGACGTGGCCCGGGCCAAGGACCTGTACCCGGTGGCCCGCACCTACTGGGAGCGGATCGAGCCGGTCGCGGAGAGCTTCGGCGACCTCGACCCGAAGATCGACGGCCGCGAGGAGGTCGTCGAGGAGGGGATGCAGTTCACCGGCTTCCACCGGATCGAGAAGGACCTGTGGACCACCGGCGACATCAGCAAGGACGGCGCCATCGCCGACCAGCTGCTCGTCGACGTCAAGGCGATCGTGGCGAAGGCCAACGCCGAGAAGCTCACCCCGCTCCAGCTCGCCAACGGCGCCAAGGCCCTCCTCGACGAGGTCGCCAGCGGCAAGATCACCGGCGAGGAGGAGCGGTACTCCCACACCGACCTCTGGGACTTCAACGCCAACCTGGAGGGCTCGAAGGCCGCCATCGCGGCGCTGCGCCCCGCCCTGGAGCAGCGCTCTCCCGACCTGGTCAAGCAGCTCGACACCGAGTTCGCCGCCGTCGAGGCCGCCCTCGGCAAGCACCGGGCCGGCGACGGCTGGAAGCTGCACACCCAGCTCAGCAAGGCCGAGCTCAAGGAACTGTCCGACAGCATCAACGCCCTGGCCGAGCCGATCAGCAAGGTGGCCGCGGTCGTCGCCCGATGACGACCGGGTCCGGAGGTGACGTGATGAGCGAACCGAGCACCGACGAGCCGACCCGCGGGACCGGGGTGTCCCGGCGCCGGGCCATCACCCTGGCCGGAGCCGGCGTGGCCGGCGTCGCCGGGGTGGCGGTCGGCGCGGGCGCCCTGCTCGGCGGCGGCGACCAGGCGTCCGCCACCGAGACGGCGGCCGGCGCGGTCCCGTTCCACGGCGAGCACCAGGCCGGCATCACCACCCCGGCCCAGGACCGGCTGCACTTCGTCGCGTTCGACGTCATCACCAAGGACCGGGCGCGGCTGGTCGCGCTGCTCCAGGAGTGGACCGCCGCCGCCGCCCGGATGACCGCCGGCAAGGACGCCGGGGTGATCGGCGCGGTCGACGGCGTGCCGGAGGCCCCGCCGGACGACACGGGCGAGGCGCTCGGGCTGCCCCCGTCGCAGCTCACCATCACCGTCGGCTTCGGCCCGACGCTTTTCCGCGACGCCCAGGGCCGGGACCGGTTCGGCATCGCCGACAAGCGGCCCGCCGCCCTGGCCGACCTGCCGCACTTCGCCGGTGACGCGCTCAAGCCGGAACTCTCCGGCGGCGACATCTGCGTCCAGGCCTGCGCCAACGACCCGCAGGTGGCGGTGCACGCCATCCGCAACCTGGCCCGGATCGGCATGGGCGTGGTGAGCGTCCGCTGGTCCCAGCTCGGCTTCGGGCGTACCTCCTCGACGTCGCGGGGACAGGCCACCGCGCGCAACCTGTTCGGCTTCAAGGACGGCACCGCCAACCTCAAGGCCGAGGACGCCGACCTGCTCCGCGAGCAGCTGTGGGCCCAGCCGGGGGACGGCGCCGACTGGATGACCGGCGGGTCCTACCTGGTCACCCGCAAGATCCGGATGCTGGTCGAGACGTGGGACCGCAGCCCGCTGGCCGAGCAGGAGATGATCGTCGGGCGGACCAAGGGCAGCGGCGCGCCGCTCGGCAAGCGCGCCGAGTTCGACGAGCCGGACTTCGCCGCCAAGGGCGACGACGGCGAGCCGGTGATCGCCGAGACCGCGCACGTCCGGCTCGCCCACCCCGACCAGAACGACGGCGCCCGCCTGCTGCGCCGCGGCTACAACTTCGTGGACGGCTCGGACGGGCTGGGCCGGCTCGACGCCGGGCTCTTCTTCATCGCCTACCAGCGGGACCCGCGCCGGCAGTTCGTGCCGATCCAGACCCGGCTCGCCCGCAACGACGCGATGAACGAATACCTGCGGCACGTCTCCAGCGGCCTGTTCGCCTGCCCGCCCGGCGTCCGCGACGCCGCCGACTGGTGGGGCCGGGCGCTCTTCTCCTGACCGGGTCAGCGCCGGGCGTCGACCGAGGTGGGCTGTCCGCGTACCGGATCGGGTTGGTGGGGGACCGCGCGCGACGGCGCGGCGGGCCGCAGCACGGCCGGCGCCGGCGCGGTGGCCGGCGCGGGCATCAGCTCGGGCCAGAGCGTGGCGGTGACCGCCCGGGACCGCCCCAGCCGGTACGCGGCCCGGCGCCCCCGCTCGGCCAGCACGGCGGCCAGGTAGGCCGGCTCGGGCGCGGACCACGGCGGGGGCGGCGAGGTGACCGCCGCGACCTCCGCCCACAGCTCCCGGCCCAGCCGGACCCGGTCCGGCCGGGCGAGCTGGTGCACCCGGCCCAGGTACTGCCGGACGGCCAGCGCCAGCCCGTCGTCCACCCGGGTCAGGTCGAGGGTGCCCGCCCAGCCGAGCAGCGGCGGCACGGGTGGCGGGGCCGGCCGCCACCCGCCGGCGCCCCGGGTGTGCACCACCAGCGTCCCGGCCACCAGATCGCCCAGCCGCCGCCCGCGCGGGTCGCTCAGCATCACGGTCACGCTCGCCGCCCAGCTCAGCAGCGGAAGCACCAGCCCCGGCCACTCCACCGCCACGCCGACCAGCGCGCGGGTCAGCGACTGGCCGACCCCGACCGGACCGCCGTCGGCGCGGACCACCCGCAGCCCCACGGCCAGCTTGCCCAGCGTCCGGCCGCCCGCGAAGCGCTCCATGAGCACCGGGTAGCCGACCAGCACCAGCACCAGCAGCACGAGCTGCATCCCGCCGGCCAGCGCGGCGTCCATGATGTCCCCCGGCAGGCTGAGCACCAGCACAGACAACGCCGCGCTGAGCAGCAGCGCCACCGCGAGCTGCGCCACCAGGTCGATCAGCAGGGCGAGCACCCGGGAGCCGAGCCGGGCCGCCCGGACGTCCAGCTCCACCGCCTCGCCGCTGACCAGACCGGCGTCGGCCCACGGTGCCGGTGGGGGAGGTTGCGCGCGCACTCGCACAGTGAACACTATGGGCGCCGGACGGGGGAGGACGAGTGGATCTGGACGCGTACGTGGCCGAGCACGGCGCCGAGTGGCGGCGGCTGGAGCAGCTGACCGGCCGGCGCAGGCTGGACGCGGCGGAGGTGGACGAGCTGGTGGCGCTCTACCAGCGGGCCGCCACCCACCTCTCCGCGCTGCGCAGCCGGGCCCCGGAACCGGCGCTGGTCGGCCGCCTCTCCCACCTGGTGCTCGGGGCGCGGGCCCGGATCACCGGCCGCCCCCGGGCCTCCTGGGCGGCGGTGGGCCGGTTCCTCGTGGCCGACCTGCCGGCCGCCCTCTACCGGGCCTGGCCCTGGTGGTGCGCGGTGGCCACCGGGTTTAGCGCGCTCACCGGCTTCCTCATCTGGTTCGTCGCCGGCCACCCGGACACCGCCGCCGCGTTCATCGGGGCCGAGGCGGCCCGGCAGCTCGTCGACTCCGGCTTCGCCGGCTACTACACCGAGTTCCACGCGCCGACGTTCGCGTTCCACCTGTGGACGCACAACGCCTGGCTGGCCGCGCAGTGCCTGGCCGCCGGGGTGCTCGTGGTGCCGGTGTTCTGGCTGCTCTGGCAGAACGCGCTGAACGTCGGCGTGGTCGGCGGGGTGATGGTCTCCTACGGCCGGGCCGACGTGTTCTTCGGCATGATCACCCCGCACGGGCTGCTGGAGCTCACCGGCATCTACGTTGCCGCCGGGGTCGGGCTGCGGACCGCCTGGGCCTGGATCGCGCCGCCGGCCCAGCTGACCCGGGGCCGGGCGGTCGCCGAGGCGGGCCGCTCGGCCATCGTGGTCGCCGCCGGCCTGGTCGGGCTCTTCGCGGTCTCCGCGCTGCTGGAGGCGTTCGTGACCCCGGCGCCGCTGCCGGTCGCCGTCCGGGTGGCGATCGGCGCCACGGCCTGGCTGGCCTTCCTGGCGTACGCGCTGCTGCTCGGCGGGCGGGCCGTCAGAGCTGGCCGAGGGACTTGAGCCGCAGGTAGGTGTCGGCGACCGCCGGGGCGAGCCGGTCGGCGGGGGCGTCCACCACGGTCACCCCGTGCCGGGACAGGGCGGCCCGGACCCGGTCCCGCTCGGCGAGGGCCCGCCAGGCGGCCGCGGCGGCGTACGCGTCGTCGGGGCTCGCGGGCGGGGTGGTGGTGAGCCCGGCCAGCACCGGGTCGTGGGTGGCCGCGAGCACCACCCGGTGCCGGGCGGCCAGCCGGGGCAGCACCGGCAGCAGGCCCTCGCCGAGCGCGCCGGCCTCCAGGGCGGTGAACAGCACCACGAGGCTGCGCTGCCGTTCCCGGCGCAGCACCTCCCCGGCGATCAGCTCGAAGTCGGTCTCCACGAGTGCCGGCTGGAGCGGGGCGACCGCGTCCACCAGCCGGGCGAGCAGGGCGGGCCGGCCGCTGCCGGTCACCCGCGCCCGGATCGCGGTGTCGGCGGCGAGCAGGTCGACCCGGTCGCCGGCCCGGGCGGCCAGCGCGGTGAGCAGCAGCGCCGCGTCGATCGCGGTGTCCAGCCGGGGTTCGTCGCCGAGCCGGACCGCCGAGGTGCGGCCGGTGTCCAGCACGCACACGAGCCGCCGGTCCCGCTCCGGCCGCCAGGTGCGGACCAGCACGTCGGAGCGGCGGGCGCTGGCCCGCCAGTCGATCGAGCGCACGTCGTCGCCGACCACGTACTCGCGGAGGGTGTCGAACTCGGTGCCGTGGCCGCGCCCCCGGGTGACCTGGACGCCGTCGATGATCCGGAGCCGGGCCAGCTTCTCGGGCAGGTGCCGCCGCGAGTCGAAGCGGGGCAGCGCCCGCAGCGTCCACGGTGGTGTGGCCGGGTGGCCGGTGCGCTGCCGGAAGGCCAGCCGCAGCGGCCCGAGCGAGCGGACGGTCAGCGCCACCGCGGGCCGGTCGCCGCGCCGGGTCGGGGTGAGCCGGACCGGCAGCGTGGCCGTGCCGCCCGGTGCGACGGTGCGCACCTGCCCGGCGGGGACGTCGGGCCGCGCCCCGGCCGAGGGCACCCAGGCGTCGCGTACCTGGGCGTGCAGGGTGCGGGTGGAGGTGTTGGCCAGGTGCAGGGTGACCGTCGCGGTGCCGCCCAGCCGGACCGCGCGGTCACCGGCGCGGGTGGCGGTGACCCCGTGCAGCGGCGCCGCGAGGGCCCAGTCGAGGGCGACCAGCAGCAGGACTCCCGCGGTCAGGACGGCGACGCCGAGGAACGGCGCCGGCCAGGCCGGCAGGGTGGCCGCGCTCACCGCGAGCAGCAGACCCGCCCGCCAGGTCATCGCGGTGTCGGCACGGTGGCCAGCACCGCGTCCAGCACGGCGTCCACGGTCACGCCCTCCAGCTCCACCTCCGGGCGCAGCCGGAGCCGGTGCCGCAGGGTGGGCCGGGCGACCGCCTTCACGTCGTCCGGGGTGACGTGGTCCCGGCCGGCCAGCCAGGACCATGCCTTGGCGGTCGCGAGCAGGGCGGTGGCGCCGCGGGGCGAGGCGCCCAGCTCCAGCGCCGGGGCGGCCCGGGTGCCCCGGCACAGGTCCACGATGTAGCCGAGCACCGGCTCGGCCACGTGCACCGCGTGCACGCCCGCCCGGGCGGCGGCCAGGTCGGCCGCGGTGGCCACCGGGCGTACGCCGGCGGCGCGCAGGTCGCGCGGGTCGAACCCGGCGTGGTGAGCGCGGAGCACACCCAGCTCCTCGTCCCGCCCGGGCAGCGGGACGGTCAGCTTGAGCAGGAACCGGTCGAGCTGCGCCTCGGGCAGCGGGTAGGTGCCCTCGTACTCGACGGGGTTCTGGGTGGCCGCCACGATGAACGGGTCGGGCAGCGGGCGGCGCTCGCCCTCGACGGAGACCTGCCGCTCCTCCATGACCTCCAGCAGCGCTGACTGGGTCTTCGGCGGGGTGCGGTTGATCTCGTCGGCGAGGAGGAGGTTGGTGAAGACCGGCCCCTCCCGGAAGGTGAAGGCGGCGGTGCGCGGGTCGAAGATCAGCGACCCGGTGACGTCGCCGGGCATCAGGTCGGGGGTGAACTGCACCCGCTTGGACTCCAGGTCCAGCGCGCCGGCCACCGTGCGTACCAGCAGGGTCTTGGCGACCCCGGGCACGCCCTCCAGCAGCACGTGCCCCCGGCAGAGCAGCGCGATGACCAGGCCGGTGACGACGGCGTCCTGGCCGACGACGGCCTTGGCCACCTCGGCCCGCAGCCGGTGCAGGGCGGCGCGGGCGTCGGGCTGCGCGGTGGGCGACGCGGCGGCGATGACGGGTCCGGTCACCGGGGGTCTCCTTCGGTCGGGTGGGGGGCCAGGGTACGGGTCAGGGCGTCCAGGTCGCGGGCCAGCTCCAGCAGCTCCCGGTCGTCCTCCGGGGCGGCGCCGTGCAGCAGCTCGGCCACCCGCTCCGGGTCGGCCCCGGCGTGCGCGGCGACCCGGGCGGCCACCTCGTCGGGCGGCGTGTCCGGGGGCAGGTTGAGCCGGGGCAGCAGCCGGTCCAGCGCGGCGGCGCGCAGCGTGGCGGCGGTGGTGTCCCGGGCGCCGGCCCGGCGGTAGAGGCGGGCCCGGCCGAGCACCGTCTCGGCGGCGCGGACCGTCACCGGCAGCGGCTCCGGCACGGGCGGGCCGAGCCGGCGGGCCCGCCACAGCACCAGCAGCAGTCCGGCCACGGCGAGCTGGGCCAGTATCGCCCAGAACCAGGGCGGGAACGCGTCCCAGAGCGGGTTGTGCCAGCTCGGCGGCGGGTCCGCCCGGTCGTCGCGGTCGCCGGTGTCCCGGGGCCGGGGCGTCCCGCCGTCGTCCGGGCTCGGCGACCAGCTGGTGCCGGTCGGCGCGGGCGCGGGGCCGGGCAGGTCGAGCCAGACCAGCGGGCGGTCGCCGCCGAGCAGGCCGGTGGCGAGGGCACGGTTGCCCCACTCGTCGATCCGGTCGTTGCGGAACGGGTCGCTGGCCCCGACCACCACCACGTCGGTGCCCCAGGAGATCCGCCGCAGCGCGCCCGCGTAGCACCGGTCGGCGCCGGACGGCCCGGCGTAGCGCTGGTGGTCCACGGCGGCGGTGCCGGCCCGGAGCGCCTCGGGCAGCCGGCAGGGCCCGCCGTCGGCGTCGGGCGGCACGGCCCGGGTCGCCCACCGGCGGTCGGTCGGTTCGAGCGGCAGACCCAACCCGGTCAGCACCCGGCGGGACGGCTCGACCAGCACCAGCCGGCTGCCGGGCGGCAGCACCGTCAGGGCGGCCAGGGTGTCCGGGTGCACCAGGTCCGGAGCGGGCACGAAGAGGGTGGTGGGGCCTGCTCCGGCGGCCCGCAGGGCCTCCAGCGTGTCGGTCTCCCGGCGGATCGGCACCCCCTGCCCGCGCAGCGCCTCGGCGAGCCGGCTGCCCCCGTCGTCGCCGGCGGCGGCCGGCGCGAGGAAACCCGGGTCGTCCGGGTCGGGCTGGTCCACGGCGTGCAGGACCAGCGTGGTCACGATCAGCAGCACGGCCAGCCCGATCGGGACCAGCATCCGATGCCACCGACGGCGAGGCGTGGGCGGAGCCGCCGGCCGGGCCGGGTCGAGGGTGGCGGTCACCGGAGTTCCCCCTCGGCGGCCAGTTCGCGCCGCAGGTCGGCCGCGAGGTCCCGCATCCGGTGATCATGCGCGGCGGTGGCCGGGCGCTGGGCGTACCAGAGGTCGGAGAAGATCGCCCCGGCGGTGTGCAGGGTGGGCCGCACCTCGGGCCGGACCCGGGCCACGGCCGCGGTCAGCTCGGTGACGGTCAGCCCGGGGCGGGGCTCCACCAGTTGCCGTGCCACCAGGAGACGGACCATCTCGCGCAGCCGTTCCCGGACCGCCTCGGCGTACCGGCCCTCGGCGGCGAGCCGGTCGGCGAGGCCCGCCTGGGTGGCCGTCGCCGGCTCGGCCGCCCGGGGCGCGGGCACCGGCACCACCGCGACGTCCGGCCGGGCCCGGCGGCGCCGCAGCTTCCGCAGTCGCAGCTTCGGCAGCCGCAGCCGCGGCAGGCGCAGCCGGGGCAGGCGCAGTCGGAGCCGGGGCAGCCGGGGCCGGCCGATCCGGGGCAGCCGGCGGGGCACCCAGATCGGGAACGAGTACCAGGCCAGCGCGACCAGCAGCGCCCCGGCCAGCAGGAGCAGGGCGGCCAGCGGCAGTGGCACGGCGTCGCCCAGCGCGGCGGCCGTCTCGGTCCACCACCGGCTCACCGGGGCACCGCCAGCAGGACGGGTTCCGGGGCCGGGGCCCGGGAGAGCCGGATGTCCAGCCCCTCGGTGCGCATCCGGGTCTCCAGGTGCAGCACCGCGTCCAGGCAGGCCAGCGCCGGGTACGCGACCGCGTTCACCGCCACCCAGGCGACGGTGGCGACCGGCAGCGCCCAGGCGGAGACGTCGAAGAGGCGCAGCAGCCCGAGCCCGTGGTAGACACCCAGCCCGATGCCGAGCCGGATGAGCCACCAGCCCAGGTAGCCGAGCAGCCGGATGGCGGCGGCCCGCCCCCCGACCCGGACCGCCAGCCGCAGTGCCCGCCCCGGCGCCCGGTACGCCGGCACCCGGTCCACCACGAGCACCGGCACCAGCGCGCCGAGCAGCCCGTACGCGACGAACCAGGCGGGCCCGGCCAGCCCGGCGAGCAGGACCATGCACCCGACCGCGGCTCCGGCCAGCAGGGTGGCGACCCAGCGGGCGTCGCGGAGCAGCTCGCGTGGCCCGCTGCGGCGGCCCAGCAGCGCGGCCCCGGCGGCCCGGGCGGCCGGGTTGCCGAGCAGCGCGATGATCATCGCCTCGGTGCCGGCGCCGAGGGCGAGCAGCAGCCAGTACCACCCGAGCCGGTCCGGGTCGGGCCACCACTCGGGCGGCCGGGCACCGGCCAGCACCCGCAGCGGGTGCAGCAGGGCCTGCTCGCCGAGGGCCAGCAGGACGGCGAGCGGGACGAGCACCCGGGCCTGGTCGCGCAGCAGCAGGACGGCCGAGTCGAGCAGTTCGCCGACGGTCAGCGGGCGGCGCGGGAGCACCGCGGTCGAGCCGACGTCGGGCACGGGTACTCCTGGCGGGCGGGCGGAGGTGGCGGGCGGCGACACGCCCGAGGGATCATGGTTGCACGGCACGTCCGCGTCCGGTGGACCCGTCCGTCCGGGCGCGCCACGCGGTCAGCTGTGGTGCCGGGCCGCCCTCGGCGCTACGGTGCCGTGAAGACGCCGAACCCTCTTCAACGAACGGGGATGGAACGATAAACCCCATGAGAGCCCGGGTACTGGTGGTCGACGACGACCCCGCACTCGCCGAGATGCTCGGCATCGTCCTGCGCAGCGAGGGCTTCGTGCCGTCCTTCGTGGCGGACGGGGAACGGGCGCTGGCCGCGTTCCGCGACAGCCGGCCCGACATCGTCCTGCTCGACCTGATGCTTCCCGGCATGAGCGGCATCGACGTGGCCCGGGCCATCCGGGGCGAGTCCGGGGTGCCCATCGTCATGCTGACCGCCAAGAGCGACACGGTCGACGTGGTGCTCGGGCTGGAGTCCGGCGCCGACGACTACGTGGTCAAGCCGTTCAAGCCCAAGGAGCTGGTGGCCCGGATGCGGGCCCGGCTGCGCCGGGGCGAGGACGTGGCGCCGGAGCTGCTCACCATCGGGCCGCCCGGCAACCAGATCACCATCGACGTGCCGGCACACACGGTCAGCCGGGACGGCGAGGAGGTGAAGCTGACCCCGCTGGAGTTCGACCTGCTGGTCGCGCTCGCCCGCAAGCCGCGCCAGGTCTTCACCCGCGAGGTGTTGCTGGAGCAGGTCTGGGGTTACCGGCACGCCGCCGACACCCGCCTGGTCAACGTGCACGTGCAGCGGCTGCGCGCCAAGATCGAGCCGGATCCGGAGCGACCCGAAATCATCCTCACCGTTCGGGGCGTGGGTTACAAGGCGGGCACCGGATAGCCTGGTCAGCACTGTGGTGACCTCCCCGCCCCGCGACTCGCCGACCATCGCGCCCCGCCGGCTCCGTGCCGCGCGGGCGTTGTGGCGCCTCCTGGCGGGTCGCACGGCCCGGCTCGCCGCCGGGGCGCACCAGACCTGGCGGAGGTCGCTCCAGCTCCGTGTGGTGACCATCACACTGGTGGCGTCCAGCCTGCTGGTGGGCGGTTTCGCGTTCCTGATCGCCGACAAGCTCACCAACATCCTGCTGGAGAACGCCGAGACCGACGTGCTGCTGCGGCTGCAGAACGGCAGCGACTACGCCTCGAAGCAGTTCAACCTCTACAGCCAGCCGCAGGAGGCCCAGCTCCAGGACACCATCGACGGCACGGTCAACTACCTGGCCGGCGGTGACCCGGCGCAGACCAGCGGCGTGGTGGTGGCGATCACCGCCGACAACTTCACCAACATCGCGCCGCGCACCTCCCCGGACGTGCAGGTGCGCCCGATGATCAGCCAGGAGCTGCGTTCCTCGGTGGCGGCCGGCAAAGTCGCCCACCAGATCCGCACCGGCTCGCTCGGCGGCCAGCGCACGAAATACCTGGTCTACGGCTCCCCGGTGCCCACCCGGTTCGGCCAACTGGAGCTCTACTACCTCGTGCCCCTGTCCCGCCAGGACGCCACCGCGGCCGACGCCCGGGCCACCGTGGTCGCCACCGGCGCGGCCCTGGTGCTGCTGCTCGGCCTGCTGGCCGCCCTGGTCACCCGCCTCGTGGTGACGCCGGTGCGGGTGGCGGCCCGGACCGCCCAGCGGCTCTCCGCCGGCCTGCTCGACCAGCGGATGGTGGTCAACGGCGAGGACGACCTGGCCCTGCTCGCCGCGTCGTTCAACCAGATGGCGACCAACCTGCAACGGCAGATCCTCCGGCTGGAGGAGATGTCCCGGCTGCAACGCCGCTTCACCTCCGACGTCTCGCACGAGCTGCGGACGCCGCTGACCACGGTCCGGATGGCCGCCGACCTGATCTTCGCCGAGCGCGACGAGTTCGACCCGGCGGTGGCGCGCAGCGCCGAGCTGCTCCAGGCCGAGCTGGACCGGTTCGAGGAGCTGCTCACCGACCTGCTGGAGATCAGCCGCTTCGACGCCGGCTTCGCCATGCTCGACAGCGAGCCGACCGACCTGGTGCCGGTGGTGCACCGGGTGACCGAGCGGCTGGCCGGGCTGGCCGAGCGGGTCGGGGTGGCCATCGAGCTGGACCTGCCGGACAGCCCGGTGATCGCCGAGGTCGACCCGCGCCGGGTCGAGCGGGTGCTGCGCAACCTGGTCGGCAACGCCGTCGAGCACGGGGAGGCCAAGCCCGTGCGGATCACCCTCGGCGTCGACCAGAGCGCGGTGGCGATCACCGTGCGGGACCACGGCGTCGGGCTCAAGCCCGGCGAGGAGAAGCTGGTCTTCAACCGGTTCTGGCGGGCCGACCCGTCCCGGGCCCGGCAGACCGGCGGCACCGGGCTGGGCCTCTCCATCAGCCTGGAGGACGCCCGACTGCACGGCGGCTGGCTGGAGGCGTGGGGGGCGCCGGGGCAGGGCGCCCAGTTCCGGCTGACCCTGCCGGCCCGCGCCGGGGACCGGCTGACCACCTCGCCGCTGCGGCTCGTGCCGGCCGACGCCACCTTGCCGTTCGGCGGTCCGCGCGACGGCGGCCCGCTCGCCATCGGTCCGGGTAGCGGCGCGGGCGCGCTGGCCGTCGGGCCGGCGGAGTCGGGCGACCGGGCGGAGGTGACGTCATGAGGCGGCGGGCGCTGGCCGCGCTGCTGGCCGGTGCGTTGCTCCCGGCCGGGCTGGTCGGTTGCGGGATCCCGAACGAGAGCGAGGTGCAGGTCGACGGCTCGGGTCCGGCCGCCGAATCCGGCGCGGTCAACGGCAGCCCCGCACGGCCGCCGACCCGGAGCGACAGCGTCGAGCCCGGCCCGTTCATCGAGAACTACCTGCGGGCGGCGGCCGCCGGTGAGCGCGAGCAGGCGTACGCCCGGGCCAAGGAGTTCATCGCGCAGGAGTCGAAGAGCCTGCTCCCGGAGAAGCAGCAGAGCAGCGAGATCGAGCTGACCGTGGTCCGGCTCCGGGAGAAGCCCGAGGTCACCCCGCCGAACAACCAGGGCACCAGCCGGGTGACTGTCAAGGTGCAGCAGGTCGGCGTGCTGCGCGCGGACGGCACGCTGGCGCCGCCGGAGGCCCTCGACACCGAGTACGTGTTCCAGTTGCGCCGGGCCGACCCGGTCGGCCCGGGGCTGCTCCTCACCGCCGTGCCGAACGTGCTGCTGGTCAGCGACACCGCGCTGCGGGAGTACTACCGGTCGCGCACCATCTACTTCTGGAACCCGGACCGGTCGCGTCTGGTGCCCGATCTGCGCTACCTGCCCTCGTCGGTGCCGGCCGAGCGTCGGGTCACCGAGGTGGTGAAGTGGTTGACCGGCCGCCCGTCCGACTGGCTGGCCTCCGGCGTGACCGGGCTGCCCGACGGCACCCGGCCGATCAACAACGCCACCGGCGCGGACGGGCACTGGGAGGTCAACCTCACCATGCCCGGGGCCAACAACGAGCGACTCGGCCTGCTCGCCACCCAGCTGGCCTGGTCGCTGCCCGAGTTGAACGGCCAGCTCGATCTGAAGATCCAGAACCAGAAGCGGCGCACCGTCGACCTCCAGCAGGAGCGGGCGGGGCACGCCGCGTACCCGACCGGAGGAGTCCCGGCGCGGTTCAGCGTCTACGACGGCGCGATCCGTCCGCTGGCCATCGGCAACGAGCCGCGGGCCGCCGTCCCGCTCTCGCCCGCCGACAACCGGAACGTGGTCTCCGCGGCGCTCGCGCACGCCGGTGATCAGGTGCTGGCCGCGCTGGTGGTCACAGACACGGCCCGCCGGCAGCGCCTGCGGGTCGGATCCGGCCCGGACCCGGTCACCGTGTTCAACAGCGGTGCCCGAGCATTCGGCGCGATCGGCCGGCCCACCTGGCTGCGCTCGATGGACAAGGACCACCCGGCCGGTCTCGTGGCGGCCGACGGCAAGCTCTACCGGTTCGACGATGCTGCGGCGATGAGCGTCGTCCGGCTGGCCGTCCCGGGCCCGGTCGTGGCGGTGGCCGGGTCCCTCGACGGGCACCGGATCGCGCTGGTCAGTGGGGGCGTCCTCTACGTGGCCGCGGTCAGCGTCGACGGCGGTGTGGTGAGCGTGGGCCAGCCGCGCCGAGTGGTCACCCTGCTCACCGGCATCAGCGCCGTCGACTGGCTGACCGAGAACGAGCTGGTCCTCGCCGGCAACGAGCCGGACCGCCGGCCGGCGATCCACCAGGTCAGCGTCGACGGCGGCGAGGAGACCGCGCTCGAGCGGGACATCGGCGCCGAGGTGACCCAGCTGGCCGCGTACCCGGGCGGTGCGGTCGGCGGGCTGCCGTCGCTGTCGTACATGTACGAGGCGAACCGGGCGGCCTTCCGGAACAATCCTCCCGACATCATCAAGCGCGAACAGGTGCTGGACGTGCCGGCGGGCAGCCGGGCGACCAACCCGACCGCACCCTTCTTCCTCTACTGAGGCGCCGGTGCCGGGCCTGGGCGGACTCTGGTCGGATCTGACCGACCTGGTGCTGCCGGCCGGGTGCGCCGGTTGCGGGGAGCACGTACCCGGCCTGCGGCAGGGCTTCTGCCCGGGCTGTGCGCGTGACCTGGAGGCGCTGGTCCCCGCGCCGACCCGGCCCGATCCGGCCCCGGCCGGCCTGCCGCCCTGCGTCGCCCTCGGCCCGTACGCGGGCGCGCTGCGGAACGGGCTGCTGGCGTACAAGGAGCGGGGCCGGCACGGGCTGGCCCGGCCGCTGGGCGCGTTGCTGGCCGAGGTGGTCGCCGCCGCGGCCGGCGGGCGAGGCCCGGTGACCCTGGTGGCGGTGCCGGACACCGCGCGGGCGGCCCGGGCCCGGTACGGCGACCACCTGGACCGGCTGACCCGCCACGCGGCGGCCCGGCTGGGCGCGGCCGGCTGGCCGGTACGCGTGCTCCGGCCGCTGCGCGCGCTGCCCCGGCCCGACTCGGTGGCGCTGGACAGCGCCGGTCGGGCCGCCGCGGCCGAGGCGGCGTTCCGGCTGCGCCGGACCCGCGGGGTGGCCGGTCCGGTGGTGCTGCTGGACGACATCGTCACCACGGGGGCCACGCTGGCCGCGGTGAGCCGCGTCCTGCGCGAAGCGGGAATGACGCCAAAGGCCGCGGCCGTGCTCGCCGCAACGCAAAAGCGGCACCATCAGTGACGCTTCGTGTTTCCGTTTCACCCCATGGTGTATGAGCTGTTAAATTTCGCGGCCTCTCCCGGCAACTGGGGGTGACTGGTGGCCGAACAGGCGTTAGCGTTTTCGTGTCGGGGGTAGGAGGGTTGCCAACCTTCCCCCGGCATTGGAAGGAGGCGGAGCCGTACATCATCGGTCGACGCCGAACGGGGTTCTCCCAGGGCGCGTCGACCGGAAGATCCGGACCGAACGACCGTCCGAACAAGGGAGGTCACGTGGACATCGTGGTCAAGGGCCGTAACGTCGAAGTGCCGGACCATTACCGGGTACACGTAGCCGAAAAGCTCGCAAAGATCGAACGCTACGACCACAAGCTCATTCGCGTGGACGTCGAGTTGTTCCACGAGCGCAATCCGCGCCAGGCCGATCATTGCCAGCGGGTGGAAATCACCTGCGTGACGCGCGGTCCGGTGATCCGGGCCGAGGCCTGCACGAATGATTTCTACAGCGCGCTGGATGCCGCCATCGCCAAGCTGGACACCCGCTTCCGCCGGGCGGCCGACCGCCGCCGCGTACACCGGGGCCGGCACGCGCCGCTCTCCGTGGCCGCCGCCACCGCGGACCTGCCGGTGGCCGACCTGGAGGGGCCCGGCCTGGCGACCCTGAACGGGCACGCGACGGCCACCGCCGTCGCGGAACGGCCCGACGAGGGCGGCTACGAGGAACACGACGACCAGCCGTGGCACATCGCGCGGGCGAAGGTGCACCCCGCCGAGCCGATGACGGTCGACGACGCGCTGTTCCAGATGGAACTGGTCGGCCACGACTTCTACCTGTTCCAGGACAAGGAGTCGGGCCGACCGAGCGTGGTCTACCGCCGGCACGCCTACGACTACGGGATCATCTCGCTCGACACCGGACCCTGACCACCCCGCGGGGACAACACCGGCCGGAAGCCGTGGTGGGCGACCACCGCGGCTTCCGCCGTCATCCGGCGCGGTCGCCCGCCAGCCGGCCGAAGATGAGCGAGTCGACCCGCGTGCCGTCCGGGCCGGGAAGCCGGCCGCGCAGCAGTCCCTCCCGGCCGAAGCCGGCCTTCCCCAGCACCCGCTGCGAGGCGATGTTCTCCGGCCGGGTGCCGGCCCAGAGCCGGGCCAGCCCGACGTCGAACGCCCAACCGGCCACCAGGCCCACCGCCCGGGTGGCCAGCCCCCGGCCGCGCGCCTCGGGCAGCATGCTGTAGCCGAGCATGGCCTGGCCGGTGGCGGGCTCGTCATACACGAGGGCGCAGCCGCCGGCCACCGCGCCGGTCGCCGCGTCGACGATCGCCAGGTCGGCCGAGCGGCCGGCCAGCCAGTGGCTCTCCGCCAGCCGGCAGCGCCGCTCGATCGCCTCCCGGGCCGGCGGCACCGGCGGGACCCGGCTCGCCACCACCTCGGGCCGGGTGTGCAGCCGGTACCACGGGTCGGCGTCCTCCGGCCCGAGCCGCCGCAGCGTCACCACGCCGTCGGTGAGCCGGCCGCCGGGCAGGTCCGGCAGCAGCCGCGCGGTCGGGCCGGGCGGGTCGCCGGCGAGGCGTACCCAGACGGCCAGGTCGTGCCGACCGCCCCGACCCTGGCCGGCCGACCGGCGTACCCCCTCGTGCCGGAATCCAGCGGCCAGCGCCACCCGCTGGCTGGCCGTGTTCTCCTCGTGGGCGAGCAGTTCGAGCCGGACGGTGCCGGCGGCGAAGGCCGCCTCGGCCAGCGCGCGGGTGGCGGCCGTGGCGACGCCGCGGCCGCGCGCCCACGGCGCGACCCAGAAGCCGATCTCCGCCTGCCGGCGTTCCGCCACCGGGTGGCTGAGGCCGGCCGCGCCGAGCAGCCGGTCGGTGGCCGGGTCGGCGATCGCGTACGTCGCGCCGCCGGTGGCCCGGACCGCCGGCGCGCCCTCGGTGATCCACCACCGGGCGCTCTCCTCGGTGTACGGGTCCGGCAGGCCGGGCAGGAACCGCCGGATGGCCGGGTCGGCGCAGGCCGCGGCCAGGTCCGTCACGTCGGTGAGCCGGTCCGGCCGCAGCCGCACCCCGTGCGCCTCGATGGTCTCCGGCGTCACCGCAGGTCCTCCGGGAGCAGCCCGCCGACCCAGACGTCCTGCCGTTCCCCGCGGTGCTGGACGCCGCCGCGGAGGGTGCCCTCGACGGTGAAGCCGGCCTTCTCGGCGACCCGGCGGGACGCGGTGTTGCCGACGTTGGCCCGCCACTCGATCCGGGCCAGGCCGAGCGTGGTGAAGCCCCAGGCGCAGAGCGCGGCCAGCGCGGCCGGCAGGTAGCCCCGGCCCCGGGCGTGTGGCGCGGTCATGAAGCCCACGTCGGCGACGAGCGGGTCGCCGGGAGAGACGCGCAGGTCGATCGAGGCGACGTAGCGGTCCTCGGCGTCGGCGACGGCGTAGGAGGCGCCGGTGCCCCGGGCCCAGGCCGCCTCGGCGATGTCCCGCAGGAAGCCCTCGGCGTGCTCCCGGCGGTAGGGGTGCGGCACGGTGGTCCAGCGGATGGTGTCCTCGTCCCGGCAGGTGGTCACGAGCGCGTCGATGTCACGCTCCTCGAACGCGCGCAGGCGCAGCTCGGTGGTGCCGGCGGTGGCGAACAGGACCGGCTGGGGCCGGCGGTAGACCGCCGCCCGGCGCGCCTGGAGGGTGTCGGGGCCGTACGGGGCGGGCTCGCCGGGCGCGGCCAGATCGGCCGGGAAGAGGGAACCGATCCAGCCCTCCGGGCGGCCGTCGACCGCCGGATGGGCCAACCGCAGCTCGCCCTCGACCCGGAAGCCGGCCCGGAGCGCGACCAGCCGGGAGGCGTGGTTGCCGACCTCGGCCTGCCAGATCAGCCGGCGCAGCTTGAGCGCGTCGAACGCCCAGCGGGCGACCGCCCGGGTGGCGCGCACGGCCACGCCCCGGCCCCGGGCCCAGGGCGCGGTCCAGTAGCCCACCTCGGCGGAGTCCAGGCCGCGGTCGACGGAGACGAGCCCGCAGGAGGCGAGCAGCTCGCCGGTCGCCGCGTCGCAGACCGCGAACGGCCCACCGGTGCCGTCCGCCCAGGCCGCCCCGCTGATCGTGGTCACGAAGGCGAGGGCGTGTTCGGGCAGGTACGGGCGAGGTACGGTGGTCCAGCGCTGGATGTCCGGATCCTGGCAGGCGCGGTGCACCGCGTCGGCGTCCTCCGCCCGCCAGGGTCGCAGCAGCAGGCCGTCCTCGGTGATCTCCACAGGCTCCACCCGAGCCATCGTGCCGGATCGTTCGCGTACGGCGTAACCCGATTCTCGCCCGCTCGGCGCCCCCGCCTGGCGTTATGTCGGGTTCGCCGGCCCGGACCGCCGCCACCAGTGACCATCGCCGCGTCGGAGCGCCTACGATGGTTCGAGACTGTCTAGGGGAGCGTTGATCCGTGTCGATTCTGGAAAAGGTCCTTAGCGCTGGCGCGGGCCGTATGGTGCGTCGGCTCAAGGCCATCGCCGCCGCCGTCAACTCGATCGAGGACGACTACGTCAACCTCAGCGACGACGAGCTGCGGGACATGACCGACCAGTTCAGGGAGCGGCTCGCCGACGGTGAGACCCTCGACGACCTGCTGCCCGAGGCGTTCGCGGTGTGCCGGGAGGCCGCCGCCCGCGTGCTCGGCCAGCGGCCCTACGACGTCCAGGTGATGGGTGGCGCGGCGCTGCACTTCGGCAACATCGCCGAGATGAAGACCGGTGAGGGCAAGACCCTGACCTCGGTCATGCCGGTCTACCTGAACGCGCTCGCCGGCAAGGGCGTGCACGTGATCACCGTCAACGACTACCTGGCCGAGCGCGACGCCGCCTGGATGGGCCGGGTGCACGAGTTCCTCGGCCTCACCGTGGGCGTGGTGCTGCCCAACCGGCCGGCCTCCGAGCACCGTGCGGCCTACGAGTGCGACATCACCTACGGCACCAACAACGAGTTCGGCTTCGACTACCTGCGCGACAACATGGCGTGGTCGAAGGAGGAGCTGGTCCAGCGCGGGCACTTCTTCGCCGTGGTCGACGAGGTCGACTCGATCCTCATCGACGAGGCCCGGACCCCGCTGATCATCTCTGGCCCGGCCGAGCACTCCGCCCGCTGGTACCAGGAGTTCGCCTCCGTGGTGGCCCGCCTCCAGCCCGGCACCGACGGCGAGGGCGACTACGAGGTCGACCACGCGAAGCGCACCATCGCCATCACCGAGCGCGGTGTCGCCAAGATCGAGGACCGGCTCGGCATCGACAACCTCTACGAGTCGGTCAACACCCCGCTCGTCGGCTACATGAACAACGCGATCAAGGCCAAGGAGCTCTACAAGCGCGACAAGGACTACATCGTCAGCGACGGCGAGGTCCTCATCGTCGACGAGTTCACCGGCCGCATCCTGCACGGCCGTCGCTACAACGAGGGCATGCACCAGGCGATCGAGGCCAAGGAGGGGGTGGAGATCAAGCAGGAGAACCAGACCCTGGCCACCATCACCCTCCAGAACTACTTCCGCCTCTACGAGAAGCTCTCCGGCATGACCGGCACGGCCCAGACCGAGGCGAGCGAGTTCAACAAGGTCTACAAGGTCGG
The DNA here is from genome assembly GCF_032108445.1 of Micromonospora halotolerans. Classification (NCBI taxonomy): domain Bacteria; kingdom Bacillati; phylum Actinomycetota; class Actinomycetes; order Micromonosporales; family Micromonosporaceae; genus Micromonospora; species Micromonospora halotolerans. Next base: position 1,422,818 of record NZ_CP134876.1, on the reverse strand, counting down.
CGTCGTGACGATCCCGACGCACCGGCCGATGGTCCGGCTCGACCGGGCGGACGTCATCTACAAGACCGAGAAGGCCAAGTTCAACGCCGTGGTCGAGGACATCGCCGAGCGGCACGAGCACGGCCAGCCGGTGCTGGTCGGCACGGTCTCGGTGGAGAACTCGGAGATCCTCTCCCACATGCTGCGCCGCCGGGGCATCCCGCACTCGGTACTCAACGCGAAGTTCCACGCCAAGGAGGCGGAGATCGTCGCCCAGGCCGGGCGCAAGGGCGCGGTCACCGTCGCCACCAACATGGCCGGCCGCGGCACGGACATCCTGCTCGGCGGCAACCCCGAGTTCCTCGCCGCCAACGAACTCCGCCAGCGCGGCCTCGACCCGGTCGAGCAGCCGGAGGAGTACGCCAAGGCGATGGAGGAGGTCCTGCCCACCTGGAAGCAGGCCTGCGACACCGAGGCGGAGGAGGTCGCCGCCGCCGGTGGCCTCTACGTGCTGGGCACCGAGCGGCACGAGTCCCGCCGGATCGACAACCAGCTGCGCGGTCGCGCCGGTCGGCAGGGTGACCCGGGCGAGTCCCGCTTCTACCTGTCGCTGCAGGACGACCTGATGAAGCGCTTCCGGGCCGGTGCCGTCGAGGCGGTGATGGACCGCTTCAACATCCCCGAGGACGTGCCCATCGAGTCGAAGATGGTCACCCGCCAGATCAAGAGCGCCCAGGCCCAGATCGAGGGCCAGAACGCCGAGATCCGCAAGAACGTCCTCAAGTACGACGAGGTGCTCAACAAGCAGCGCCAGGTGATCTACGCCGAGCGCCTCCGGGTGCTCAACGGCGAGGACCTCTCCGAGCAGGTCCGCAACATGATCGACGACGTGGTCGGTGCGTACGTGGTGGGCGCCACGAGCGACGGCTACGCCGAGGACTGGGACCTCGAGCAGCTCTGGTCCAACCTCAAGCAGCTCTACCCGGTGGGCATCACCATCGACGAGCTGGAGGAGGAGGTGGGCTCCCGGGCCGGCCTCGACCAGGACTTCCTGCTCGCCCGCCTCAAGGAGGACGCGCACGCCGCGTACGACCGGCGCGAGGAGCAGCTCGGCGAGGAAGCCGTCCGCCAGCTCGAGCGGATGGTCCTGCTCCAGGTGATCGACCGCAAGTGGCGCGAGCACCTCTACGAGATGGACTACCTCCAGGAGGGCATCAGCCTGCGGGCCTACGCCCAGCGCGACCCGGTCATCGAGTACCAGCGCGAGGGCTTCGACATGTTCGCCACCATGATGGACGGCATCAAGGAGGAGACGGTCGGCTTCCTCTACAACCTGGAGGTGCAGGTCGAGGAGCCCGAGCCGGAGGCCGAGGAGGTGCAGCTGCTGGAGAAGCCGGTGGAGGTCCGGGCCAAGGGTCTCAACCGCACCCCGCAGCAGCAGGGCCTGCAGTATTCGGCGCCGTCGGTCGACGGCGAGGCCGGCCGTGGCGCGCCGGTGCTCGAGCGCGCCGAGGAGCAGGCGCCGGCGCTCGGCATCGGCCGCCCCGAGACCTCGGAGCGCCCCGCCGCCTCCACCCCGCGCCGGACGGCCGGGGCGAGCGGCCAGGCGGTCGCGGCGAGCACGGCCCGGCGGGCCGCGCCCGGCCAGGTCGACGGCGCGGGCGAGGGCCCGTCCCGGAACGCGCCGTGCCCGTGCGGCTCCGGCCGCAAGTACAAGCGCTGCCACGGCGCCCCCAACGGCGGCAACTGACCAGCGTCAGCCCCGACGGGCCCCGGCCACCGGCCGGGGCCCGTCGCCGTCTCCAGCCGTGGTCCGGGCCGGGATCAGAGGGCGTCGAGGACGGTGCAGAGCCAGGCGCCGCGGCGGTGTTCCAGGCGCAGGGCGATCGCCCAGCTCGCGCCGCCGGCGCCCGCGAGCACGGCGGCGGCCTCGACCGCGCCGGTCCGGGGCTCGCACACCCGTAGCCGGCGGAGGTGGAGGACCGGCCGGGCGGCGCGGCGGCGTGCCGGGCCCACCCGGCGGGCGGCGCGGGTCAGCTCGGCGGTCACCCGCGCGGCGGCCTCGGGGAGGCACAGCGGCCGGAGCTGCCCGGGTGGGCGGTAGCCGTTGGCGATCTCCAGGAAGGTGCGGACGAACCGGTGGGCCGCCCGGGCCGCCTCGGGGGTCGCGGTCACCAGGGCGGCGGGCGGAGGGCCGGCCGAGCGCCCCGGCCCGGCCGGCACCGGCCGGACGTCGGCGCCCCGGCCGGTCGACCGGTCGGCGGCGCGGCCGGCGGGACGGTCGGGGTCCCGGCGACGCGGGTCGAAGAGGTCGAGGGCGAGCTGGTCCACGTTGCCCCAGGTGTCGCCCCAGGTCGGATCCTGGTCGGTGCAGGGCGGGTCGAGCGGCGGGGCGGGCCGGAGCCGGACGGGGGGACGCGGTGCCAGCGGGCGGCGGGTGTCGGCCATCCTCAACCCCTGTTCATTGCGTTTGCCTTCGTTTGCCTTCGCTTCTTCCTCATTCTCGGGCAGGGCGACGCTCACCGTCAATGCCGGTACGCCATCGCGTGGTCACTCCACGTCGCGGTCGGTGAGCGGGTTGCCGCGTACCCACTCGGCCGTCTCGGCGTACTTCCGCTGGATGTACTGCTCCAGTTGAGCGCGCTCGACGCGCCACTGGCCCCGGCCGCCGATCTTGATGGCGGGCAGCTCTCCGCTGCGCACCATGTGGTAGACCTGCGAGTCCGAGACGTTCAGCTCGGCGGCCACGTCGGACAGCAGCAGGAACCTCGGCTCCACGGTGACTCCCGGGGTTGGCTACGTTTGCTTCAGTTTGCCATCAGGAGCCGGATCGCCCCAGGCCCGGCGCGGCGAATCCGGCCGGGGGACACACCGGCGTGGAACTTCTCCGCGACGGGTGCGGGGTGTATGACGGTCACGGCGTACGGCATGATCGGCGCCCGGAGCCGGCGTCCGCCGGCCGGCGGCCTGAGGGCGGGGAGACACCGTGACCGACGAGCTTGTCCGGGTGTACGTGCCGGCGACCGTCCCCATGCTGGCCCGGCTGCGCGAGGAGGGCCTGGCCGGCGAGGAGGCGCACGCCGTCACCCCGGAGCTGCGGGAGTGGTACGCCGAGGGTGACGAGGAGGAGCTGGAGTACGTCGCCTTCACCCGGGCGGCCCAGGAGGCCCTGCTGCTGCTCCGGGCCGATCCGGGCGCGCCCCGCCGGCGGGTCGTCGTCTCGGTGGACCTGCCGGCCCGCGCGGTCGGCCGGGTCGGCGGCGAGCTGGGCTCCAGCGTGGTCCGGCTCTCCGGTCCGGTGCCGGTGAAGTCCGTCGCCGCGATCCACGTGGACGGCGGGGACGCGGTCGACGACGTGGCCGCCGCCGCCGAGGTGGTGGCCGAGGCGCAGGCCGGTGACCCGGACGCCCAGTTCACCGTCGACGGGGCCGAGGACCACGAGCTGGAGTGGTACGACGTGACCGAGCTGGACCTGCTGCTGCGCGACGTCTCCTGACGCCGCGGCGCCTCAGGAGTCGGACTCGTCCTCGTCCTCCACGGCGCGCGGGCCCAGGGTGCGGCCGAACAGGATGAGCGTGGTGAGCGCCCCCACGAAGAGCACCCAGATGCCGTTGTCCACCCGCGAGGTGCCGAGCGCCGTCTGCGCCACCTGGTCCGCCTCGCTGAGCGCGGCCGCCAGGTCGAGCAACCCGCGCCCGCCGACCCGGATGATCACCTCGGTGAGCAGCAGGAGCAGGCCCGCGCCGGCCCCGGCCACGAGGTACGCCGGCCAGCGCGGCTCCGCGTCGGCGGCGCCCCGTCGCTCGGCGCGGCGGCGGGCCCAGGCCAGGTAGAGATAGGCCACGAGACCGGCGATCAGCCCGGCGAGCAGGGACTCGGTCCGGGACACCCACTTCGCGGCGTCGAGCACCGACTGCTGGGTGTCGCCGGCGCCGAACAGGTCGGAGAGCGGGTCCCGGGCGCGGCTGAACGCCACCACGAAGACCTGCGCGGCCAGCGTGGCGGCGGCGAGCCCGCCGACCACCCGGGCGGTGCGCACACCGGCCGCCGCCCCGCCGATGATCGCCGCGGCGGCGGTGGTGCCGGCGATGGTGTTGGTGGTCGCGTTGTCGGCGTACGTCAGGTTCACCGCGATCGCGGCGGCGAGCCCGACCAGCAGGCCGGCGCCGACGGCGACGAGGAAGCGCAGGGTGGCCCGGTCCAGCCGGTTGGTCGCCGCCAGGGCGACCGCGGCGCCGGCGACCAGCGCGGCGGTGATCACGCCGGGCAGGGCGTACGCGGAGAGGCTGAGCGCGGTGACCCCGGCCGCGGCCGAGGCGATCGCCGCCCGGGTGGACCAGAGCATGGCGGCCAGCCAGCCGAGCGACAGCACGGCCAGCACCAGGGCGCCGGGCGCGTGGGCGAGGCGCCCAGCGGCGGCGGGCGCGGCCCCGGCGCTCCCGTCCGAGGGGGATCCGGCCGGCGTGGGGACCGTCCGCTCGGTGGCGGGCTGGTCCGGCTCCGCGGCCGTGGAGCTGCCGGGCTGCTTGCTCATCGTCTCCCTCTCGACGGACGCCGGGTCGGCCGCGACGGCCGGGCAGGTCACCGGTCATCCAGCGTACGCGGCCCGGCGGGCCCTGATCCGGGCCCGGCCCGTCGGTGTCGTCGATCCTGGCTGGCCGGGCCGGGCGGTGACGGATCACAGGCGAGCGATCGGGCCGACCGAGGATTCGTCGGGAGAGAGCGGCTTGTCGCCTACGGTCCGGTGTGGGGCGTGGCGTCCGGGTGCGGCGGCCGAGGCGACCCGAACCGGGGCGGTGGAGGTGGGCCCGGCCCCCTCGCATGGAAGAATTGGCCGAGGTCCCGCCGCCGCGACCGGTACCCCGCGAGCGGCGCCCGGCGACCCGGCCACCCGGCCGGCGCCCGCGGGTCCGATTTCGCCACCGCCGTCGAGATCGCACAGGAGCCTGTGATGGACGCCGTGTTCTCCGTACCCGAGCCGCGCAACGAGCCGGTCCACACCTACGAGCCCGGCAGCGCCGAGCGGGAGCGGCTCCAGCGGCGGCTGGCCGACCTGGCCGCCGAGCGGATCGACCTGCCGATGACCATCGCCGGCGAGCAGCGGATGGCCGCCGGTGCCCCGATCAACGTGGTCCAGCCGCACAAGCACGCCCACGTGCTCGGCGTCACGGGCCACGCCACCCACGACGACGCCCGTGCCGCGGTCAAGGCCGCCAAGGACGCCGCGCCGATGTGGCGGGCGCTGCCGTTCGAGGAGCGCGCCGCGATCTTCCTGCGCGCCGCCGACCTGCTCTCCGGTCCCTGGCGGGACACGCTCAACGCGGCCACCATGCTGGGCCAGTCCAAGACCGTGGTCCAGGCCGAGATCGACTCGGCCTGCGAGCTGATCGACTTCCTCCGGTTCAACGTCTACTTCGCCCGCAAGCTCCTGGCCGAGCAGCCGCTGTCCTCGCCGGGCGTGTGGAACCGCTTCGACCACCGGCCCCTGGAGGGCTTCGTCTACGCGGTCACCCCGTTCAACTTCACCGCGATCGCCGGCAACCTGCCCTCGGCGCCGGCCCTGCTCGGCAACACCGTGGTCTGGAAGCCGGGCCCGACCCAGCAGTTCGCCGCCCACTTCACCATGCGGCTGTTCGAGGCCGCCGGCCTGCCGCCCGGCGTGATCAACATGGTGACGGGGCGCGGCGAGGAGGTCTCCGACGTCGTACTCGCCGACCCGGACCTGGCCGGCATCCACTTCACCGGCTCCACCAAGGTCTTCCAGCACCTCTGGAAGACGGTCGGCGACAACATCGCCCGTTACCGGGGCTACCCCCGGCTGGTCGGCGAGACCGGCGGCAAGGACTTCGTGGTCGCGCACACCAGCGCCGACGTGGACGCCCTGCACACCGCGCTGATCCGGGGCGCCTACGAGTACCAGGGCCAGAAGTGCTCGGCCGCCTCGCGGGCGTACATCCCCCGGTCCATCTGGGAGGGCGGGCTGCGCGACCGGCTGGCCGCCACCGCCGACTCGCTCACCTACGGCGACGTCACCGACTTCAGCAACTTCGGCGGCGCCGTGATCGACGACAAGGCGTTCGGCCGGCACACCGCCGCGCTGGAGCTGATCAAGGGCGACGACAGCTGCCGGGTCCTGGCCGGCGGCACCGCCGACGACTCGGTCGGCTACTTCGTCCGGCCGACCCTCTTCGAGTGCTCGGACGCCGCGCACGAGACCTTCACCACCGAGTACTTCGGCCCGATCCTCGGCGTGCACGTCTTCGACGACGCCCGCTTCGACGAGGTGGTCCACCAGGCCGAGTCGATCGCGCCGTACGCGCTGACCGGGTCGATCTTCGCGACCGACCGCCGGGTGGTCGACCAGGTGGCGGAGAAGATGCGGTACGCGGCCGGCAACTTCTACATCAACGACAAGCCGACCGGCGCGGTGGTCGGGCAGCAGCCGTTCGGCGGCGCCCGGGCCAGCGGCACCAACGACAAGGCCGGCTCGTGGCACAACCTGGTCCGCTGGATGTCGCCGCGGACGATCAAGGAGACCTTCGTCCCGCCGACCGAGCACGGCTACCCGCACATGGGCTGACCTGCGTGCGGTCGCCGGTGGCGCACTCAGCGTCACCGGCGACCGGCCGGGCGGGGGAGGTGCCGGACGTCCCCGGCGGACTGTCGTCGGCCGACAGTGCACATCGGACGACCCGAAGGGCGGCGAAAACGGCAAATCCTGGACGCCAGGTCCGACAAAGTGGCAGCTTAGAGGGCATGGCGGAATCCGGAGTCAACCCGACGGCGGCGGCCCTGCTGGGCCTGCTGCACGACGGCCCGATGACAGGCGGTCAACTGATGGCCGCCGCCGAGCGCCGGCTGGCGCCGTACTGGTCGATGACCCGCAGCCAGGTCTACCGCGAGCTTCCGGTCCTGGCCGAGAAGGGTCTCGTGCGGCTCGGCAAGCCCGGGCCGCGGTTGAGCCAGCCGTACGCGATCACGGCGGCCGGAAAACGGACATTCTCCCGCTGGCTCGCGGAGAACCCGGGCCGGGACACCATCCGTAACCCGATAGCGCTACGGATCGCCTTCGGCAACCTGCACTCGGCGAGCCAGCTCAAGAACCTCTACGCCTCGGCGAACGAGTACCACACCGAGGCCCTGGCGGCGGTGCGCGAGCAGGTCAAGAACGCCAAGAAGGAAGGCGACGACTACGACGCCAGCGCGCTGGAGTTCGCCGTCGCCTACCACCGCGCGGCGCTGTCCTGGCTCAAGAGCGCCCCGGTCGGCTGACCACCTGCCGCAGCCAGGGCGACCTGGGCGGTGCGACTTTTCGCGCGTGACTGCGGGGCTCGCAAGCTCACTGCTCGCACGCGCAGTAGTCTTGTCTGTCGTGACCGCTGCCGATTACGCCGAACAGCTCAAGGAACTCGACGCCACCCTACGCAACATCGAGGCCGTGCTCGACCTCGACAAGCTTCGCGAGCAGAAGGCCCGCCTGGAGCAGGAGGCCTCCGCGCCGGACCTGTGGGACGACCAGGCCAAGGCGCAGCAGGTGACGTCGCAGCTGTCGTACGTCAACGGCGAGATCTCCAAGCTCGGCAGCCTCCGCTCCCGGCTCGACGACGCCGGGGTCCTGCTGGAGCTGGCCCAGGCCGAGTCCGATTCCGGCACCCTCACCGAGGTCGAGTCGGAGATCACCGGGCTGACCAAGGCCATCCAGGAGATGGAGGTCCGCACCCTGCTCTCCGGCGAGTACGACTCCCGGGAGGCGCTGGTCGCCATCCGGGCGGGCGCCGGCGGCGTGGACGCGGCGGACTTCGCCGAGATGCTGCTCCGGATGTACCTGCGCTGGGCCGAGCGGCACGGCTACCCGACCGAGGTCTACGAGACCTCGTACGCCGAGGAGGCGGGCCTCAAGTCGGCCACCTTCACGGTCAAGGTGCCCTACGCGTTCGGCACGCTGAGCGTCGAGTCCGGCACCCACCGGCTGGTCCGGATCAGCCCGTTCGACAACCAGGGCCGCCGGCAGACCAGCTTCGCCGGTGTCGAGGTGCTGCCCGTGGTGGAGCAGACCGACCACATCGAGATCCCCGAGAACGAGATGCGGATCGACGTCTACCGCTCCTCCGGCCCGGGCGGCCAGAGCGTCAACACCACCGACTCGGCGGTCCGGATCACCCACATCCCGACCGGCATCGTGGTGACCTGCCAGAACGAGAAGTCCCAGCTGCAGAACAAGGCGTCGGCGCTGCGGGTGCTCCAGGCCCGGCTGCTGGAGCGCAAGCGGCAGGAGGAGCAGGCCAAGATGGCGGGCCTGAAGACCGACGCCGCCGGCTCCTGGGGCGACCAGATGCGCTCGTACGTTCTGCACCCTTATCAGATGGTGAAGGATCTGCGTACCGAGCAGGAGACGGGCAATCCGTCCGCGGTCTTCGACGGCGAGCTGGACAGCTTCATCGAGGCGGGTATTCGCTGGCGGAAGCAGCAGCAGCTCACCGCTGACGGTGCGTGATCGATCTCCGACGCAGCGCGTCATCGATCTCTGTCTGACCGGCTGAATCGATGACGCGACTCGCTTCGGAGGGGCGGGGGGCTTGGCTCCCCGGTTACACCGCGTAGACTCTCGACCCGTGATTCAGCTTGAGCAAGTGACGAAGACGTACCCGAAGGCGTCCCGGCCTTCGCTCGACAACGTGTCCGTCTCGATCGAGAAGGGCGAGTTCGTCTTCTTCATCGGTCCATCCGGCTCCGGCAAGTCCACGATCATCAAGTTGCTGCTGCACGAGGTCACCCCCAACAAGGGGCGGGTCGTGGTCAACGGCAAGGACGTCACGTCGATGCGTTCCTGGAAGCGACCCCACTTCCGGCGTTCCATCGGCTGCGTCTTCCAGGACTTCCGTCTCCTGCCGAACCGCACCGCCTACGAGAACGTGGCGTTCGCGTTGGAGGTGATCGGCAAGACCAAGGCGGTCGCCCGCCGGGTCGTGCCGGAGGTGCTGGAGCTGGTCGGTCTCGGTGGGAAGGAGCACCGCTACCCCCACGAGCTCTCCGGTGGTGAGCAGCAGCGTGTCGCGGTGGCCCGGGCGTTCGTGAACCGGCCGCTGATCCTGCTGGCGGACGAGCCCACCGGAAACCTGGACCCGGACACCTCGATCGAGATCATGCGCCTGCTGGACCGGATCAACCGCACCGGCACGACCGTCGTGATGGTCACGCACGACTCCAACATCGTGAACCAGATGCGGCGCCGCGTCGTTGAGATCGAGAGCGGCCGCATCGTGCGCGACCAGGCCCGCGGCGTCTACGGCTGAGCGGCTGACGACCCGCAGCCCCTGACGACGAACACCTCACGCCGGAGAGCCGGAGGAATATCCCGATGCGGATGAAGTACGTCCTGTCCGAGGTACTGGTCGGACTGTGGCGAAACGTCACCATGACCCTCGCCATGATCATCACCATGGCGGTGTCGCTGTTCATGCTGGGCGGCAGCGGCCTTCTGTACCAGAAGGTCGGTGACATGAAGGACCTCTACTACGAGAACGTCGAGGTCTCGATCTTCCTGAAGACCGACGTCAACGAGCAGCAGCGCACCGACCTGGAGACCAAGCTCAAGGCCGACCCGCTGATCAAGGAGGTCACGTACGTCGACAAGACGGAGGCGTACAAGCGCTTCCAGCAGATGTACGCGGACGCGCCGGACCTGGTCAACGCGGTCAAGCCGGACCAGCTGCCCGAGTCGTTCCGGCTCACGCTGAACAACCCGGAGCAGTACAAGAACATCTACGACGAGTACAAGGCCTCCGAGGGCATCGACACGATCGTCGACCAGAGCAAGCTGCTCGACAAGGTCTTCGGCGTGCTCACCGGCTTCCAGAACGGCGCGCTGGCCATCGCGATCGTCATGGCGATCGCCGCCCTGCTGCTGGTCGCGAACACCATCCAGGTGGCCGCGTACAGCAAGCGGCGTGAGGTCGCGGTCATGAAGCTGGTCGGCGCCTCCAACTGGTTCATCCAGGCGCCGTTCGTGCTGGAGGCGGTGGTCGCCGGTCTGATCGGCTCGATCCTCGGCCTCATCGCGTTGATCGTGTTGAAGACACTCGCGGCGGGGAGTTCGATGGCGGCCCTGGAGGGCCTGATCACCCCGATCTCCTGGTCCGAGATCTTCCTGACGTTCCCGCTGATGGCCGCCGTCGGTGGTCTGGTCAGCGCGGTTACCGCCTGGGTCACGCTCCGCTTCTACCTGCGGGTCTAGTTACCGGTACGGCTCTCCGAGGGCCCTCCCGCGCCGGAAATATTCGGCGGGGGAGGGTCCTTGTCATTGGGTAGCATGATCTCGCTCCGCGGCCGGTTGCCGCGGACGGACCGGGAAGGAGGTGGCGCCGATGCCACGGGAAAAGGGTCGCAAGGTGGTCGCCTCCAACAAGAAGGCGCGGCACGACTACGCCATCCTCGACACGTACGAGGCGGGCATGTCGCTGACCGGCACCGAGGTCAAGTCGCTGCGGGCCGGGCGGGCGTCGCTGGTCGACGCGTTCGCCCAGGAACGCGACGGCGAGCTCTACCTGCACGGCATGCACATCCCGGAGTACACCCAGGGCACCTGGACCAACCACGAGCCCCGGCGGACCCGGAAGCTGCTGCTCAAGCGGCTGGAGATCGACCGGCTGATCGGCAAGACCAGGGAGAGCGGCCTCACCATGGTGCCGCTGCAGGTCTACTTCTCCGACGGCTGGGCGAAGGTGGAGATCGGCCTCGCCCGGGGTAAGAAGTCGTACGACAAGCGCCAGGACCTGGCCAAGCGGGACGCCGACCGGGAGATCGCCCGGGTGGTGGGCCGGCGCGGCAAGGGCATGGCTGAGTAGGATGTCCGGGTTTGTCCGGATGCCGGGCTTCGGGCCGGCCTCGGAATGAATCCGGTTGCGCCAGGCGTTAGGCTTGGTGATGCTGCCGACAGGGGCAGCCCGTCGAGGGGGTGACTGGTTTCGACTTCGTACGTTGCGGCAGGGGAAGCGAGCCGAGGAAGCCGACGTCGTCTCGAGAATCGTTCGTCGGAAACCAATAAGCGCCAAGAACAATCGCGCTGACTTCGCTCTCGCCGCCTGAGGCGAGTAGCAAGTCTGTCGGCCTGGGAGCGCCTTCGACCCAGTTAGCCGGCATCAGCTAGAAGGCTGGCCAACCGGACCCGGTCGCGGGGTCCGTGCGGCGAGATTAATCAGCGACTGGGCCCGTCACACCGACTCGCTCGCGTGATCGGAGGGGCCGAGTAGAGGCATAGCGAGCTGCGCTCGGAGAAGCCCTGACAAGGCGGCGAAGGACCCGGGTTCGATTCCCGGCACCTCCACCACCTGACCTGTGCGCCCCGGTCCACGGACCGGGGCGCACAGTCGTGTCCGGGCCCGATTGAGCCGGCGCTCTAGGCTCCGCCTGTGACGAACGAGCGGATCCGACTCTCCGTCGGCGCGGCATCCGGCCAACGCGCGATGGCCGTCGTGGTGGGTGTGCTGTTCACCGCCTTCGGCGCGGCCTTCGTGCTGCTGCCGCTGGTCGCCGAGGACCTGCTGCGCCGGGTCACCGGCTTCGGCGACCCGGTCCCCTCGTACGACGACGTCCGGGACCTGCCGCCCGAGCTGCTCCCGCCCGACCTGCACGACGGCGCCGCCGCCACGCCCACGCCGCTGCGCTACGCCGGGCTCTGCGGGCTCCCGTTCCTGCTGCTCGGGCTCTACCTGGTGCTGCGGGTGCTGCGCACGGCCGCCTGGCTGGACGGGACCCGGGCGTCGGTCCGGGGCGCGCTCGGTATCCGTACCGTCGACCTGGCCACCGCCGAGGTGCACGGCGGCACGATCGCCCACCGGGTCGGTGACGACGGCGTGGTGCGGGTGCCCAGCCTGATCGCCCGGGACCGGGACAGCGGCCGGCGGGTCACCATCCCGTTGCAGGGCCCGGGGCTGGGCAACCTCCCGGCGTACGAGCTGCGGGCGCTCGCCGAGGCGATCACGGCGGGCCGGCCGGACCAGGGCCGGGACGCCGACGTGCACGCCCTCGCCGGTCGGCTGCGGGACATGGCGGCGAATCCGCTGGGGCTGTAGAGGCCCCTGTGGCCGCCGGGGCGGATGGGGCAGATGAGGCTTCCACCCCTCCTGGACAGCTCGGGAACCCGGGTTCACCATCGCTGTACGCGGTAGCGCAGCAGCGCGGGAGGTGCCATGGCCACCAATCCGATCCAGCAGCCGTCCACCGTCACCGCCGTGCCCCATCCCCGGCCCCCGCTCCCCGGCGACCTGCGGAGCCTCGCCCGTGCGCTCGCCTCGGCGCCGGCCGAGCCGCGCTGGCGGGAGCACATGGTCGGCCGGCTCGGCCCGGTCCGGCGCGGCTTCGCCGAGCACGTCCGGCTCACCGAGGGCCCGGCCGGCCTCTACGCCGAACTGCTCTACCAGGCGCCCCGGCTGGACCGGGGCGTACGCCTGCTGGCCGGCGAGCACACCGCCATCGCGGCGGCCATCGCCGCGCTCCAGCACGCGGTGCGCCTGCCCTCGGTGCCCGCCGAGGAACTGCGGGAGCAGGCCCGGAACCTGCTGCGGGCGCTCGACCGGCACCGGCAGCGCGGCGCGGACCTGCTCTGGGAGGCGTACCAGGCCGACCTGGGCGGGGAGGACTGACCGGGGGAACCGGCCGGGGGAGGCCCGCGTCCAACCGGCATGCGTCGCTCTCTCGCCCTGCTCGGGCTACCGCTCCTGGTCCTGGCCGGCTGCGCCGCGCCCGGCGCCGACCCGGCCGGCCCGCCGGCCGCCGGCGGTCCGTCGGTCTCCGGCCCCGACCACCGGTGGGAGGCCTTCGACCAGCGGGCCACCGAGGTGGCCGACGCGTGGCGCCCCGGGCCCGCGTGGCACAGCGGGTACGTCCCGCTCGACGAGGCCACCGTGCTGACCGGCGACCCCGGATTCGACGACGAGACGAAGCAGGCCTTCCTCAACGGCTGGTACCGGGACCAGATCGCTGTCCCGACCGCCCGGCCCGCCGAGGGGACGATCCGCTTCCCGGACGGCACGCTGCGCGTCCCGCTGGTCAGCGCCGCCGAGGCGTACGCCCAGCTCGACCAGGGCGACCCACCTCCCTGCGAGGGCCGTCCGAGCACGCCCGGGCCGGGGCGGCCCAAGGGCGGTCCGACCATCGAGCCCGGCCCGGACGGCTGGGTGGCCACCCAGGCGCCCAGCCCGTGCGTGCCGTTGACGGTCACCGCGGTGACACTGGGCAGCGCGTCGGTGCGGACCAGCCGGGGCGAGGCCGACGTGCCCGCCTGGCTGTTCACCGTGGAGGGCCTCCGGGTGCCGGTGGCGCGCCTCGCCGTGGCGCCCAGCGCGGTCGGGACCGCGCCGGAGGGGATCGCGCCGAGCCGCCCGGCGGACGACGGTGTCGTGGCGGCGACCGACCTGCGGGCGGTGAACGGGAACCGGATCGACTACCGGGTCGGCACGGGCGCCTGCGACGGTCCGCCGACCCCGCTGGTGCTGGAGCGGGAGGACGTCGTGGTGCTCGGGGCCGGGGTGGTCCGCTCGACCGGGGCGTGCACCATGCAGTTGGTCATGAAGCCGCTGACCGTCACGCTGAAGGCGCCCCTCGGCGACCGGGCGGTGCTCGACGTGGCCAGCGGCACCCCGCTCGTCGTACGCCGCTGACCCCTACAGGATCCGTGGCACGTCGGTGCTGATCGGCACGGGCAGCACGGTCGGCCGGTCGGCGGCGAGCGCGGTGGCCAGCGCCGGGCCGAGCCCGTCCAGCGACTCCACCACCTCCGCGGCGCAGCCGTAGCCGCGCGCCACCGCGGTCACGTCCAGCCCCGGCAGGTCCAGCGCCGGCACCCCGGGCGTGTGCTTCAGCTCGGCGAACGCCTTGAGGATCGCGTACTGCCGGTTGACGGGCACCACGACGGCGAGCGGCAGGCCGAGTTGCGCGGCGGTCCACAACGCCTGCACCGAGTAGTGGAACGAGCCGTCGCCGATCACCGTGACCACCGGCCGGCCGCGCCCGCTGTCCCGCTCGGCCAGCGCGATGCCCACGGCCGCCGGCAGGCCGAACCCGAGGCCGCCGCTGGCCATGGTGAAATACGACCGGGGCCGGCCGATCCGCAGCCGGCGGCGCAGCGCCGCCAGGTTGGACGGCGACTCCTGCACGAGCACCCCGTCGGCCGGCCACTGCCCGGCCAGCGCGGTGAAGAGGGCGTCGGCGCTCGGCGGGTCGGCCGACCCGGCCGGCGCCGGGGCCTCCCGGGCCGGCGGCGGGGACCGGTCCGTCGGCGGCAGCAGCTCCACCAGCCCGGCCATGGTCAGCCCGGCGTCGCCGAGCAGGCTCTCCCCGACCGGGGCCCGGGCCGCCTCGTCCGGGTCGTCGGTGACGTGCAGCAGCCGGGCGTCGTCGGGCAGGTAGTCGCCCGGCACGTGCGGGTAGTAGCGGAAAACCGGAGCGCCGACCACCAGCACCGTGTCGTGGCCGCGCAACGCCTCGGCCAGCGGGCCGATGGCGTACGGCAGGACGCCCCGGAAGTGCGGATGGTCCTCGGGGAAGACGGCCCGCTCCGGCGCCGGGGCGGCCCAGACCGGCGCGGCCAGCCGCTCGGCCAGCGCCACGGCGACCGGCCAGGCGTCGGCCCGGTCGACCGCCGCGCCGAGCACCAGCGCCGGAGCGCGGGAGGCGGCCAGCGTGGCGGCGAAGCCGCGCAGCCGGTCCGGGTCCGGGGCGATCCGGGTCGCCACCGTCCGCACCTGCGGCGGCGGGTCGGCCGGCCGGTCCCAGTCGTCCATCGGCAGGGAGAGGAAGACCGGACCGGTCGGTGGCTGCACCGCCGAGGCGTACGCCCGCATGAAGGCCGCCGGGATGTCCTGCGCGCGCGCCGGCTCGTGGGCCCACTTGACGTACGGGTGGGCCAGCTCGACCGCCCGGGGGTTGGCCAGGCGGGGTTCGATGAGCAGCATCTCCCGGGTCTGCTGGCCGGCGGTGACGATCAGCGGCGTCCGGTTGTGCCAGGCGGTGACCAGGTTGCCCATGCCGTTGCCGAAGCCCGGGGCGGTGTGCAGGTTGACGTGCGCGGGCCGGCCGGTGGCCTGGGCGTAGCCGTCGGCCATGGCCATGGCCGACGCCTCCTGCAGCGCGTGCACGTAGCGGAAGTCGGCCGGGAAGTCCTTCAGGAAGGGTTCCTCGGTGGAGCCGGGGTTGCCGAAGACGGTCGTCAGGCCCAGGGCGCGGAGCAGGTCGTAGGTCGTGTCGCGGACCGTTGCCATCGCCGGCTGCCTCCCGTCCCCCGCGCGTGCCGGGGACGGCCCGGTGATCAGCTCCCCGACCAGCCGAATCTATCGGGCCGAGCGTGATTTTTCGGGCGCTTCCCAGCGCTCAGGGCAGCGGGAACGGGAGCTTGATCCCGTCCAGGGCCCGCCCGCAGGGGCAGTCCCGCTCGGCGGGCAGCGCGGCGACCGCGTCCAGCAGCACCCCGCGCAGCCGGTCGGTGTTCTCCGCGAAGACCCGGAAGACCTCCTCCTGGGTGACCGACTCGCCCGCCTCGACACCCGCGTCCAGGTCGGTGACCAGGGCGATCGAGGTGTAGCAGAGGGCCAGCTCGCGGGCGAGCACCGCCTCCGGGTGACCGGTCATGTTGACCACCGTGCCGCCGATCGAGGCGAACCAGCGCGACTCCGCCCGGGTCGAGAAGCGCGGCCCCTCGACCACCACCACCGTCCCGCCGTCCACGGTGGGCACGCCACGCCCGGCCGCCGCGTCGAGCAGCGTCCGCCGCCCGGCCGGGCAGTACGGGTCGGCGAAGGACACGTGCACGGCGCCCTGGTCGTAGTAGGTCTGGACGCGCCCGCTGGTGCGGTCGACGAGCTGGTCCGGCACCACGAACGTGCCCGGGCCCAGCTCCGGCCGGAGCCCGCCGACCGCGCAGGGCGCCAGCACCTGGCGTACGCCCAGGGACCGCAGGGCCCACAGGTTGGCCCGGTAGGGGATCAGGTGCGGCGGGTAGCGGTGGTCGCGCCCGTGCCGGGGCAGGAACGCCACCCGCCGGCCGGCCACCTCGGCGATGGTGATCGGATCCGACGGCGCCCCGTACGGCGTCTCCAGCACGTGCTCGGTGGCGCCGTCGAGGAGGGCGTAGAGGCCCGACCCGCCGATCACCGCCAGTTCGGCCGTAGCCGCCATCCGACCCTCCCTCGATCCCGCACGATCACCCGCCGGTCAGACCTTAGCCAGCGGGCGGACCGCAGGCTATGGTGCCTTGCATGGCGTTGACAGCGCGGCTGGTCGCGGCGTACGGCTGACGGGTGTCGGACATGCAGGGTGAGGGACAGGCGATCGGTGGCCGAGCCATGGATTCCATGACCGGGCGTCTGCTGGTCGCGACGCCTGCGCTGAAGGACCCGAACTTCGACCGCACCGTCGTGCTGCTGGTCGCCCACGAACCCGGCGGCGCCCTCGGCGTGGTGCTGAACCGCGCCACCGAGGTGCCGGTGGCCGACGTCCTAGGCGACTGGAGCGACCTGGCCCGGCACCCCGCGGTGCTCTTCGAGGGCGGCCCGGTGCAGCCCGACTCGGCGATCTGCCTGGCCCGGATGCGCCACCCGATCAAGCCGGTCAAGGGCTTCCACCGGGTGTCCGGCGCGGTGGGCACCATCGACCTCTCGGTCGACCCGGAGAAGCTGCGCGACGCCGTCGGCGGGATCCGGGTCTTCGCCGGCTACTCCGGCTGGGGCGCCGGGCAGCTGGAGCGGGAGATCGAGGACGGGTCCTGGTTCGTGCTCGACGCCCTCCCCGGCGATGCCTTCGTCGACCGCCCGGACGACCTCTGGCCGATGGTGCTGCGCCGGCAGGGCGGCATGATGGCGGCGGTCGCCCACTTCCCCCCGGATGTGGCCCTGAACTGAGCGACCGGCCGGGGACCCCCGCGAGATGACCATGCCAACCGGCGTGTGTATAGTTCTCTCCGTGCCCGGGCGACCGGGGACGACCGCAAGGGGCCGTGGCGCAGCTGGTAGCGCACCACACTGGCAGTGTGGGGGTCAGGGGTTCGAGTCCCCTCGGCTCCACCCTTCGCGATCAGGGCGTTCGTCAGACATGACGGACGCCCTTCGTCATTCCGGACACCGCTCCGAGGTACCGGATGCAAGGCCCGAGCCGGTGAGGGCATTCGGCCCGTCGCAGGTGGGGCGTACGGTGCCACCACAAGACGCTCGTCGGAGGGGGATTCGTGCCACAGCAGCTGTTGAGGGTGCAGAGCTTCGCCGTGTCGCGGGACGGGTTCGGCGCCGGCGAGGGGCAGAGCCTGGAGCGGCCCTTCGGTCACGCGGACCCCGCCGCCCTGTTCGCCTGGCGTGCCGCCACCGCCAGCTTCGTGTACCGCACCGAGCCCGGTGGCACCCGTGGCCTGGACGACTACCTGACCCGCGACTACGACCGCAACATCGGCGCGGAGATCATGGGCCGTAACAAGTTCGGCCCGCAGCGCGGCCCCTGGGAGAACCACGACTGGCAGGGGTGGTGGGGGGACAACCCACCGTTCCACGTGCCGGTCTTCGTGCTCACCCACCACGAGCGCCCGTCGTTCACCCTGGCGGACACCACATTCCACTTCCTCGACGCGAGCCCGGCCGAGGCACTGAAGCGAGCGAAGCAGGCCGCCGACGGCCGGGACGTACGCCTCGGTGGGGGAGTCGCCACCATCCGCGAATTCCTCGAGGCCGACCTGGTCGACGAGATGCACATCGCCGTCGCGCCCGTCGACCTCGGTCGCGGTGAGCGGCTGTGGGAGAGCCACCACGAGCTTCTCGACCGCTTCCACCTCGAGTCGGTGCCGAGCCCCAGCGGAGTCACCCACCTCCTGTTCTGGAGGCGATGACCCCGCTCCCCGGCTGGGTGCCACCGGCGCGCGCCCGCTGGCACGACTGAGTCCCGGAGGAGACGCCCTCCCATCCCTAACATGGCCTCATGACCGTAGATCTGTTCGCGGGCGTCCCCGTCCGCGACCGCCGTGCGGCGGCGGCCTGGTACGAGCGACTCCTCGGCGCCCCGCCGTCGTTCCTGCCCAACGACACCGAGGCGGTGTGGGAGCTCGCCGAGCACCGCTACGTGTACATCGAGGTGCGTCCCGAGCACGCCGGGCACGCCATGCACACCGTCTTCGTCACCGACCTCGACGCCCGTCTCGCGCAGATCGCCGACCGTGGCCTGACGCCGGCCGAGCGCGAGACCTACGACAACGGGGTCCGCAAGGCCATCTTCCGTGACCCGGACGGCAACGAGATCGGCTTCGGCGGCGGCCCCGACTGAGCGGGGCCGCCACCGGCCTCACCGGCGGGACTTGGGCAGGTCGAACTGGTCGGCCCGGCGGCAGTCCTTCGGGCCGCCGATGGCGCCCGGCCCGACCCGGTCGAGGGCCTGGCGGGCCCGGTGCCGGCCCAGGTTCCAGGCGTACCAGGGGTCGGACTCCTCCAGGTCGTCGGCGATCCAGCTCAGCGTGCAGCGGCGCACCGGGTCGGGGAGCCGGGTCAGCGCGGGCGTCGCGTCGGCCGAGAGCGCCCGCAGGTACCACGCGTCGATCTTGCCGGTCTGCTCGTAGCGGAGGATGTTGCGCTTCGCCGCGTAGTCCTCGGGGTTCAGGACGGCCAGCCCGAGCAGCATCGCCACGGCCAGCGCGACGGTCGTGCCCGGGATCCACCGGCCCTGCCACCGCACGCCGGCCGCCAGGATCATCAGGAAGACCGCGCCGAGCAGCAGTTCGAACGCCATCACGAAGATCCGCTCGCCGGTGAAGCTGTAGACCTTCTGGTACGTCCACATCCGGGACAGCGCCGACACCACGATGACCACGCTGAGGGCGCTGAGCAGGCCCAGCAGGACGCGCAGCAGGTGACGCTCGACCGGCCGCTCGCGGCTGGCCCAGCGGCTCACCCCGCCCAGCACGGCCAGGGTCAGCAGGGTGACGAAGAGGAGCTGCCAGAAGCCGCTGCGGGCGTACTCGGAGTAGCTCAGCCCGGCGACCTTCTGCACGTGCCGCTGGCCGCCGAAGAGCACGGTGAACTGCACGATCACGAAACCGGCGAAGAGCAGCGTCAGCGCGCCGATGGCCGGCGCCCACTCCAGCGCGCCCAGCCGGCGGCTGCTCGGCCGGTCCACGGTGGACAGGTCGGGCGGGGCGGCCAGCGTGTAGACCGCCGCGACGGCGATCAGGCCACCGACCGCGGCCAGGAAGATCCAGCGGAACACCGTACCGATGTTGATCTCGGGGACGATCGCGTTGAGCACCTCGGAGAAGGCCGCGTCGGCCGAGGCGAGCAGGCTGCCGAAGACCAGCAGCACCAGCACGGTGGCGACCACCGAGCCGGTGATCTTGCGGACCGTCCCGGCCTCCGGTGACGCGGTGACGTGCCGCCGCACCCAGGGCAGGCCACGGAACGCCGCGAACGGCGCGGCGACCAGGCCGAACAGGATCGAGCGGACCAGCCGGCCGCCGACGATCGCCAGCGTGGCGCAGCCCAGCGCGCCGAGCACGCAGAACGTCACCAGCCACCAGGCGTTGCGGAACGCCAGCACGGCGAGCAGGACCAGCGCCGCCGCCGCCCACCCGCCACGGATCAGCCGCTCGGCGCGGGGCAGGTCGGCGGTGCGCCGGCGCACCGCGACCAGCACGCCGAGGGTCAGCGTGAGCCAGCCCAGGAACCAGCCGATGCCGACCCGGCTCAGCGGCACGAAGAACGCGGCACCGAGCGCCCCGGCCAGCACGGCGAGGGGAACGGCCCGGCCGGTGGCCTGCTTCGGGCCCGGCCAGCGCGCGCCGAGGAACGAGGTGCGGGGGGTACGAGGCCGGGGCGTCCAGCCGGGCGCGGGCGGGTAGACGCCCCAGGGCTGCGCCCCGTGCCCGGGGTACGGCGGGGCGGCGGGCGGCGCCGGCACGGCGGCGGGCTGGGCCCCGGCGGCGGGCGGCGTCGCCGGCGAGGCGGCGGGCGGAGCAGGGGCCGTCGAGGTCGCCGGGGCGCGGCCGGCCTCCGGTTCCGGCTCGGTCTCCGGCTCCGGCTCCGGCGCGACCTTTGTGGCCGGTGCGGGCTCGGCGTCCGCGCTGGGCTGCCCGGCGGGGGCGGGGGCCGGCGTGGCCGCTTCGTCGGTCGCCGTGCCGGCGCCGCGGGCACCGGCCGGGGACGCACCGGCTGCCGCCGGGTGGCTCGGCACCGGGCCGGTCGCCGGGGTCGTCGAAGTCGAGCCGGCGGCGGGATCGGCCGGGACCGCGCCGCTCGGGGTCTCGACGGCCGGCGGGGTGGCCTGGGTGGGCACGCCGGGGGCGGGGACCAGCAGCCGCGGGGCGGCCGGTTGCTCGGCGGACGCGGCCGGCTGGCCCTCCGCCACGGGCACCAGCGGCACGAACAGCGCGTAGCCGCGGGTGCCGGGCGGGACGACCACCGGGATCGCCCAGGCGGGCTGCCCCTCCGGGCCGGGCCACGGCACCGCGGGCGGCGCGCCCGCCACGTCGGGCACGACGAGCAGGTGCGGCGTGACGTCGGACCCGGCCGCCGGAGCGGGTCGGGGCGCCTCTGGCGTCTGTGGCGGCTCGGACACGGCTCGCTCCTTGATCGCGGGGTTTCGTCACTCTAGGGCCCGCGTGGCTCGGCCGCCGCCCCGTCCGGCCGTTCGGTCAGCACACCCGAGCCGGCCGTGGGGTCCGGCATGCCGACGCGCGGATCGAACCTTTGCCGCCCTCCGCCCGTACCAGTGCGCGGGAGGTCGATGACATGGCCGTACGCCGCACGCTCGCCGGGCTCGCCGCCGTCGCCGCGACCCTGCTGCTCACCGGCCTGCCGGCGAGCGCGCACGGCGCCCCCACCAGCCCGCTGAGCCGGGCCGCCGCCTGCGGTCCGGAGGGTGGCCGGGCGGACACGCCGGCCTGCCGGGCCGCGATCGCCGAGGGGGCGGCCGTGCGGGAGTGGGACAACATCCGGGTGGCCCGGATCGACGGGCGGGACCGCGAGCGCATCCCCGACGGGGAGCTGTGCAGCGGCGGGCTGTCGGCGTACCGGGGGCTGGACCTGCCCCGGACCGACTGGCCGGCCACCACGCTCACCGCCGGCGCCCGGTACACCTTCCGCTACCGCACCACGATCCCGCACAAGGGCACGTTCCGGTTCTACGTCACCACCGCCTCGTACGCGCCGACCCGGCGGCTGACCTGGGCGGACCTGGCGGAGAAGCCGTTCCTCACGGTCACCGACCCGCCGATCCGGGACGGCGCCTACCAGATGCCGGGGCGGCTGCCGGCGGGGCGCACCGGACGGCACATCATCTACACGATCTGGCAGAACTCGAACACCCAGGACACCTACTACTCCTGCTCCGACGTGGTGTTCCGGTCGCCGTCCGGTGGGGCGGCCGCCACGCCGCGGACCAAGCCGGCACCGTCAGCGAGCGCGGCCGCCCCGCGTACCGTGCCGAGGACCGCGACCGGCAACCCGGCCGGCGACCCGGCGGCGGGGGTGCCGGTCGCGGCCGTGACCGACACCGGACGGTTCCCCCGGCCGCTCGTGCTCGGCGCGGCGGCCGGGGTCACCGTGCTGCTCGTCGTCGTGGTGGCGATGCGGTTGCGGCGGGCCGGCAGCGTGCCGGTGGGCCGGCCGTGCGGGGTCCGCAGCCACCGCGCCGGCCGCCGCCGGATCTGGTGAGCGCCCGCCGTCAGCCCAGGTGGCGGTCGATCTCGGCCAGGTCCTCGGCGCCGAGGTCGAGGTTGTCCAGCGCGGCCACGTTCCCCTCCAGCTGGGCCACGCTGCTCGCCCCGATGATCAGGCTGGTCATGCGGGGGTCGCGCAGCGCCCAGGCCAGCGCGAGCTGAGCCAGGCTCTGGCCGCGCCGCTCGGCGACCGCGGCGAGCCCGCGGATGGTGGCCATCCGCTCCTCGCTGAGGTCGCTCTCGTTGAGGAAGACGCTGGTGCGCACCCGGGAGTCGGCGGGGATGCCGCCCAGGTAGCGGTCGGTGAGCAGTCCCTGCGCGAGCGGGCTGTAGGCGATGCAGCCGGCGCCGGCCTGCTCCAGCGTGTCCAGCAGCCCGTCGGCCTCGGTCCAGCGGTTGAGCATCGAGTACGACGGCTGGTTGATCAGCAGTGGGGTGCCCAGCTCGCGGAGGATCCCGGCGGCCCGGGCGGTCTGCTCCGAGTTGTAGTTGGAGATGCCCACGTAGAGCGCCTTGCCGGAGCGCACGATCGCGTCCAGCGCGCCCATCGTCTCCTCCAGCGGCGTGTCCGGGTCGAACCGGTGGGAGTAGAAGATGTCGACGTAGTCGAGGCCCATCCGGCGCAGCGACTGGTCCAGCGAGGAGATCAGGTACTTGCGCGAGCCCCACTCGCCGTACGGGCCGGGCCACATCAGATAGCCGGCCTTGCTGGAGATGACCAGCTCGTCCCGGTACGGCTTCAGGTCGGTGGCGAGCATCCGGCCGAAGTTCTCCTCGGCCGTGCCGGGCGGCGGGCCGTAGTTGTTGGCCAGGTCGAAGTGGGTGATCCCGAGATCGAAGGCGCGCCGGACGATGTCCCGCTGCCGCTCGTACGGGCGGTCCGGCCCGAAGTTGTGCCACAGCCCGAGCGAGATGGCGGGCAGGCGCAGGCCGCTCCGGCCACTGCGCCGGTAGATCATCGAGTCATAACGGTCTTCGCTGGCAAGGTAGGTCACCCTTCCGACCCTAGTCGGGGGCCGGTGCCCAGGTCGGCGCGGAGGTGGGCCGGCGGAACCGGCGTGCGGTCCCGCCCGCTTGGGTAGCTTCGAGTCCATGCGCTACGTCCCGCTCGACACCCCCAAGCCCATCTCGAAGATCGGCCTCGGCACGTGGCAGTTCGGCTCGCGCGAGTGGGGCTACGGCCCCGACTACGAACGCCGGGCGGCGCAGATCGTCCGGCGGGCGCTCGACCTGGGCGTCACCCTCTTCGACACCGCCGAGATCTACGGCTTCGGCCGCAGCGAGCGCATCCTCGGCGCGGCCCTCGGCGACGACCGGGCCAAGGTCGTGGTCGCCAGCAAGATCTTCCCGGTGCTGCCGCTCGCCCCGGTGGTGCAGCAGCGGGCGGTCGCCTCCGCCGCCCGGCTCGGCGTCGCCGGCATCGACCTCTACCAGGTGCACCAGCCCAACCCGGTGGTCGCCGACACCACCACGATGCGCGGCATGCGCGCGCTCCAGGACGTCGGGCTGGTCGGCGAGGTCGGGGTCAGCAACTACACGCTGCGCCGCTGGCGGTTCGCCGAGGCCGCGCTGGGCCGCCGGGTGTTGAGCAACCAGGTCCGCTACAGCATGGTCGACCGCGGCCCCGAGGAGGACCTGATCCCGTACGCGGAGCAGGCCGGCCGGATCGTCATCGCGTACAGCCCGCTGGGGCAGGGCTTCCTCTCCGGCCGCTACGACGCCCGGAACCCGCCCGCCGGGGCGGTCCGGCGGGCCAACCCGTACTTCCTGCCGGAGAACCTGGAGCGGGGCACGGAGCTGATCGCCACCCTGCGCGAGGTGGCCGACGCGCGCGACGCCACGCCCAGCCAGATCGCCCTGGCGTACGTGCTCCGCCACCCCACCGTGGTGGCCATCCCCGGCGCGTCGAGCGTGGAGCAGGTGGAACGCAACGCGGCCGCCGCCGAGATCGACCTGGCCGACGACGAGTACGCCGCGCTGACCACCGCCGCCCACGCGTTCCGCCCGGTCACCGGGCTGGCCGCCGTACCCAAACTCATCCGCGCCCGGACCCGGAAGTGACCACCATGGACGACATCACCGCACTGATCCTCGACGACCACGCCGCCTTCCGCCGTGGCTTCGCCCGGCTGGACGACGCCCGGGACCCGGCCGAGCTGCTGGCCGTCTGGGAGGCGCTGGCCCTGCACCTGGACATCCACGCCGAGGCGGAGGAGGCCATCCTCTATCCGCACCTGGTCAAGCACGGCGACGACGGCGCCGAGGAGACCGAGGACGCCATCGGCGACCACAACAAGATCCGTGACGCCGTCGCCGAGTCCAAGCTCCACGAGGTCGGTTCGGACGCCTGGTGGGCGGCCGTGTGGCGGGCCCGCCGGGAGAACAGCGAGCACCTGGCCGAGGAGGAGGACGAGGCGCTGCCGGACTTCCGCCGGCACGCGAGCGTCGAGCTGCGGGCCGAGCTGGGGCAGCGCTGGCTGACGTTCTACGGCGAGCACAAGAACGGGCGCAACCTGCCGTTCCGCGACAAGGACCCGGAGCGGTACGTCCAGGACCACCGCTGACCGGATCTCCCCGTCGCGGGGGAGTCGGCGGGCCGCCCCCGGGCGCAGAATGACCGGGTGACGGTCCCGGGCGTACTGGCGCCGCTGGTGCGCGGGAGCACCTGGCGGCGCGCCGTGTTCCTGCTCCTCGGCGGGGTGCTCGCCCTGCCGTACGCGCTGCTCGCGGCGGCGTTCGCGCAACTGCTCGGCAGCGCCGACGTGCCCCGCCCGATGGGTGGCGGGCTGCTGCTGGTCGCCGCCGGGCTCGCCGCCGTGCCGGTGTTCCTCGCCGGCAGCCGGGCGCTCGAGATCGCCGCCGCCCGGGCGCTGCTCGCCGTCGACCTCCCCGAGCCCGCCCCGGGCCACCGGATCGACCGGGAGACCCGGCTGCGCGCCGCGCTCTGGATCGCCCTGCACCTGCTCACCGGCGCGCTGGTGCTGTTCGCGGCGATCAGCGCGTTTCCCATGGCGCTGGTCTTCGTCGCCGGGCTGACCGGCGTGGACACCGGCGCCACGGCGGGGGACGGCTTCGGCCCGCTCGACCCGGGCCGCCCGGTCGTGGCGGGACTGGCCGGGCTGGCCCTGCTGGTCGCCCTCGGGTACGCGGTCGCCGGGCTGGGCGCGCTCGCCGCCTCGATGGCGCCCGTGCTGCTCGGCCCGGCGCAGGCCGAGCGGATCGCCGCCCTGGAGGCCCGGTCCGCCCGGCTGGCCGAGCGCAACCGGCTGGCCCGCGAGCTGCACGACTCGGTGGGGCACGCACTGACCGTGGCGACCCTCCAGGCCGGGGCCGCCCGGGAGCTGCTCGACAGCGACCCGGAGTTCACCCGGCGGGCGCTGCGCGCCATCGAGGAGACGAGCCGCCGCGCGATGGACGACCTGGACCACGTGCTCGGGCTGCTCCGGGAGACGGCCGACGGGCGGGTGCCCGCGTCGACCGCGCCGCAGGCCACCCTGGACGGGCTGGACCGGCTGGTCGCCGACACCCGGGCCACCGGCCTGGCCGTGGACTCCCGGGTCAGCGGGACGCTCGGTGGCCTGCCCGCCGTGGTGTCCCGGGAGGGGTACCGGATCGTGCAGGAGGGCCTGACCAACGCGGCCCGGCACGGCCGGGGGCCGGTGCGCCTGCGGGTGGCCGTACCCGATGGTCGGCTGGAGATCGAGCTGGTCAACGGGCTGCGCGGCACCACCGGGCCGGGTGGCGGCGGGCGCGGGCTGGACGGCATGCGGGAACGGGTGCTGCTGCTCGGCGGGCAGCTCACCGCGGGCCCGGAGGGCGACCGCTGGCGGGTCCGGGTCACCCTGCCGGCGCCGAGAGGGGAGACCGGGTGACGACCATCGACGTGCTGATCGTCGACGACGACGAGCTGATCCGGGTCGGCCTGCGGGCGATCGTGGACGCCCAGCCGGACCTGCGGGTGGTAGGCGAGGCCGCGGACGGCGCCGAGGTGCCGCCGCTGGTGGCCCGGCTGCGACCCCGGGTGGTGCTCATGGACGTCCGGATGCCGTCCATCGACGGCATTCAGGCCACCCGGCGGCTGCTCGCCGCCTCCGCCGATCCGCCCCGGGTCCTGGTCGTCACCACCTTCGCCAACGACGAGTACGTCTACGAGGCGCTGCGCGCCGGCGCGAGCGGCTTCCTGCTCAAGCGGGCCCGCCCGGCCGAGGTGGTGGAGGCCATCCGGGTGGTGGCCGCCGGCGAGTCGCTGCTGTTCCCGGCGGCGATCCGCCGGCTCGCCGGCGCGTACGGCGGCCGGGGCGGCGACGGGCTGCGCGCGGCCCGGCTCACCGAACGGGAGGGCGAGGTGCTGCGGCTGATGGCCGCCGGGCTGTCCAACCCGGAGATCGCCGAGCGGCTGGTGGTCGGCGTGGAGACGGTCAAGACGCACGTCGGCAACGTGCTGGCCAAGCTCGGGGTCCGGGACCGGACCCAGGCGGTGATCGCCGCGTACGAGTCGGGCTTCGTGGTGCCGACCGGCTGACCGTCCCTCCGGCGGGGGAGGCGGTCCACCCCGGCGCGGGAGGGATCCGGGGGCCGGCCGGCCGACGCTGAGAGCATGACGACAACGACCGATTCCCCACCCCGTCCGGCCACCCGGACGCGGCTCGACCTGGCCGCACCGCTCGCCGCCGCCTGGCTCGGCGGCTGGGGCGTGCTCGCCCTGCTCTCGACCCTGACCGGCGCCGGCTACCCGTTCGGCGCCAACGACCCGCACGGTGCCGACGTCAGCCTGCTCCGGCTGCTGCCGGTGGACGTCGGCGCCCCGCTCTTCGCCGGGGTGCTGCTGCTCGCGGCCGTCGCGGCCCTGGCCATGAGCGGCCCGGTGACGGTACGCCGGCCCGGCCTGCCCCGCGCGCTGCTGCTCGGCTACGGCTGGACGGTCGCGTTTGCGCTGACCGTGGTCGTCCCCGACGCCCGGGTGCTGATCGTGCTCGGCTACCTGCCGATCCTGCTCATCGGCGCGCCCTTCGACTGGCCGCCCGTCGACTACGGGCAGATCTTCGACTGGCCGCTGGCCGCCCGGTGCGCCGCCCTCGTCGGGGGCGTCCTGCTGGCCGGCGCGCTGCTGCTCTGGCAGCGCCGGACCGCCGGCGCCTGCCCGGCCTGCGGCCGGGACGACCACGAGCGGGGCTGGACCACGCCCGCCGCGGCCGCCCGCTGGGGGCGCTGGGCCGCGTACACCGCCGCCGTCATCCCGTTCGCCTACGCGGTCACCCGGTTCGCCTGGGCGGCCGGCATCCCGCTCGGCATCTCCCGGGATTTTCTCGCCGAGATGCGGGAGACCGGGCTGGTCTGGGCCGGCGCCGGGCTGGGCGGATTCGCCACCGTCGGGGCGATCCTCACCCTCGGGCTGGTCCGCCCCTGGGGCGAGCGGTTCCCCCGCTGGATGCCCAGGCTGGCCGGCCGGCGGGTGCCGATCAAGCTGGCGGTCGTCCCCGCGACGCTGGTGGCGCTGTCGGTGACGGCGGCCACCCTCGGCCTGATGAGCAACGCCGAGTTCTGGCACCTCACCGGCGGGTTCAGTCTGGCCTCCGCGCCGATGCTGCTCTGGCCCCTCTGGGGCGGCGCGCTCGGAGCGGCCACCCTCGCGTACCACCTGCGGCGGCGGGGCGCCTGCACCCGCTGCGGGCGGCCCGTTCCCCGTCCGTGACGGTCCGACCGTCTCCGAAGGCGGCGCGCGGTCACCCGACCGAGATAGCGTAGGTCGGGTGACTGCGCCCAACCAGGTTCCCCCGGCCCCGCCCGCCGACCTGCCCGGCACGCTCGGCGAGCTGCGGGCCTCCGGCCATCGCCACCGCACGGTCAAGCAGGAACTCCGCGACAACCTCCTGGCCCGGATGCGCGCCGGCGAGGAGCGCTTCCCCGGCATCGTCGGCTACGAGGACACGGTGCTGCCCGAGGTCGAGCGGGCCCTGCTCGCCGGCCACGACATGGTGCTGCTCGGCGAGCGCGGCCAGGGCAAGACCCGGCTCATCCGCTCGCTCGGCGCGCTGCTCGACGAGTGGACCCCGGTGATCCCCGGCTCGGTGCTCAACGAGCACCCGATGCACCCGCTCACCCCGGCGTCCCGCGCCCTGGTCGCCGAGCGCGGCGACGACCTGCCGATCGGCTGGCTGCACCGCTCGATGCGCTACGGCGAGAAGCTCGCCACCCCGGACACCAGCGTCGGCGACCTGATCGGCGACGTCGACCCGATCCGGCTCGCCCAGGGGCGAACCCTCGGCGACCCGGAGACCATCCACTTCGGACTCGTGCCGCGCACCAACCGGGGCGTCTTCGCCGTCAACGAGCTGCCCGACCTGGCCGAACGCATCCAGGTGGCGCTGCTCAACGTGCTGGAGGAACGGGACATCCAGGTCCGTGGCTACCAGCTCCGGCTCCCGCTGGACCTGCTGCTGGTGGCCAGCGCCAACCCGGAGGACTACACCAACCGTGGCCGGATCATCACCCCGCTCAAGGACCGCTTCGGCGCGGAGATCCGCACCCACTACCCGCTCGACCTGGAGCTGGAACTGGCCCTGATCCGGCAGGAGGCCGACCTGGTCGCCACCGTCCCGGAGCACGTGCTGGAGGTGCTCGCCCGCTTCGCCCGCGCCGTCCGGGAATCACCGTCGGTGGACCCGCGCTCCGGCGTCTCCGCCCGGTTCGCCATCGCCGCCGCCGAGACCGTCGCCGCCGCCGCGCTGCGCCGCGCCGGCCTGCTGGGCGCCGCCGCCCACGAGGCCCCGGTCGCCCGGGTCGGCGACGCCGTCTCGGTGACCTCCACGCTGCGCGGCAAGGTCGAGTTCGAGAGCGGCGAGGAGGGCCGGGAGATCGAGGTCCTCGCTCACCTGCTGCGGACCGCCACCGCCGAGACGTTCCGGGCCCGCCTGGCCGGGCTGGACCTCTCCGGGTTCACCGCGCTGGTCGCCGAGGGCACCGAGATCGAGACCGGCGAGCTGGTCTCCTCGGCGGAGCTGCTCGGCCAGGTCGGCACCGTTCCCGGGCTGGCCAAGGTGCTCGACCGGCTCGGCCTCGGCGACGCGCCCACCCCCGAGGAGGCCGCCGCCGGGATCGAGTTCGTCCTGGAAGGGCTGCACCTCACCCGCCGGCTGGGCAAGGACGTCACCGAGTCCGGGCGCACCGTCTACGGCGGCCGGGGCTGACCGTGGCCGGCAACCGGTTCCGGTACGGGCAGTGGCGCGGCGGGCCCGACCCGCTCGCCCCGCCGTACGACGTACGCGCCGCCGTGGACGCGGTCGGCTCGGAGGTCCTCGCCGGCGGCAGCCTGCGGGAGGCGCTGCGCGACCTGCTGCGGCGCGGCCCGAAGGGGCGCGGCGGCCTGGACGACCTGGCCGCCCGGGCCCGCCGGCTGCGCCGGGAGGCGCTGCGCCGCGGCGACCTGGACGGCGCGGTGACCCGCGCTCAGGCGCTGCTCGACCAGGCCCTCGCCGCCGAGCGGGAGGAGCTGCGCGGGCGGGACGGCGACGACGCCCGCTTCGCCGAGGCGGTGCTGGACAACCTGCCCCGCTCGACGGCCCGCGCCGTCGAGGAGCTGTCCGGGTACGACTGGGCCAGCGACGAGGCACGCGCCAGCTACCAGCGGATCCTCGACGGGCTGCGCGGCGAGGTGCTGGAGCAGCGCTTCGCCGGGCTGCGCGACGCGGCACGGGCCGCCGGCGACCCGGCCACCCAGCGGCAGCTCGCCGAGATGATGCGCGACCTCAACGACCTGCTCGCCCGGCACGCCCGGTCCGAGGACACCACCGACGCGTTCGCCGAGTTCATGCGCCGGCACGGCGAGTTCTTCCCGGAGCAGCCGAAGGACGTCGACGAGCTGATCGACGTGCTGGCCCGCCGGTCGGCGGCGGGGGAGCGGCTCATGCGGTCGCTGTCCGACCGCCAGCGCGAGGAACTGGCCGGGCTCATGCGCCAGTCCCTCGGCGAGCAGCTGGCCGGGGAACTGTCCCAGCTCGACGACCACCTGCGGTCGCTGCGCCCCGACCTGAACTGGCGCCGCGGCGAGCGGGTCCGGGGCGACCAGCAGCTCGGCTACGGCGAGGCCACCGGCGCGCTCGGCGAGATCGCCGAGCTGGACGAGCTGCTCGACTCCCTCGACCAGGACCACCCCGGCGCCACCCTGGACGACGTCGACGTCGAGGCGGTCGCCCGGACGCTGGGCCGGGACGCCGCCGACGACGTACGCCGGCTGCAGGAGCTGGAGCGTGAGCTGCGCCGGCAGGGCTGGGTGACCCGGGACGCCGAGGGGCTGACGCTCAGCCCGAAGGCGCTGCGCCGGCTCGCCGGCACCGCACTGCGGCGGGTCTTCGCCGACCTGACCGCCGGCCCCCGCGGCCAGCACGACCTGCGCTCCGCGGGCGCCGCCGGCGAGGTGAGCGGCGCCTCCCGCCAGTGGGAGTACGGCGACGAGCAGCCCCTCGACGTGGTGCGCACCCTCACCCGCGCCGTCCGCCGGGCCGGCCCCCGGGTGCCCGTGCAGCTCGCCGTCGAGGACTTCGAGGTCGTGGAGACCGAGCGGCGCGCCTCGGCGGCAGTGGCGCTCTGCGTCGACCTGTCGTACTCGATGATCTCCCAGGGGCGCTGGGGGCCGATGAAGCAGACTGCGCTGGCCCTCTCGCACCTCATGGCGACCCGCTTCCCGCAGGACGCCCTGCAGATCATCGGATTCGGCCGGGAGGCCATGCCGCTGACCCAGCAGGAGCTGGCCGCGGTGGAGCCCGACATGGAGCAGGGCACCAACCTCCAGCACGCGCTGCGGCTGGCCGGGCGGCACCTGCGCCGGCACCCGGGCGCCGAGCCGGTCGTGCTCGTGGTCACCGACGGTGAGCCCACCGCCCACCTCGACCCGTCCGACGGCGAGGCGTACTTCCACTGGCCGCCGCTGCCGGAGACCATCCAGGCGACCATCCGCGAGGTGGACAAGCTGACCCGGTACGGCGCCACGCTGAACCTGTTCATGCTCGGCGACGACCCGGGCCTGCGGCGGTTCGTGGACGCGGTGGCTCGGCGCTCCAAGGGCCGGATGTTCACCCCCGACCTCGACGACCTCGGCGAGTACGTCGTCTCCGACTACCTCCGCGCACGCCACGGCCGCCACTGAGCGTCCTGCCGCTGTGCGCCCGTGAGGCCAGGTCGAGGACCGGGGTCGGGTCGTCGTCCCGGCACGGGTGGGCGGGTGCCCCCTGCCCGCCTTTGCTCTGCCGCCTTCCAGCGACACGGCAGGTGGCGACGGGTGGGCGGGTTGCTCCATGTCCACCTTTGCTCTGCACCCATCCACGCGACACGGCAGGTGCCGGCGCGGCGTGGGCGGGTTGCTCCGTGTCCGCCTTTGCTCTGCAGCCATCGACGCAGCGGGCGCGGAGCGGAGGTGGTGCGTGGATGGCTGCAGAGCAAAGCGGGCCGGGCTGGGTGGGCGGGTGGCTGGGTGGCCCGTGGGTGGGTCTGGGGCCAGCGCGTCGATCCATCCACGTCATCACGCTGCGCCGACACGGGCAGTTCCAGCCTGGGGTGGATGTCCGTTTCGGGCGCTGGCGCGGGCGGTGAGTGGAACGCTGTGGGTGTCTCCGGGGCCGGGATACACCCATACCGTTCCACCGACCGTCCGGATGTGGGCGGGATGTCCGGTTCGGCGGGTGACCGGCGGCATCCCGGCGGTGGAATGCCGGGTGGGTGGGGGTCGTTATACCTGGTGCACGACCGAGGACCACGCCCCGCCCGACGGGGTGACCGGTCCCGCTACCCGCCCGCCGAGGCGGACCCCCGAGCGGGACTGCCCGCCGAGGCGGGTGCCCGGCTCCCGGGAATGATGGTGGCTGGTCGGTCGTTGGACATGGTCCCGGCGCGACGAAGAGGCCCCCGCCCCGTCCGCCGATGATCCCCCTTGAGACTTTCTTGAGCGCCTGACGGTGCTTGCGCACACCCCCCAGCCGACCCCCCGGTCGGTGCGTGTGCGCCAACCCCCGAATGGAGCCATCCCCCATGAACACGATGCTGCGTAAGAGCGTGCTGGGTATTGCTGGTCTGGCCTTCACCGGTGGTGTGTTCGCCGGTCCGGTCGCCGCCCACGCCGACGCCCGCCCCGTGGACACCAAGCCGGCCGCCGTGGCGACCGTGCAGGGCGCCCAGTCGCACATCGATCTGAACGACGAGCAGATCGCGAACGCTAAGGCGATCATCGCGGCGACGAAGAAGGCCGGTCTGCCCGAGCGGGCCGCGGTGATCTCGATCGCCACGAGCCTGCAGGAGTCGAAGCTGGAGAACCTCGGCCACCTCGGCGACGCCAACGACCACGACTCGCTGGGCCTGTTCCAGCAGCGCCCCTCCAGTGGTTGGGGTACGCCGGAGCAGATCACCAACCCCGAGTACGCGACCCTGGCCTTCGAGAAGGGTCTGAAGCAGGTCGACGGCTGGGAGACCATGCCGCTGACCGAGGCCGCGCAGACCGTGCAGGTCTCGGCCTACCCGGACGCCTACGCCCAGTGGGAGCAGCAGGCCACCGACATCGTTCACCAGCACTGGAACAGCTGACCCGAACAACACGACCACTGGCCGGCACCCCCAACGGGGTGCCGGCCAGCGGCGTCTCCGAGGTAGTTAACGGCAACTTGCCAAGATCGCGGCAGGTTGGAAGCCCCGTCCGGGTGACGCGGACGGGGTAATCGCGGTGCGGTCGGCGGGGGCGGGGGTTGGATGCGGGCATGGACGAGGTGGACGCCGCGGCGTTGCGGCGGGCGTACGAGGCGGTGTTGACGGAGGTGGACGGCGGCGGGTTCGGGCCGCCCCCGGACGGGGAGTTGAGCGCCGAGCAGATCGTGGCGCACCTCGCCGCCAACGACGAGTTGATGAGCGAGGCGACCGAGGCGGTGCTGGTCGGCTCGCCGTTCGCCTACTACGACCTGGAGACCATCCACCGGCCGCAGCTCGACGCGCTGGTCTCGGAGTGCGGCGGGCTGGACGGGCTGTCCGCGTTGCTCCGGGCCACCAGCCAGAAGCTCTGCGCCCTCGCCGACCGGCTGGGCCCGGCCGCCGAGACCCCGGTGGACACCGTGCTACGGGAGGGCTTCGACCTGGACGTGGACGAGTCCCTGCCCTGGGGCCGGGCGCTCGACCTGCACACCCGCGTCCACCTTCCCATGCACCTGGCCCAGCTCCGCGCCCTCCGCCGGCAACCCCACCTCGCCTGAGCGCACGGAGCCACGACAGGACGGAGCCGGCGCCCGGACCGAGCCGCGCCAGCACCACGTCGGCGGACAGGCGACTCAGGGTGTGGGGCGGAAGGTGCGGCGGTAGGCGGTCGGGGCGACCCCGACCCGGGAGTGGAAGTGCTGGCGCAGGGCGGCCGTGGTGCCGAACCCGGCGTGCCGCGCGATCTGGTCGACCGTCAGGTCCGTGGTCTCCAGCAGCACCCGGGCGTGCTCGGTGCGCTGCTGGAGCAGCCACTGCGCCGGGCTGAGCCCGGTCTCCGAGCGGAAGTGCCGGGTGAAGGTGCGGACGCTCATCCGGGCGTGGGCGGCCAGCTCGCGCAGGGCGACCGGTTCGTGCAGCCGCTGCCGGGCCCATTCCCGGGTGGCCGCGGTACCGACCCCGGTGGTCCGGGGGACCGGGCGCTCGATGTACTGGGCCTGGCCGCCGTCGCGCCAGGGCGGGACCACGCAGCGCCGGGCCGACCGGTTGGCCACGGCGCTGCCGTGGTCGGTGCGGATGACGTGCAGGCAGAGGTCGATGCCGGCGGCCACCCCGGCCGAGGTGAGCACCCCGCCGCCGTCGACGAAGAGCACGTCCGGGTCGAGGGCCACGTCGGGGTGCAGGCGTCGGAACCGGTCCGCGTACGCCCAGTGGGTGGTGGCCGGGCGGCCGTCGAGCAGGCCGGCGGCGGCCAGCACGAACGCGCCCGTGCAGATCGACATGATCCGGGCGCCCCGGTCGTGGGCGGTGCGGAGCGCCGCCGCCACCTCCGGGTCCAGCGTCCCGTCGGTCAGCGGCGTGCCGTCGTGGACGCCGGGGACGATCACCGTGTCGGCGGAGTCCAGCAGGTCCAGGCCGTGGTCGGGGAGGACCTGGAAGCCGGCCGTGCTGCGCACGGGTCGCCCGCCGGGAGTGCAGGTCTCGACGGTGTAGAGCGGTGGCGCGTGGTCGGCGGTGCGGGCGGTGCCGAAGACCTGGGCCGGAGCGCCGAGGTCGAGGCCGACCACCCCGTCGAGGGCGAGGACGGCGATGCGGTGCGGAGCCATGGCCCGATTATTGCGCAGGATGGCTTTCCGGCCACTCGTCGGGCCGACCGGCCCCGCCGAGACTCGGAGGGTGACCCGACACCGTCTGCATCCGGCCTGGCTCGTGGCCGGCGTCTCGTTCGTCGCCCTGGTCGGCGCGGCCGGCTTCCGCGCCACCCCGGGGGTGCTGCTGCACCCGCTGCACGCCGAGTTCGGCTGGCCGCTGGCCACCATCTCCGCCGCCGTCTCGGTCAACCTCATGCTCTACGGGCTCACCGCACCGTTCGCCGCCGCGCTGATGGACCGGTTCGGCATCCGCCGGGTGGTCGCCGGGGCGCTGGTGCTGGTGGCGCTGGGCAGCGCGCTGACCGTGGGGATGACCGCGAGCTGGCAGCTGATCCTCTGCTGGGGCGTGCTGGTCGGGCTGGGCACCGGCTCGATGGCGCTGGCCTTCGTGGCGACGGTCACCGGGCGCTGGTTCGTCAAACGCCGGGGCCTGGTCACCGGCGTGCTCACGGCGGGCGGGGCGGCCGGCCAACTCGTCTTCCTCCCGCTGGTCGCCGTGCTGGTGCGCGACCACGGCTGGCGGGTGGCGGCGCTGGTCGTGGCCGGGGCCGCGCTGGCGGTCGTACCCCTGGTGGTGTGGCTGCTCCGCGAGCACCCGGCGGATCTCGACCTGCCCGCCTACGGCGCGACCGGGGTGGTGCCCCCGGCGCCGCCGGCGGGCGGCGCGGCGGCCCGGGCGATCGGCGCGCTGGCCGCCGCCGCGCGGACCCGGCCGTTCTGGCTGCTGGCCGGCGGCTTCGCGATCTGCGGCGCGACCACCAACGGCCTGGTCGGCACCCACTTCGTGCCGGCCGCGCACGACCACGGCATGCCGGAGACCACCGCGGCCGGCCTGCTCGCCCTGGTCGGGCTCTTCGACATCGCCGGCACGGTCGCCTCCGGCTGGCTCACCGACCGGGTGGACAGCCGGCTGCTGCTCGGCGCCTACTACGCGCTGCGCGGCGCCTCGCTGCTGGTGCTGCCGAGCCTCTTCGCCGGCTCCGCCCGGCCGAGCATGCTGGTCTTCATCGTCTTCTACGGCCTGGACTGGGTGGCCACCGTGCCGCCGACCGTGGCGCTGTGCCGGGAGTGGTTCGGCGCGTCGGGGGCGGTGGTCTTCGGTTGGGTGTTCGCCGCCCACCAGGTCGGCGCGGCGCTCGCCGCGACCGGGGCCGGCCTGGTCCGCGACCGGCTCGGCGACTACGCCGCGGCCTGGTACGTGGCCGGCGCCCTGTCGATCGGCGCGGCCGGCCTCTCCCTGCTGCTGCGCCGCCGGGGCGACGAGCCCGCGTTCGCCCTCCCCGTGGCGGTGGGCCGCCGGGCGTGGAGCTACCGGGGCTGAGCGGTCAGCCGGCCGCCCACTGCTGCTCGGGGGCGCCGTTGCAGGGCGCCTGTTCGAGTTCGCTTCCGGCCTCGGTGGCCGCGTCGTCGACCTGCGCGCACTTGCCGCTGTGCACGGCGACCAGCAGCACCGGGCCGGACCCGGTCGGCTGGAGCTTCCACTGCTGGTTGGCCTGCCCGTTGCAGGACCACTGCACCAGGTCCGTGCCGTCGTCGGTGCTCTGCCCGTACACGTCCAGGCACTTGCCGCTGGCCGCGTTGACCAGGACGTAGGTGTCGGCCGCCACCGGGGTGACCACCCACTGCTGCTCCGGCCCGCCGGTGCAGTCGGCCAGCGCGGCGTTCGCGCCCTCGGGGTCGTCGCCGGTCACCCCGACGCAGAGGCCGGAGGGGATGCCACGGATCACCTTCGGGGTGGCCGCGGGGGCGGCCGGCGTGGTCGGCGCGGTGCTCGGCGAGGGCGCCGCCGTGGTGGGGGCGGCCGCCGTCGTGGCCGCGGCCGCGCTCGACTCGCTCGCCGCCGGGGTCGGCTCGGCCGCCGCCGGCACCACCGGCTGGTCGCCGCCGCCGCCGAGCACGCCGGTGGCGAAGAACACCCCCAGGAGTACGCCGACCAGGGCGACGCCCAGCGCGATCCGCATCAGCGGGTCCTGCGGCAGCCGGCGGCGGGCCGGACGGTGGCCGCCGTAGACGGTGCCGGACGGATCGGGGCGTGGGTCTGCCATGGGGGCATCCTGGCCCACCGGCACGGTCAGGAGCCAGTCGCCCCGGCGGCGGGGTGACTCAGTCGACGACCCGTACGTCCTTCCAGAACGCCACCCGGTCGCGCACCATCTCCGCGTCGGGCTTCGGGTCCGGGTAGTACCAGACGGCGTCCGGGCTGGTGGCGCCCGCGTGTTCGAGCGTGTAGTAGGAGGCGGTGCCCTTCCAGGGGCAGACCGTGTGGGTGTCGGAGTCGCGGATCAGGTCGTCGCGCAGGGCCGAACGGGGGAAGTAGTGGTTGCCCTCGACCAGCACGGTGTCGTCGCTCTCGGCGACGACCAGGTCGTTCCAGACGGCTTTCGGCATGCCGTCCACGCTATGCCGGCGGCCGGGCGGCGGCCACCGTTCAGCGGGCCGGCTCCGGATCGGTGACGTCGGCGACGGTCGCGTCGAGCGCGGTGAGAGCGGCGTCGGCGTCGACCGCGACGGCCACCCCGTGCTCGCCCGCGCCGAGGGTGATCTCCCGGCCGCGCAGCCGCTCGTCGGCGACCACGGGCCAGGCGGTGCTGGCGCCGAACGGGGTGATGGTGCCCCGCTCGTAGCCGGTGACCGCCCGGGCGGCCGCCGCGTCCGGCATGGACATGCGGCTCACCCCGAGCAGGTGGCGCAGCTTCGGCCAGGAGACGACCCGATCGCCGGGGGTGAGCACGAACAGGTGGTCGTCCTCGCCGCGCCGGACCACGATCGTCTTGACCACGTCGGGGACCTCGACGCCGCGCGCCGCGGCCGCCTCGGCGAGGCTGCGCACCGGGCCGTGCCGGATCACCCGGTAGGGCAGGCCGGCGGCGTCCAGGGCGGCGAGCGCGGGGGAGGGCATGCCCGCCACGGTAACCCGTGGATCGCCGGGCGGCCTCGAAAAGGCCACCGTGGACATCCCACGAATTGTCGTGCTCAGGCGTAAGGTGATCTCATGCACGCTGTCCGTGATCATGAGCGGGCGGTGGACGCGCTGCGGCGGTCATACGCCGCGGTGCCCGCCGGAGAACCCGTACGGCTGGCCAAGCAGACCTCCAACCTCTTCCGACCCCGATCCGCGCCGCGCACCCCCGGCCTGGACGTGAGTGGGCTGACCGGGGTGCTCTCCGTCGATCCGGACGCCCGGACTGCGGACGTGCAGGGCATGTGCACCTACGAGGACCTGGTCGACGCCACGCTGCCGCACAGCCTCATGCCACTGGTCGTGCCGCAGCTGCGCACGATCACCCTGGGCGGCGCGGTGACCGGGCTGGGCATCGAGTCCACCTCGTTCCGCAACGGCCTGCCGCACGAGTCGGTGACCGAGCTGGACATCCTCACCGGGTCCGGCGACCTCGTCACCGCCCGGCCGGTGGGCGAGCACGCCGATCTCTTCCGATCCTTTCCCAACTCGCTGGGCAGCCTCGGCTACTCGACCCGGCTGCGCATCGAGCTGCAACCGGTCCGCCGGTACGTGGCGCTGCGCAACATCCGGTTCAGCCGGCTGGAGGAGCTGACCGACGCGATCGCCGAGGTGGTCGCCAAGGGCTCCTGGGAGGGCGAGCCGGTCGACGGGATGGACGGGGTGATGTTCAGCCCCGGCGAGGCGTACCTGGTGCTCGCCACGTTCACCGACGAGGCAGACGGCCCGCCGAGCGACTACACCGGCCAGGACATCTACTACCGCTCGCTGCGCCGGCGCACCCGGGACGTGCTCACCACGTACGACTACCTGTGGCGCTGGGACACCGACTGGTTCTGGTGCTCGGCGGCGTTCGGGGTGCAGAACCCGGTGATCCGCCGGCTCTGGCCCCAGCGCTACCGGCGCAGCGACTTCTACCACCGGCTGGTGCGCCTGGAGCACCGGCACCAGGTGGCCGCCCGGATCGACCGCTGGCGGGGCCGGCCGGCCCGGGAGCGGGTGGTGCAGGACGTGGAGATCCCGCTCGCCGGGACCGCCGAATTCCTGCGCTGGTTCGCCCGGAGCGTGCGGATGGACCCGGTGTGGCTCTGCCCGCTGCGGCTCCGGGAGCCGGCCGGTCCGGGATCCGCCCGGGCCTGGCCGCTGTATCCCCTCCAACCGGGCGAAACCTATGTGAACATCGGTTTCTGGGGGAGCGTGCCGATCGCCGAGGGCGCCGCCGACGGTGACGTCAACCGGGAGATCGAGCGCGCGGTGTCGGAGGCGGGCGGCCACAAGTCGCTCTACTCCGACGCGTACTACGACCGGGCGGCGTTCGACCGGCTCTACGGCGGGGAGACCTGGCGCGCCGTGAAGGAACGCTACGACCCGGACCACCGGCTGACCGGACTGTACGAAAAGGCGGTAGCGCGAGCATGAGTCTGACCGACCGAACACCCGGGGCGGCGAGTGCCCCGGCCGGCCCGCCGGCGGGGGGCCGGCGTGGCGGACCGACCGTGGCGGACGTGATCCGCGCGGTCACCACGGGCGACCTGCCCGTGCGCATCACCGGATACGACGGCAGCGCGGTCGGCCCGGCCGACGCCGGGATGACCCTGGCGATCCGCTCCGAACGCGGGCTGTCCTACCTGCTCACCGCCCCGGGTGACCTGGGCATGGCCCGGGCCTACGTGAGCGGCGACCTCGGGCTGGAGG
Organism: Micromonospora halotolerans; assembly: GCF_032108445.1. Taxonomy (NCBI): domain Bacteria; kingdom Bacillati; phylum Actinomycetota; class Actinomycetes; order Micromonosporales; family Micromonosporaceae; genus Micromonospora; species Micromonospora halotolerans. Next base: position 1,384,192 of record NZ_CP134876.1, on the reverse strand, counting down.
GCGTCCACCCGGGCGACCCGTACGAGGCGTTGCGGGTGCTCAAGGACGAGATGCCGCTGCGGATGCCGCCGGTGGCCGAGGCGCTCGCTCTGGTCAAGGGGCTCGGCTGGGAGCGGCTGCTGCCCCCGCCGCCCCCGCCGCAGGAGGCCGCGCCGCGCTGGAAGCGGGTGGTGAACGGGCTGCGCCACTCCCGCACCCGGGACAGCAACGCGATCTCGCACCACTACGACGTCTCGAACGCCTTCTACGAGAAGGTGCTCGGCCCGTCGATGACGTACACCTGCGCGGTCTTCCGCAGCCCGTCCGACACGCTGGAGGAGGCGCAGCGGGCCAAGTACGACCTGGTCGCCGGCAAGCTGGCGCTGAAGCCGGGGATGCGGCTGCTCGACGTCGGCTGCGGGTGGGGCGGCATGGTCCGCCACGCGGCCCGCGAGTACGGCGTCAAGGCGCTCGGCGTCACGCTGTCGCGGGCGCAGGCCGAGTGGGCGCAGGCCGCGATCGAGCGGGAGGGCCTGGGTGACCTGGCCGAGGTGCGCCACCTGGACTACCGGGACGCCCCGCGCGAGCAGTTCGACGCGATCTCCTCGATCGGGCTGACCGAGCACATCGGGGTGCGCAACTACCCGGCGTACTTCGGGGCGCTGCGCAGCCGGCTCAAGCCGGGCGGCCGGCTGCTCAACCACTGCATCACCCGGGCCGACAACCGGGCCCCGCACCGCTCCGGCGCGTTCATCGACCGGTACGTCTTCCCGGACGGCGAGCTGGCCGGCCCGGGCCGGCTGATCAGTGAGATCCACGACGCCGGGCTGGAGGTGCACCACGAGGAGAACCTGCGGCAGCACTACGCGCTGACCCTGGCCGGCTGGTGCCGCAACCTCGTCGAGCACTGGGACTTCTGCGTGGGCGAGGTCGGTGCGGGCACCGCCCGGGTCTGGGGGCTCTACATGGCCGGCTCGCGGATGGCGTTCGAGCGCAACGGCATCCAGCTGCACCAGGTGCTCGCCACGCACAACGGTCCGCAGGGGGTGAACGGTTACCCGCTGCGTCCCGACTGGACGCCCTGACGGGTTCCGATCCCACGAAAGGCCGCGCGGTCCGCGCGGCCTTTCGTCGTGAAACCGGTCGGTCCGGCCGGTCAACCTCCGGGCGTGTCCCGTCGTCCTTGGTGACGACGAGAGGAGAGCCGGTGTGGCGGAAGAAACGCTTCGACGGGCTGGAGGTCCTCGTCGCCGAGCGGGGCGGTGCCCTGCTCGCGACGGCGGTGCTGCTGACCGGTAGCCGGGTCGCCGGGGAGGACCTGGTGCAGGCGGCGCTGGAACGGCTGATGCGGAACTGGCACCGGGTGCACGGCGACCCGGAGGGCTACCTGCGCCGCACCCTGTACCACCTGGCGGTGGACCGGTGGCGGCTGCGCCGGCGCCGGCCGGAGGTGCTGGCGGAGGTCGAACCGCCGGGCCAGCCGGACGGCACCGACGTGCTGCACCTGCGGCAGGCGCTCGTCCAGGCGCTGGGCCTGCTGCCGCCCCGACAGCGCGCCGTGCTCGTGCTCCGCTACTGGGAGCAGTTGAGCGAGGCGGAGGCCGCCGAGCTGCTCGGTTGCTCGGTCGGCACGGTCAAGTCGACCGCCTCCCGGGGGCTCACCCGGCTACGTGAACTCACCGCCGACTGGGCGCTCGAAGGCGCCGGGATGAACGGAGCACGCAGATGACCACCGACCTCGAGGACCAGCTCATCGCCGGGATGCGGGACCGGGTGACCGGCCTGACGCCCACCCGTGACGTGCTCGGCGCGGCCACCCGCCGGCACCGGCGGCGCACCGCCCTGCACCGCACCGCGTACGCGGCCGGGGTGGTCGGGGTGGCCGGGGCGGTGACCGCGGTGGTGACCGTGGGCGGCGGGACGCCGGCTGGCAACGGCGGCGCGCCAGCACCGGTCGTGGCCGGTCCCGTGACGGCGGCCGGCGACGCGCCGCGGATGCGGCTCGCGGCCGCGGCCGCAGCCAGCCAGAACGTGAGCTACCGGGTGAAGATCACCACCAGGGACGGGTCCGCCAAGCCGGGGAAGCTGTCGGCGTGGGTGGCCGACACGTGGGTCACCGAGGGTGCCTTCGACCCGGCGACCGACACCGGCTACTGGAACTCGCCGTGGGAGGGAAAGTCGCGTCCCTCCGTGGTGTCGGGCTGGTCGGGGGAGAAGCTGGTCGGCGGGGTCCGGTACCGCGCCGCGATCGACGGCAGCGACCGGAGCGGCCGGAAGCTCGCCTGGTCGCGGGAGGAGGGCCGGTACGACCACCTCGACCTCGACACGGCGATGGGCGGCAGCCTGGGCGCCTCGGCGAGCCCCGAGGAGCTGTTCCGGGTGCTGGGCCAGGCCGGTGCCACGGTGACGGAGAAGTCATCCGGGGTCTACCACTTCGAACTCGCGCTGACGAAACCGTCCTCGGAGGTCCTGGCCGACAGGTTCGAGGGTGAGGTGCGGATCGGGGCGGACGACCGGATCGCCCGGGTCTCCTACGACCGGACCAGCAGGCCGGCGCGGGACGACCACACCTGGCACCTGGCGGTGGTCATCGAGTTCTCGGGCTACGGCCTGCCGGTGAAGGTGGGGCCACCGGCCCACGTCATCGTCCTGGGCAAGTAGGCCGCACGAGAGGCCGCGCGACTCGCGCGGCCTTTCGTCGAACCTATTGACAAAGAAGTTTTGTACGTACAAACTGATTTTGCCATGAGAGACGTCCTGTACCTGGAACAGCGCGAGCAGGCCGAAGCCCTGCTCAAGCCGCAGCGCATCGAGGTGCTGCGGCAGCTCGCCGAGCCCCGCACCTGCACCGAGATCGCCACCCGGCTGGGGCAGACGCCGCAGCGCGTCTACTACCACGTCAAGCAACTGGTCGCCGCCGGGCTGGCCGAGCAGGTCGCCGAGCGGCGGGTGCGCGGCATCAGCGAGGGCATCTACCAGGCCGTCGCCCGGTCCTACTGGCTCTCGCCCCGGCTGGTCGGCCGGATCGGCGGGGCGCGCCGGGCGCAGGACGAGCTGAGCCTGGGCTACCTGCTCGACCTCATGGAGGAGGTCCAGGCCGACATCGCCGCGCTGGACCGCACCGCACCCGAACTGCCGTCGATCGGAGTCTCCGGGGAGATCCGGGTCCCCGCCGAGCGGCGGCAGGAGTTCCTGCACGACCTGCAGTCGACGCTGCAGGACCTGTTCACCCGCTACGGCGGCGCCGAGGGAGACGCCTTCAAACTCGCCGTGGCCTGCTACCCGAAGGACGAAAACCATGAGTGACCTGCTGACCGTCCGGGCCCGCCTCGCCGCACCCGTCGAGACCGTGCGCCGCGCGCTGACCGACCCGGCCGAGCTGCGCGTGTGGCTCGCCGAGCACGCCGAGGTCGACCTGCCCCGGCGCTACGAGTTCTGGGGCCGCTACACGCCCGAGGGCGACGCCCCGCGCCAGCGCCTGCTGCACGCCGACGAGCGGACGCTGCGCTTCGCCTGGACGCTCGACGGGGTGGAGACCACCACCGAGTTCGAGCTGACGCCCGAGGACGGCAGCACCGTGCTGACCCTGCGGCAGAGCCACTTCAGCTTCGAGGAGGCGATGAGCGGCAGCAGCATACGGGGCGTCCTGCAGACCTTCTGGGCGCTCGCGATCGCCAACCTCAACGCCCACCTGGAGGGGCGCCCGCTGCTGCCGCGCACCGACTTCACCTCCGCCGACCTGCGCGGTGAGGTGCTGATCGACGCGCCGATGGACAAGGTGTGGACCTCGCTGACCGACTCGGAGCAGGCCAGCGCCTGGTTCGGCTTCCCCATCGGCATCGAGCCCTGGGTGGGCGGCCGCTACGCCATGGGCGGCTTCGACGCCGGCTACGCGGCCAAGGTGGTCGACCTCACGCCGGGCCGGGCGCTCTCCGTCGACTGGGGCCCGACCGGCGTCAGCACCTGGGAGCTGGCCGAGTCCGGCGGCCGGACGAAGCTGACCTTCGTGCAGTCCGGCTTCGACGAGAGCAACCCGCCGTACGCGGCATGGAGCGGGAGCGTGGCCGGGCTCGCCGAGCTGCGCCGCTTCCACGAGGAGGCCAACTGGCAGCCGATCTGGCTGGCCGAGGAGATGCCGAGCAACGCCTGAGCCCCGGTGTAAGGAAGGGCCCCTTCTTAACGCCTCAGGCATAGGAGGGGCCCCCTCCTAACGCTTTACGGCGACAGTTCGGCGGCCCGGCGGAGCAGCGCCCGCCGTTCCGGGTCGGAGCGGACCGCGTCGGCGGTGGCCCGGAACAGCGCGGCGGCGCGTACCGGGTCGCCGCGGCGGGCGGTCAACTCGGCCTCGGCGGCCATTGCCGGCGGGTAGCCGTCCAGCGCCCCGCCCTCCCGGGCCTCGGCGAGCAGGGCCAGCCCGGCGGCGGGGCCGTACGCGTACCCGTGGGCCACCGCCCGGTTGAGCCGCACCACCGGGGTCGGGTGCACCAGGGCCAGCGCGTCGTAGCAGCGGGCGATGGCCGGCCAGTCGGTCTCGGCGGCGGTCGGGGCGGTGGCGTGCGCGGCGGCGATCCGAGCCTGGAGGGCGTACGGGCCGTCGCCGGCCCGGTCCAGCAGCGCGACGCCCTCGGCGATGGCGGCCCGGTCCCACCGGGTGCGGTCCTGCTGGTCGAGGGTGAGCAGGTCGCCGGACGGGTCGCGGCGGGTCGCCCGGCGGGAGTGGTGCAGCAGGAACAGGGCGAGCAGCCCGGCCGCTTCGGGCTGGTCCGGCAGCAGCGTGTGCAGCAGCCGGGCCAGCCGGATCGCCTCGGCGGCGAACGCCGGCTCGCCGTCGGCGTCGTACCCCCGGGTGAAGAGCAGGTAGAGCACGCCCAGCACTCCCGGCAGCCGCTCGACCAGCGCGGGCCCGGTCGGCACCCGGTACGGGACGCCGGCCGCGGCGATCCGGGCCTTGGCCCGGGTGAGCCGGCGGGTCATGGTCGACTCGGTGACCAGGAAGGCGCGGGCGATGTCGGCGGTCGGCACGCCGGCCACCGTGCGCAGGGTCAGCGCCACCCGGGCCTCCAGCGCCAGCGCCGGGTGGCAGCAGGTGAAGATGAGCCGGAGCCGGTCGTCCACCACATCTCCCTCCGGTCGCGCGGGTGCGGGGTCGGTGAGAAGCGCCAGGTCGCGCAGCTTGCGGCGTTCCACGGTGGCCCGCCGCAGCACGTCCACGGCCCGGTTGCGAGCGGTGGTCATGAGCCACCCGCCCGGGTTGTCCGGTACGCCCTGGTGGGGCCAGCGCTCCAGCGCCGCCGCGAGGGCCTCCTGGGCGCAGTCCTCGGCGAGGGTCCAGTCGCCGGTGACGCGGATCAGGGCGGCCACGATCCGCGGGTACGCCTCGGCGCCCGCGTCGGCGACCGCCCTGGCCGCGTCGGTCATCGGGATCAGTCCTCGACCAGCGGGCGCAGTTCGATGCGCCCGGCGTACGCCATCGGGTGGGCGCGGGCCACCTCGATCGCCTCGTCCAGGTCGGCGCACTCCAGCAGGTCGAAGCCCACGATCACCTCCTTGGTCTCGGCGAACGGGCCGTCGCTCAGCAGCAGTTCACCGTCGCGTACCCGGACGGTGGTGGCGGCCGACGGGGGCGCGAACCGGCTGCCGGTCAGCCGCTGGCCGTTGGCGTCCCGCTCGGCCACCCACTTCTCGATGTCGGGCGCCGCGTCCGGGTTCCGGTCGGGCTGGGTGTCGGTGCAGACGAGCATCATGTACTTCATCGCTTCACTCCTGTCGGTCGTGCCTTCATCCACCCTGACGAACACCGGGCGCGCATCCGGACAGTGGCGCCAGATTATTTGTGGGTGATTTTCAGGGCCCGACGGGGTAATGCCGGGCGATGTTCTTCATCTTCGGGCTCCGGACCAAGGTCGACCGGTCCGGCGTGATCACCCAGGTCTGTCGCAACTGCGGCAACCGGGCCGCCCAGGTCATCACCCGGCGGGCCACGAAATTCACCCTCTTCTTCATCCCGTTGATCCCGGTGCGCACCCGCTACACGCAGCAGTGCACGTTCTGCGGCGCGCAGTACGACGTCTCCCGGGCCGAGGCCGAGCGCCTCCCGGTCGGCTGACCGTGGCGCGCTTCCTCTGCTGGCTGATCGGCCGCCAGCCGGTCATCCCGCCGGCCGCGCCGGTGCACACCGTCTCCCGGCCGCCCTGCACGCCCGGCCGCCGCCACCGCCGCCGCACCCGACCCACGGCCGGCGCCCAGTCACCCCGCTCCCCCTGGAACCGCTCCGCCGGCCGCTGACCCCGGTCCGCTCCGACGGTGAGAAGGGGACCCTTCTCTACCGCAGGCGTTAAGAAGGGGCCCTTCCTTCCACCACTATCCTGGGCGGATCATGACGGACACCGCGCAGCGCCTGGCCGAGATCCGGGGCGGCGTGCCGCCCCGGCGGCACAACGCCCGCACCATCGCCGCGCTCACCGGCAACCCCGGCTGCACCCGCCGCGCCGTGCTGGACGGCGCCGGGGTCGACAAGCCGAAGCTGGCCGAGCGGATCGGCTTCCCGGCCCGGTTCGGCCAGTCCCGCTTCGCCATCACCCGGGGCAACGCGTTCGAGGCCCAGGTGAAGGCCGACGGCGGCGCGGAGCTGCTGCGGCTGGTCGCGGAGCGGCTGGGCGTGCCGGTGCCGGACGGCGCCACCTGGACCGACCTGGGCGGCGACGAGGACCGGCCGGAGCGCTCCCGCGCCGCGCTCACCGCGGGCGGGGACGGGCCGGCGCTCTTCGACCATCCGCTGCTGGGCCTGGACGTCGCCGGTCGCCGGGTGAACCTGGAGCCGGACCTGGTGGCCGCCCGGCTCGCCGGCCGCTTCCACGTCGTGGAGATCAAGTCCTTCCCGATCATCGACGGTCAGGCCGACCCCGCCAAGGTCGCGGCCGCCGCCATCCAGTCCGCCGTCTACGTGCTGGCGCTGCGTGATCTGCTCGCCGCCGAGGGCCGGGCCCCGGACCTCGTCTCGCACGAGGTGGTGCTGGTCTGCCCGCGCGACTTCGCGAACCGGCCGGTGGCCAGCCTGCTCGACGTGCGCAAGCAGTTGCTGGTGCTGCGCCGCCAGCTCGACCGGATGGCGCGGCTCGACGACCTGCTCGCCGCCGTGCCGGCCGGGTTCACCGCCGACCTGACCGCCGACCCGGCCGCGCTGGCCGGCGCGCTCACCGGTGTGCCGGCCAACTACGCGCCGGACTGCCTGGCCGCGTGCGAGCTGGCCTACTTCTGTCGGCACGAGGCGCGCGGCCACACCGGCGCGCTGGGCCGGCCGGTCCGCGAGGCGCTGGGCGGCGTCGCCGAGGTGGCCGACGTGCTGGCGCTCGCCGAGGGCGTTCGCGCCCCCGAGCCGGAGCAGGCGGAGGCCGCCGCCCTGCTGCGCGCCGCCGCGCGCCTGCGCGCCGACGCCCTGGCCGGGCACCCCGCATGAGGACGGCCCGACGCCCCGAGCGGAGCACCCGGTGAGCACCCTGCGCGGGCTGGCCCAGGCGCAGGCGGTCGCCGCCGGGGTGGCCCAGCCGGTGGCCACCGTCCGGCACCTGCACCTGTCCGACCGCCCGCTCGTGCTGGTGCCGCTCGCGCTGGCCGGCGAGGCGAACGCCCCGCTCGCGGCCCTGGTCGGCGCCGCGCCCGACGAGGCCCGGCTGCTGATCGTGCCGCAGCCCCGCAACCGGGACCAGCGCTTCGCGTTCGCGGCCGACCTGGCCGGGATCGTGCTGCCCTACCTCGACGAGTTCCGCGACCGCACCGAGGCGGTGCCGGTCGACCGGGGCCGGGACGTCCGGCACCGCTACGTCGACGCCCCGCAGCTGCTGGTGCCGAACCCGGCCGGGATCACCTTCCTGCGGCTGTTCGGCCGCTCCACCCGGTTCCGCCGGCCCGACGGCGAACACCCGGTGCACCCGTCGGTGCCGCTGCTCGGCCGCTGGCTGACCTTCTTCGCCGAGCGCGCCGAGCATCCCGGGTCGGCGGCGCTGGTGGCGCTGACCGACGCGCTGACCCTGCACTGGGCGACGGGCCAGAGCGCCGTGGAGGACCTGCACCTGCCGGCGCTGCTGGGCTGGCTCGACCCGCCGCCGGGGCGGACCGGCGCCGAGGCCGCCGCCCGTGCCGAGGACCCGGCACGCTGCCCGCCGGCCGGCCCGGCCACCGACCCGGACTTCGACAACCACCGGCTCGCGCCGGCCATCGAGGCGTACACCCGGGCCGGGGACGATCCGGTCGCCCGCGCGACCGCGTACGCGGAGCTGGAACGGCTGCTGCGCGACCAGCTGGCACCCACCTGGGAGCTGATGTGGCGCGGCGTCGGGCTGCTCCGCGCGCTGCCGGCCGGGGCGCGGGTGGCCGGCCGCTGGGACGGCGACAAGGACGCCTTCACGGCGCACGCCGAGCACGTCGACGCCGGTGGCGGCCCGCAGCCGCGCCGGGACGGTGCGGTGGCCGCGGCGCTGCGCCTGCACCGCCTGGAGCGGGCGCTCGCCTCCTACGCCGTCCAGCGCGCCTACGACGACCCGCTGGTCATGGCCGAGCACCGGCTGCTCGGGGAGGCGTTCGTCGGTGACGTGACGCTGGCCGACCCGAAGCGGGTCGACGACACCGGCAAGCGGCCGGTGCTGCGCCCGCGGATCCAGGTGGTCACCACCGAGCCGGTGCTCGTGCCGGTCGGCGCGACGCTGTACTCGCCGGCCCGGCCGGGCCAGAAGGCGAAGGTGGTCTTCGTGACCCCGGCCGCCGACGGCAAGACCGAAGTGGTGCTGGAGCTCTCCGGCGGGATGGGCCGGGGGCTGACCGCCGCGCCGGGCAGCGTGCCGGAGGTGGGGGAGCGGCTCTGCCTCACCACCCTGTCGGACGGCTTCCTGCCGGCCGGCGCCTTCCCGGCCCCGGAGGAGACGCCGTGGACCCACGGCGGCCCTCCCTCCACGACACCCGCCCCCGACGCCCCGGCCGAGGACTGGTCCTGACGCCGGTGCGGTGTCAGCCGAGCGCGGCCAGGGTCTCGCGCGCCTCGGCCGCCGTCGGCCGCCGCGGGTCCGCCGCCAGCAGGGCCTCCAGGGCCTTCCGGTACGCGACGTCGCGCGCCACCCCGGCCGGCGTCTCGACGTCGGGGGCGACCCCGCAGCCCTCCCAGTTGGTGCCGCTCGCCGCGTTGACCGGCCGGGCCACCGGCACGGTCAGCTCCAGGTGCGGGTGCAGCCGGTGCCCGACCCGCGGGTGCGCCCCGCCCCGGGTCCGCTCGCCGACCACGGTGGCCCGGCCGAACTGCTGGAGGTCGTACGCCAGCTCCTCGCCGCCGGAGAACGTCTCCGGACCGGTCAGCACGAGCACCGGCTTGTCGGGCGCGTAGCGCGGCACGGGCAGCCAGGCGGCGCTCCAGTACTGGTGGGTGGTCCCGGCCCGCTCGTGCATGGTGTGCAGGTGGGTCGGCTCGGCGAAGAACCAGCCGCAGACCAGGGCCACCATGTCGGGGCTGCCGCCCCGGTTGCCGCGCAGGTCGAGCAGGAGCGCGTCGGTGCCGGCGAGCAGCCGCAGCGCGGCGATCATGAGGTCGCCGGCGAGCTGCGGCGGGAAGAGGTAGGGCGCGATCTCCAGCAGCCCGACGTTGCCGGGCAGCCGCTCCACCCGGGCCACGCCACCCATGGTGAGCGCGGCGAGCTGGACGAACTGGGCCTCGGCCGGGTCGTCGGCGACGTCGGCCAGCGGCGTCTCGTGGTGCTTGAGCCGCAGGTGCAGGTCCCCGTTGGCAGCCTGGAGGTCGCTGGTGACCAGCGCGCCGAGGGCCGCCGGGTCGGCCGCTCCCGCGTACGCCCCCTCCCGGAGCCGGTCGCCGAGGTGGGCGGCGATCCGGCCGGCCACCTCGGGAAAGACGTAGTGCTCGGCCACCAGCTTCGCGGCCCGCTCGACGATGTCGGTGATCTCATCCTGACGCATGTCCCGAGTAGAGCAGGCCGGTTGACAAAGCGTCAAGAGAATTAGACGCTTTAGCGGTGAACCACGACACCGAGCTGGAGGTCCGCACCCCGGCCCACTTCAAGGCGCTGGCCCACCCGTTCCGGCACCGGCTGCTCTTCGCGCTCGGGTCCGGGCCGGCCACCATCAGCCAGCTCGCCGCCGGGCTCGGCGCGGCCAAGGGCACGGTCGCCCACCACCTCAAGGTGCTCACCGAGGCCGGCATGGTCCGGGTCGGGCACACCCGCCAGGTCCGCGGCGGCACCGAGCAGTACCACGAGCGGGCGTTCCGCCGCCTGGTCGGCGAGACCACCGACGCCGGCGCCACCGGCGCACTGTTCGGCGCGGTCGCCGAGGAACTGGCCGGCGACCCCGACCCGCTGCTGCACCTGCGCCACCTGCGGCTCACCCCGGCCCAGGCCGAGCGGCTCCGGTCCACGCTGGACGCGCTCGTCGGCGAGGCCGAGGAAGCCGGGCCGGAGCAGGCCCGCTACGGCGTCCTGGTCTCCCTCTACCGTCGCAGCGGCCCGGAACACCTCGGCCCGCCGGGCCGCTGACCGCCGCCGATCGGCTCTGGCGGCGGCACCGGGCGCTGACTAGGCTTGCGCCGTTCGCCGTCCGCAACCGGTCGTCATCGACGAGGGTGCACGCCCGAGAGAGAGCCGGAGCGAATCGTTGTCCCCCAGCAGCACGTGAGCCTCGCCGCCGTGGCGCCGGCCCGTCGCCCGCTCTCCGGCCGTGTCGGGCTCGTCGCGGCCGCCCTCGTCGTACTCGGGGAAGCGGTGTGGCTGGTCGCCGGCCTGCCGGGCGGGGCCCTGGTCAGCGACGTCGGCGCGGTGGCGGTGTCGGGCTGGGCGGCGGTGGCCTGCGCGGGCGTGGCCCGGCGGCACCCGGCCCCGCTGCGCCGCTTCTGGGCGCTGCTCGCGGCCACCATGATCCTCGCGGCGCTCGGCCGGACGGTCTGGACGGTCGAGCGGCTCGGCGGGCACGGCCTGCCGCACACCCCGCTGGTCGGCGCGCTGTTCACCGCCGGGATCGTCACCGGCACCGCCGCGCTGCTCTGCTCCGTGGCCGCCCCGCGCAGCCTGGTCGGGCAGGCACGCACCCTGCTCGACGGAGTGATCGTCGGGCTGGCCCTCATCCCGATCGGCTGGGTGGTGGTGTTCCGCAACCTCGCCGCCGCCGACCTGGCCGATCCGCTGCGCACCTTCGGGCTGCTCTACCCGATGCTCGACCTGATGCAGCTCACCATCCTGGTGGCGATCGCCGCGCCACCCCGTCCGGTGTGGCGGGCGCTCACCGTGATCGGGATCGGCCTGGCCACCCGGGCCGTCGCCGACGCCGGCTACGTCTCCCTCGTCGCGCACGACAGCTACGCCCCCGGCCACCCGATCGACGTCTGCTGGCCGCTGAGCTACCTGCTCATGGGCCTCGCCACCCGGTACCCGCCACCGCCCTCCTGCGCCGAGGAGGAGGAGACCGGCGAGTCGCCGCTGCCGCCGTGGTGGCGGGTCGCCCTGCCCTACCTGCCGGTGGGCGGCGCGATCGTCGCCGTGGTGCTCGCCCGCCGGCCCACCGGGCAGACCCCGCACCTGATCTTCCTGGGCATGATGGCGCTGCTCGGGGTGCTCGCGCTGCGCCAGGGGCTGGCCGCCAACGAGAACCTGCGGCTGGTCGCCCGGCTGCGCCGGCTCGCGTACTCCGACCAGCTCACCGGCCTGCCCAACCGGCTCACCTTCACGCGGCGGCTGCGCCGCGCCCTGCGCGACGACGGCCCGGTGGCCGTCCTGCTCCTCGACCTGGACGGCTTCAAGCAGGTCAACGACCGCTTCGGGCACGCCGCCGGCGACCGGTTGCTGCGCACCATCGCCGAGCGAATGACGGACGCGACCGGCCGCGACGGGATGATCGCGCGGCTCGGCGGCGACGAGTTCGCCGTGCTGGTCGCCGGTGACCGGCCGGTGCCGCCGGAGCGGCTCGCGCTGCGGCTGCTCGCCGCCCTCGAACCGCTGCCCGGCGAGGAGGACCTGGGCGTGCACCCCTCGGCCAGCATCGGCATCGCCGAGTACGGCCCGCAGCACACCTCCCACACCGACCTGCTCCGCGACGCCGACATCGCTATGTACGCGGCGAAGGCGGCCGGCAAGTCCGCGTACCGGACCTGCACGCCGCAGCTGCGCGAGTCGGCGGTGACCCGGGCCGAGCTGATCGCCGACCTGCGCCGCGCGGTCGACGAGGACCAGCTGCTCATGGAGTTCCAGCCCATCGTCGACCTGTCCACCGGCGCAGTACGCAGCGCCGAGGCGCTGCTGCGCTGGCGGCACCCCCGGCTCGGCGTGCTCCCCCCGGCGCGGTTCCTGCCGCTGGCCGAGGAGACCGGGCTCATCCTGGCGATCGACCGGTGGGTCATCCACGAGGCGTGCCGGGCGGCGGCCATCTGGCGCGAGCGGTCCCCCGAGGTCACCGTGGCCGTCAACATCGCCGCCGCCCACCTGCGCCGGCCCGACCTGATCGCCACGGTCACCGGAGCGGTCGGCGCGGTCGGCCTGCCGCTCCGCGCGCTCACCCTCGAACTCACCGAGTCGGCGCTCATCGAGGGAAGCGAGGCGGTGCTCGACCGGCTGACGCAGCTCCGTGACCTCGGGGTCGGCATCGCCATCGACGACTTCGGCACCGGCTACTCCTCGCTGAGCTACCTGCACCGGATCCCGGCCACCGAGCTGAAGATCGACCAGTCCTTCGTGGCCCGTCTCGACGCCGACGACGCGCGGGCGTACGCCACGGTGGAGATGGTCAACCGGCTGGCCGGCGCGTTCGACCTGACCGTGGTGGCCGAGGGCGTGGAGACCGGCGGCCAGCACGCCGCCGTGACCGCGATCGGCTGCGTGCACGGCCAGGGCTGGCGCTACGGCCGCCCGGTCGCCCTGCCCGAGCTGCTCCAGACGCTCACCCCGGTCGACGCGGCCCGCTGATCGGCCCGGCGGCACCGGGTCGAAGGTCCCGGGCCGGACGGGGGGTTCGGCCCTGCCGGCGGTGCCCCGCCCACCGCCACGATGGTGTCGCACACAACGAAGAGACACCATCCATACGGGAGCCAGACATGAAGCGACGGACGCTCGACCTGTTGTTCAGCATCGGTGGGCTGGGCCTCGCGGTCCTGCTGCTCGTCGTCGGCGTCGTCCTGACGACGAACGCCAACTTCGCCAACCACTACGTGCACGACCAGCTCGCCGCCCAGCACATCAGTTTCACGCCGGCCGACAAGCTGAGCGACGAGGAGAAGAAGTCGGGGTGCCTGCGCGAGTACGCCGGCCAGGCGCTCACCAGCGGCAAGCAGGCCGAGTGCTACGCCAACGAGTACATCGGCCTGCACCTGCAGTCGATCGGCGGCGGGAAGACGTACGCCGACCTGGGCGCGCCGCAGACCGCGCTGCGCGAGCAGGTTACCCAGGCCGAGCAGGCCAAGGCCGCCAACCTGCCCGACCTGCAGAAGCAGCTCGCCGACGTCACCGCCCAGCGGGAGACCGTGTTCAAGGGCGAGACGCTGCGCGGCCTGCTGCTCACCTCGTACGGGTTCAGCGAGTTCGGCCGCAAGGCCGGGCAGGGCGCCCTGGCCATGTACCTCGGCGCGGCGCTGCTCCTGCTGCTCTCGATCGCCGGCCTGGTGCACGCCTTCCGCACCCCGGTCAGCGAGACCTTCGCCGCCCCGGAGCGGGAGCGGATCACCACCTGACCCGGTCCACGATCGCCCCCGGCCTCCCGTACCCCCCGGGGAGGCCGGGGGCGATCGCCGTTTCCAGCCGGGCGGGCCGCGCGGGCCGCAGAATCGGGCTTGACCCTCACGCAACGGGAGGCGGGAGCCTTGGTCGCGGAAGGGAGGGAACCCATGGCGTACACGGTGGGTCAGGTGGCGCGGGCCGCCCGGGTGACGGTCCGGACGCTGCACCACTACGACGAGATCGGGCTGCTGCGGCCGAGCGGGCGCACGTCGGCGGGCTACCGCCGCTACGACGACCGCGACCTGGACCGCCTGCAGCTCATCCGCTACTACCGGGAGCTGGGGTTCCCGCTGGACGAGATCGCCGAGATTCTGGACGACCCGGCGGCCGACCCGGCGGCGCACCTGCGCCGGCAGCACGAGCTGCTGTCCGGGCGGATCGGCAAGCTCCAGGAGATGGTCGCGGCGATCGAACGCGCGATGGAGGCGAGGAAGTTGGAGATCCGATTGACGCCGGAGGAGCGGTTCGAGGTGTTCGGGGACTTCGACCCGGACGAGCACGCCGACGAGGTCGAGCGGCGCTGGGGGGACACCGAGGCGTACCGGCAGTCGCAGGAGCGGGCCAGCCGCTACTCGAAGGAGGACTGGCTGCGCAACAAGGCCCAGAACGAGGACTGGGGGCGGCGGTTCGCCGCGCTCATGGACTCGGGCGCGCCGGCCGACGGCCCGGAGGCGATGGCACTGGCCGAGGAACACCGCCAGCTCATCACCCACTGGTGGTACGACTGCTCCTACGAGATCCACACCGGGCTGGCCGACATGTACGTGGCCGACCCGCGGTTCACGGAGTACTTCGAGACGATCCGGCCCGGGATGGCCGCGTACCTGAACGAGGCGATCCACGCCAACGCGATCAGCCGGGCCTGATCCGCTGCGGGTGCCAGGATGGGCCGGACGGTTCACCCTCCAGGAGGTCACGCGTGCTCATCGTTGCCGGCACCCTCTACGTCGACCCGGCCCAGCGGGACGCCTACCTGGCCTCCTGCGCGGAGGCCGTCCGGGCGGCCCGCTCGGCGCCGGGTTGCGTGGACTTCGCGGTCAGCGCGGACCTGGTCGAGCCGGGCCGGATCAACGTCTACGAGCGGTGGGAGTCCGACGAGCAATTGCTCGACTTCCGCGGCTCCGGCCCGGACGGGGAGCAGGCGGCGATGATCCTCGGCGCGGAGGTGCACAAGTTCCGCATCTCCGGCGTCGAGGCGCCGTGACCCGCTCGGCTCGGACGGACCGGCGCCCGACCGGTCCGGCCGGGCGCCCGCGCGACGCCCGCTAGAGCACCAGGTCGAGCAGGAGCACACCGGCGAAGCCGACCACCGAGATGATCGTCTCCATCACCGACCAGGTCTTGATGGTCTGGCCGACGGTCAACCCGAAGTACTCCTTCACCAGCCAGAAGCCGGCGTCGTTGACGTGTGAGAAGAACAGCGACCCGCAGCCGATGGCCAGGGCCAGCAGCGCAACCTCCGGCTGGTTCAGGGTCGCCGCGAGCGGCGCGACGATGCCGGCGGCGGTGATCGTGGCGACGGTCGCCGAGCCGGTGGCGATCCGGATGCCGACCGCGACCAGCCAGCCGAGCAGCAGCGGGGAGATGTTCGCGCCCTTGGCGGCGTCCGCGACCAGGTTGCCCACCCCGGCGTCGACCAGGACCTGCTTGAACCCGCCGCCGGCGGCGACGATCAGCAGGATGCCGGCGATCGCCGGCAGCGAGCCGCCGAGGAATCCGGAGACCTGCCCGCGACTGAACCCGGTCCGGTAGCCCAGGAAGATCATCGCGAAGATGACGCCGGCCAGCAGCGCGACGATCGGGGTGCCGATGATGTCCAGCGCCTTCCGGCCGCCGGTGTCCTCGTCGAGGGTCAGTTCGCCGATCGCCCGCAGCAGCATCAGCACCACGGGCAGCAGCACGGTGACCACGGCGGCCCAGAGCGCCGGCTCGCGGCGGGAGCGCCGGCCCACCGGCTCGTCGATCGGCGCGCCGGGGCGGCCGGTGCCCGGGTTGACCAGGTCGTCCTCGGTGACCAGGTCGCCGTCGGCGTCGAGCCGGCCCTCGCCGGGGCGGGTCGGCCGCCGGTCCCCGCCGGCGGCGAGCGGCTGCCGGGTGGGCAGCAGCGCCTCCGGGGCGGTGGCCGGCACGTAGCGGGCGATGAAGTTGCCGAAGACCGGCCCGGCGATGATCACGGTGGGGATCGCCACCAGCAGGCCCAGGGCCAGGGTCTGGCCGAGGTTGGCGCCGAGCGCGTCGATCGCGACCAGCGGGCCCGGGTGCGGCGGCACGAGGCCGTGCAGCACCGACAGGCCGGCCAGCGCCGGAATGCCGATCTTGATCAGTGGCACGTCGACCCGGCGGGAGACCAGCAGCACGATCGGCACGAGCAGCACCACGCCGACCTCGAAGAAGAGCGGGAGCCCGATCAGCGCGGCCACCCCGGCCATGGCCCACGGCAGCGCGCCGCCGGAGACCCGGCCGACCACCCGTTCGACGATGCTGTCCGCGCCGCCGGACTCGGCGAGCATCCCGCCGATCATCGCGCCGAGCGCGATGAGCAGGCCGACGCCGCCGACCGTGGAGCCCACCCCGCCGCTGAACGAGGTGACGATCTTGTCGGCGCTGACCCCGGCGACCACGCCGAGCACGGCCGCGCCGAGGATCAGCGCCAGGAACGGGTGCACCTTGCCCCAGGCGATGAGCACCACCACCGCGGCGATGCCGAGCAGGGCGGCGATGACGAGCTGGGTGTCACCGGCGTTCGTGAGGGGTTCCGCCGGTGCGGCGAGCAGTGTGACCACGGCAATCACGACCTTCGGTAGTCGTCCGTGCCTCCGGGACGGGCGATCACTGGGGAGGAGCGGTGGGTGGTGGCTCCGGCGGCAGGCTCGGGGCCAGCCGCCGCAGCGACGCGAACGTCGGGACGAGCGCGTCGTAGAGCTCGGAGAAGAGCGGTAGCAGGGCCGCGTACGTGGCGGCGGAGGCGGGATTCGGGCGGACCGTCTCCTCGATCCGGACCAGGTCGGCGGCGACCTCGATCGACTCGATCAGGCCGAGCGCCTGCATGCCGAGCAGGGCGGCGCCGAAGCTGGAGCCCTCGTGCCCGACCGGGAAGCGCACCGGCATGCCGAGCGCGTCGGCGAGGATCTGCCGCCACAGCGGGCTGCGGGCGAAACCGCCGCTGGCGCGGATCTCGCGTACCTCGTTGCCGGCCGCCCGCACCGAGGCGAGCACCAGGGCGAGCTGCTGGCAAACCCCCTCCAGCGCGGCCCGCACGAGGTGCGCCCGGCCGTGCCCGTGGGTCAGCCCGACGTACGCGCCGCGGGGCAGCGCGCTCCAGTGCGGCGCCCGCTCACTGAGCAGGTACGGCAGCATGATCAGCCCACCGGAGCCGACCGGCGCCTGGGCGGCCAGGTCGAGCAGTTCCTCCTCGGCGTGCTCGCCCAGCTCGGGGGCGAGCGCCTCGTTGGCCCACTGGAGGACGATCCCGCCGTTGTTGATCGCGCCGCCGACCACCCAGCGGTGCTCGGTCAGGGCGTAGCAGAAGACGCCGCCGAGCGGGTCGACCCCGGGGCGCTCCACCATCACCCGCATGGCCCCGCTGGTGCCGATCGAGCAGGCCACCTCGCCGGGGTGCACCGCGCCGAGCCCCAGGTTCGCCAGCGGCCCGTCGCCGGCGCCCACCACGAGCGGGGTGTCCGCGGGCAGGCCGGTGGCCCGGGCCGCGCCGGCGGCCAGGCCGGGCAGCACGTGGGTGGTGGGAACGAGCTGCGGAAGCTGCTCCTCGGTGATGCTGGCGATGCGGAGCGCCTCGGCGTCCCAGGCCAGCCGGTAGATGTCCATCAGCCCGGTGGCGGAGGCCACCGAGTGGTCGGTGACCAGCGCCCCGGTCAGCCGCAGCAGCACGTAGTCCTTGATGCCCACCCAGTGCGCCACCCGCGCGTGCAGCGTCGGTTGCTGCTCGGCGAACCAGACCAGCTTGGGCAGCGGCGCCATCGGGTGCACCGGGGTGCCGGTACGCCGGTGGATGGCCAGCCCGGACGGCACGGCGCGCAGCCGCTCGGCCTGCGCGCTGGCCCGGGAGTCGGCCCAGGTCACCGACGGGGTGAGCGGGGTGCCGTCGGCGTCGAGCCCGATCAGGCTGTGCATCGCGGTGCTGAACGACAGGCCGGCGACCGGCCGGCGCAGCTCTTCGGCCACGGCGCGGATCGCCCCGACCACCGCGTCGAAGATCCGTACCGGGTCCTGCTCGGCGTACCCGGGTCGCGGCTCCTCCAGGGGGTAGCCGATCGAGTGGGTGGCGAGCTGCCGGCCACCGGTGTCGTACGCGACCGCCTTGGTGCTGGTGGTGCCGATGTCCACCCCCACGACGACGGTCGGCTCGACCACCGGCCCACCTCCTCGGCGTCGACGGCGTACCCCCTGCGGCTCACGTTACCGAGGGGCTGATTCCGCCGCATGGCGAAGCGGGGCGGAAGGTTGGCCATCGCCGACGGTGGATTGGCAAAAAGCGCTCCGGAGTCGGTGAACGTTACGCGACGGCCGTGTGATTCTCCACTCGTCAAACCGTTCCCGCAGGCCAGGCCAATATATCGAGCCTGATTGATTGAATGGGACGGTAGGGCAGAGACGTCGGACAATATCGTTCCCTCGATCGATCTACATCGAAACGGGGGTGCCGATGAGACACGAAACAGGAATCGGCCGGTGGCGGCTGCCAGTTCTGGCAGCGGCGACGGCCGTCACGCTTGTGGCGTCCGCGCTGCCGGCGATCGCCGCGGAAGACGACTACGTCACGCGGCCGATGTCGGAGCTGCTCGGACAGCACTCGGGCTACGGCTTCACCGGCCAGGGCGTGAACACGGCCACGGGCAACTTCACCCACGCCGCGGTCGACCTGGATTTCTCCGCCGGGCTGCTGAGCTGGGCGCGGAGCTACAACTCGCAGAATCCCCACGACGGGCCGTTCGGCAAGGGCTGGACCACCACGCTGACCACCCGGCTCGTGGTCGGCGACGATGGCGCGGTCGCCTTCCACGACGCCGACGGCCGGGTGCTGACCTTCCCGCCCGGCGACGCCGGCGGCTACCAGCGCCCCCAGGACATCGAAGCCGAGCTCACCCGTGCCGACGACGGCACCTTCACCCTGCGGTACCGGGCTGGCGCAGCGATCACCTTCGACGCGTCAGGTCGTGCCACCAGCCTCACCGGGGAGGGGGAGCGGGTCAACCTCAGCTACGACGATGCCGGCCGGCTGAGTCGAGCCACGCACTCGGCCGGCGCCGTCCTCGCCCTCGGATACGACGCGTCCGGCCACGTCACCCGGGCGGAAGCCGGCGACGGGCGGGTGGTCACCTACGCGTACACCGATGGCGCGCTGTCCGCGGTGACCGTGCCGGGTGGCGCCGTCACCCGCTACACCAGCACCGGTGGGGGCCTGCTGGCCGCCATCGTGGACCCGGAGGGTCGCACCGTCCTCGAGAACACCTACGACCCGGACGGGCGGGTCGTGCATCAGAAGTTCGCGTCAGGTGGCGCCGAGGACGTCGCCTACGATGAGGCCACCGGGGTGACCACGGCCACCCTGCAGCCGGGCGGGGCCGCGGCCACCTACCGGCACGACCGCGCCGGCCGGCTGGTCGGCGCCACGGACCCGGCCGGCAAGTCGATCAGCCAAACGTTCGACTCCAACGGACGCCTCGTCGAGAACAGCGCCCGGGGCGGGACCCGGACGACCTTCGCCTACGACGCCCACGGCAACCTCACCAGCCGTGCGCTCGGCACCGCCACCACCGCGTACGGGTACGACGCACAGGACCGCCTGACCAACGTGACCGACGCCGCGGGCGCCGTCACCCGCTACGGCTACACCGGCGACAGCCGGGTGCCGTCGACGGTGACCGACGCCGCCGACCGGATCACCCGCCGCACCGTGGTCGATGGGCTGGTGACGGAGGTCGTCGACCCGGCAGGTGCGAAGACCGCCTACGGGTACGACGCGGGTCGGCGGCTGGTCAGCATCACCGACCCGACCAACCGGAAGCTCACCTACGGCTACGACGCGGCGGGCCGACGTGCGTCGGTGACAAGCCCCTCGGGGAAGGTCCAGCAGTACGGCTACGACGACGCCGGCCGGCTGTCCAGCAGCACCGACGCCGCCGGGGCGGTCACCCGCTACCGGTACACCGCCTCCGGCCTGCTGCTGGCCACCGTCGCCCCGAACGGCGCGACAACGACAAACGGATACGACAGCTCCGGCCGACTGACCACCGTCACCGACCCGCTCGGCCGTGTCCTCACCTACGCCTACGGTGGCGACGGGCAGATCAGCACGATCACCGACGCGCTCGGCGGGATCAGCCGCTACACCTACGACGGGCTCGGTCGGACCAGCACGATCACTGATCCCAACGGCACCGTGGTGCGCTACACGTACGACTCCGACGGGCGGCCGACGGAGGTCGTCGACGGCGCCGGGTCCGAGGTGACCGGCTACGACGAGCGGGGCAACGTGACCAGCATGACCGACGCGGCGGGCAACGTCACGCGGTACGGCTACGACCTGCTGGATCGACCGATCTCGACGGTGGACGCGACTGAGGCGGAGACCAGCACCAGTTACGACCCGACCGGTCGCGTCGTGTCCACGAAGGACGCGATGGGCGCGGTCACCAAGTACGAGTACGACGGCGCCGGCCGCTTGGTCGCCGTCATCGACCCGCTCGGCAACGCCATCCGTTATGAGTACGACGCCGCCGGGCGGATGGTGAAGAAGATCCTGCCCGCGGGCGGCGCTTTCGTGTACGCCTACGACTCCGACGGCCGCAAGGTTTCCGAGACCACCCCGGCGGGCCTGGTGACCCGCTACGAGTACGCCACCGGCAACCAGCCGGTCCGGGTCATCGACCCGCGCGGCGGCATCACCCGGCACGAGTACGACGCGCAGGGCCGGGAAACCAAGCGGACCAGCCCGGGCGGTGGGGTACGCCTGATGGAGTACGACGCCGCCGGGCAGCTCACGGCGGTCACCGACCCCAATGGCGGTGTCACCCGCTACACGTACGACAAGGCCGGCAACCTGGTGACCATGACCGACGCCAAGAAGGCGGTCACGCGCTACGCGTACGACGCCGGCGGCCGGCAGACCGAGGTCACCGACCCGCTGGGGCGGGTCACGAAGCAGACCTGGGACGCGGCCGGCAACCGCACCTCGCTCACCGACCCCTCCGGGCGCACGCTGCGGATGGAGTACGACAAGGGCGGCCGGCTGACCAAGCGGACCGCGGCGGACGGTTCGACGATCACCTTCGGCTACGACGCCGTCGGCCGCCGGACCGCCATGACCGACAGCGCCGGCACCACCCGCTACGCCTATGACAAGGTGGGCCGCCTGCTCACCACCACCCGACCGGACGACTCGGTGGTGTCCGCTAAGTACGATGCCGCGGGACGGCGCACCGCTCTGACCTACCCGGACGGGCTGACGGTCTCCTACGGCTACAACGCGAACGGCTGGCTGACCGGCGTGTCGGATCCGCGGGCCGGGGACGTGTCTTACCAGCTCGACGCCGACGGGCGGCCGGTGGCCGAGAAGCTGCCGGGCTCGTGGTCGCGTACCTACCGCTACGACGGCGGTCTCCTGGCCGGCTACACGGAGGTCCGTAACGGGGCGCCAGCCTTCGACACCACACTCAACCGCAACGCGGACGGCCGGGTCGTGCAGCACATCGAGCCCACGCCCGGCAAGCGGGCCAACTACACCTATGACGCGGCGGGGCAACTGCTGTCGGCCACCGGCGAGCCTGGTGGCACGATCTCGTCCACCTACGACGCGGTGGGCAACCGCACCAGCATCACCCGGGGCGGGGTGGCCACCCAGCTCACCTACGACGCCGCCGACCAGCTCACCGCGGCCGACACCGGCGACAAGCACGTCGCGTACCGCTACGACGGGGCCGGCCGGCTCCTGGAGCGCAACGACCCGAACGACCTTCTGACCATCGCTTACGACTCGTTCGGCCTGCCGAAGACGTTCACTGAGTCCGGTGGCGGCGTGACGCAGACCAACACGGTCGGCTACGACGGAGACGGCCTGCCGACGCAGGTGGTGACCAGCCGCCAGCCGACGGGCAACCCGCCGCAGACCAGCACCGTCTCCTACCGGTGGAGCGGAGGTGACGGTCTGCTGCCGCAGCTGCTCACCCAGTCAGGGGAGGGGGCCGCGAACTTCGTGTACGGCTACGGCCGCGTGTTCGCCGACACCGCGAGCGGCTCGGCGACCTTCGCCCGGGACGCCTACGGGTCGACGATCCGCACCTCGGCGACCGACCAGTGGGCACAGGCGCAGAGCTACGACGTGTTCGGCGCCCCGATCACCGCGGGCCTGCCGAACCTGTCGAACCCGGCGTTCGGTTACCGGGGTGAGCTGGCCTACCGCGGTGAGACGGGCATCGGTTCCCTGGTGCACCTGCGGGCCCGGGTCTACGACGCCAGCATCGGTCGGTTCACGAGCCGGGACCCGCTGACCACCATGGTCGGCCAGACCGACACCACCAGCCCGTACGCCTACGCCAACAACGGCCCGCTGGACTTCGCCGACCCGAGCGGCCAGTTCTCCATCTGGACCGGGTTCGGCGCGGTCTTCAACGCCGTGCTTCAAGCCATCGGGGAGAACTGCCCGCCGCCCAACGACTCGATCCAGGCGCACAACAAGTGCTTCCAGGGCCACATGCTCAGCACCCGGGGCAACATCACCCAGGACTGTCTGGACGCCCGGCAACACTGCTTGAACATGCTGTGGAACAAGGAGCCCCGGGCTGAGCGGGAGAAGGCGGCGCAGGCGTTCACCATCAACGAGCTGAACAAGCGCCGGGAGGGCTTCTTCCAGCGGTTGTGGGACGACCAGTTCGGCTTCGGCACGACGGTCAGCTACGACGTCGACTGGGAGGTCAAGCCACCGCGGCTGAACGACGACTACCCGCCGCTGTTCTCTCCCTCGTTCGACGGTGACCGCCTGAAGGTCGACATCGTGACCGACGAGACCAACATCTTCGAGGTCAAGGACTACGCCCACCGTAGCCAGGTGGAGGGGCAGCTCGACGGCTACATCTTCGCGGCCATCTTCCACTACCAGGTGGCTTTCGTGAAGGGCACCGAGTTGCAAGGCTGGGCGAACTCCTTCCTGGTCCAGGAGAGCTTCTGGGACGACATCTTCGGTGGCGACGAGGTCATCGTCTGGGGGGACATGCCCGGGCACGTCTACTTCGCCAAGGAGGACAAGGCTCCCGTGGCCGCCCGGACACGGGCACAGCGCAACCGGGACATGGAGGATGAGGCCCACAACACCTGTACCCTCTGCATCCCGATCATCCCGATCATCCCGCGGGTGCCCGTGGTCCCGTGACCACCGGTTGAGACAGCAGGCAAGACAAGGGAGCACGTGATGGCCGTCGTCGTCCTACCCGAGGTGCACCAGGAGTTGCGCGTGTCGCAGAGCCTGCTGCTCGAGGTGCGGTCCGGCGACGGCCGGCTCCCCGCCGCGATGGCCGCCGTCCGGGACGCCCTGCTGAGGCTGGAGGCGCCGGGGGTGGACGGTGGCGCGGAGCGCGTCGCCTTCCTCCCCCCACCGGTGCCCCTGCCGGGCCGGCAACTCCTCGCGGTGGACTTCGGTTCACTGCCCGACGAGCAGGTGCTGGCCGTACCCGACCTGCTCGTCGCCGAACTGCGACGCGCCGGGGTGGGTGACGCCGAGGTCGGCGTCGCCCACCCCGGCGACCTGGACAACCGTCCAGGGCTCGCCCCGGCCGTCCGGGCCTACCTGCGCGGGCCGGTGGCGGCACCGTTCGGCGACGCGCCGGCCGGGCCGCCGGTGGCGTTGCTCGACATCGCCGCCGACTGGGTCGTCGGGCGCGGCGTCGGCCAGCTCAGCCTCGTCGTGTTCGGGGTGGAGACCGCCCTACCGGCCGAGACGGCGTCGGGAGTGGCCCGCAGCGCGCTCGCCACCCCCGGCCAGGCCACCACCGTGAGCCTGATCGCCGACGGTGCTCCGGTCGCGGCGGCGAGCGTCGGAACGTCCATGCGTGACGCGGCGCGTGCTGCGGCGCTCACGCTGGCGCCGGCCACCCCGGAGAACATGCGCGAGCTGCGGACACTGCTGAGGGCACACGCCGACGCGGTCGTCTGGGCCGGGGTGGCGGCCGAACCCGACGCGCGTCGGCTGCTCGCCCACGGCTGGGCCCCGCAGGTGGAGCCCGGCCAGGCGCCGCCACCCGACGTGGCGGTGCTCGCCGACGTGCTGGTGCCGGAGGCGATGTGGTACCAGATTCTCTCGGCCGGCCACCTGGAACGCCTCGGCGGCCCGCCGCCTGGGGCGGTGCCGCTGCCTGGCGCTCGTGTCGAGCTGACGGTCGGTGAGCCGGAGCAGTGGCTGCCCGGGCATCCGGACGCCGCCGCGGTCCGCCGCCGTGCGCGCGACCTGCTGGCCGCCTGCCTGGTCGACCAGGGCCAGGCAGGCGGCATGATGGCCGCCCGGATGCGTCGCTGAGCGGGGATCGACGCCTCACCTCCGCCGATGGTATGGGTCAATCACCCGATCGGTTGGATTCGCAACTTGCGCGTGTCTTGCCACCCCCGCGCCGCCGTTGACATGAATGACACCCCGATTGGTGGGCTCGCGCGGCGGAGGAGTCGGCGTGGCGATGACTGATTCGACGGGTTCCACATGGCGCTACCGGTGGGCGCACCGGCAGAACGAGCGGCGGCAGCGGACCTTCCGCCTGGCCGACGAGGCGTGGCGGCGCCGCGACGACGAGCTGCGCCGGCTGCGTACCCTCGCCGGGTCCTTCCACGGCTCGGCCGAGGCCGGCGCCGGCCTGCCCATGGAGCTGGGCCCCGGCGAGGTGGTCTTCTGGACGCTGCCGGCCGCGCAACTCGTCGAGGTGCGACACACCGCCGTGCTGCCGGCCCCCGAGCTGACCGTCGACCCGGAACCGCCGGTGCTGCGCCCGCGCCGCCCCGAAGGGGTCAAGGTCACCGACGCCGGCCTCGCCGTGCTCACCAACCGGCGCCTCGTCCTGCTCGGCGGTCGGGGCCGGCGCGACTGGACGTACGGGCGGATGACCGGGCTGTCCCACGACCCGGGGGCGCCGGTCACGCTGATCCAGGTGCTCGACCGGCGGCGTACCTCCGGTCTGCTGCTGCCCACCGGCGCGGTGGCCGACTTCCGGTTCAAGCTCACCCTGGCCTTCGCCGACGCGATCGAGCAGCGCGCCGCGGTCGTCGCCCAACTCGACGAGCTGATCGCGGAGCACGAGGCGCTGCGGCCGGCCCGGCCGGCCGTGCTCACCCCGGCCCAGGCCCGCGTCTCCACGCTGCTCCCCGGCGGCCGGCGGACCGTCGCGGTCGGCGCGGCCGTCGCCCTGATCGTGCCGGCGATGCTGTTCGAGTCCGACCCGCCGGTGCGCCCCGGGTCCGACGTGGCCGCCGCGGCCACCCCGGAGTCCACCGCCACCGCCACCGCCGCGCCCCCGCCGGTCGCCCCCGCCGTGCAGGTCAAGCCCGACCCGAGGCCGCAGCGCACCCGGCCCGCGCCGGCCTCCGCGCCGTCCCGGAGCACCCCGTCGCAAGGGGCCGCCGAGCGCCGCTGCGGCGCCCCGGCGAACCCCTACGGGTACGACTTCTGCGGCGGAACGCGGATCCGCAAGCCGGCCCGGGGCGTCTGCGACTGGTTCGACTGCGTGCCCGGCTTCTGGTCCGGCCGCGGCTGGCTGGTGCAGTGCCGCGACGGCACCGTCAGCCTGACCGGGGGGCGGCGCGACTCGTGCGTCGACAACGAGGGCTACCACCGGACCTTCTGGACCTGACCGCCGGCGGGTCCGGCCGACCCGGCCCTATCCGGCCAGGCGCGGCGAGCGGGCCGTCGGACGCAGCGGGAGCAGACCGGCGAGGACCAGGGCCGCGCCGACCGGCAGCAGGTCCAGGTTCACGGAGAGCGCTATGAACCCGACCAGCACCAGCACCGGCGCCCACACCGGCAGCAGCCGCGCCGCGGCGGCCCGGTACAGCAGCACCAGCATGCCCACCTCGAACAGCGCCGGCCCGCCCAGCAGTACCAGGTCAGGCGTCTCCACCGCGTCGGCGAAGCGCGGGAACAGGTCGCCGAGGATCACCCAGACGAACGCGGCCGCCCCGACCAGGCCGGCCAGCGCCGCCACGTCGTCCACCGCCCGCAGCCGGGTCGAGCGGGTACGCAGCGCCCCGTGCAGCCCGACCATCAGCGTGGCGAACCCGAGGATGCCGAGCAGGAACAGGGTGTGCCCGGTGTTCCACGCCCAGGCGCCCTTGTCGCTGTGACCGTCCAGGCGGTCGATCAGGCGGAGCAGACCGTAGGCGAGCAGCAGCAGCGAGGCGGTCACGGCCACCGGCCGCAACCAGGGGTACGCGGGACGCGTCCGGGAATCGGTGAGGGTCATGGCCTCAGCCTCGTCCCGGGTCCGGCCGGAGACATCCGGGCTGACCCCCCACCCGGCCCCCGGATTAACCGTTCGCGCCCCTCAGGGGTGCGCGGCTAGCGTCCGGCGGGTGTCCCGCACCGTGACCCTGGTCCTGGTCGACGCCGACGGCCGCCCGCTCGGCGCCCTGCCCCCGTACGAGGTGCCGGAGCCGTGGTGGCAGGAGGTCGGCTCGGTCGTCGACGGGGCCCGCCGCCGGTACGGCGTCGACGTGGCCGTGCTGCGGCTGCTCACCGGCGACCGACCCGCACCGCCCGGCGGCCACGTCACCTACCTCGGCCAGGTCACCGAGCCGCCCGCCGTACCCCTGACCCCGGCGCCGGTGGACCTCACACCGCACCCGCTGCGCGCCCCGTACGCGGAGCCTGGCGGCCCGGCCCGCAGCGTCGCCTGGGCCACGAGGGAGCTGCGCCGGCTCGGCCGGCCGGTGACCGCCGTGGCGCAGCAGCGCACCTGGAACCTGTCGGCCATCTGGCGCCTCGACGGGCCGGCCGGCACCGCCTGGCTCAAGCAGGTGCCCGCGTTCTTCCGGCACGAGGCGGCCGTGCTGCGCTGGCTGGCCACCGCCGCGCCCACGACCGCCCCCACCCTGCTCGCCGCCGACGGCACGGGCCGGATGCTGCTCGACCACGTGCCCGGCGAGGACCGCTACGGCGCCGACGAGGCCGAACGCGCCGCCGTCGCCGCCGAGCACCACGCCGTCCAGCTCCGCGCCGCCGGCGAGGCCGCCGCGCTGGTCGCGGCCGGCGTACCCGATCGACGCGGACCGGCCCTGGCCCGCTGGATCCGCGACCGGCTGGCCCCGCACGACCCGACCGTGGCCGCCGACCTGCTGGCGGGCCTCGACGACCGGCTCGACCAGGTCCGCGACTGCGGCCTGCCCGACACCCTCGTCCACGGCGACCTGCACCCCGGCAACGTGCGCGGCGACGGCCTCCGGCGGACCGTCATCGACTGGGGCGACGCGTTCGTCGGCCACCCCGCCTTCGACATCCTGCGCCTCACCGAGACGCTCGACCCGCCCGTCGCCGGCCGGCTGCGCGACGCCTGGGCGGCGCGCTGGCGGGCCGACGTGCCGGGCAGCGCCCCCGAGCGCGCCGTCGAGCTGCTCCGCCCGGTCGCCGAGCTGCGGCTGGCCGCCGTGTACGCGATGTTCCTCGCCGGCATCGAGCCGGGCGAGCACCCCTACCACCGCGGCGACGTGCCGGCCTACCTGTCCCGGGCCGCCGCAGCGATCTGACGCACCGAGATCCACAGCTCGGCGTCGGCGGTCTTCCCGTCCGCCGACACCCGCACCTTCGAGATCTCCGGCCCGGGGCGGCTCTCATACGGGTTGGACGGGAACCACTGGGTGAACACGTCCCGCCACAGGTACTGCACCGCCTGCGGGAACGCCCCCGACACGGTGAACACCGCCCACGAGCCCGCCGCCACCGGCAGCCGGTCGAGGTCCGCCGGCACGTCCCCGCCGGTCACCACCGCGTGCCAGTAGTCCAACTCGGTGCCCTCGGCCCGGGAGCCGGCCAGGTCGTCGCTGACGTTGACGATGCCGCCCGGCTCCTGGTCGGACAGCGCCTCGATGCGGCGTACCACCGCCGGGTCGAGGCCCTTGATGAACGCCACGATGTGCGGGTTCATCCCCTCGTGGACCAGTGGCACCCGGGCCTTCACCCCGGCGAGGGTGAAGGCGTCCTTGGTCACGATCCGGTAGTCCATGCTGGTGCTCCCTTCGATGACGAGCCGGAAGGACATCCGGGGCTGCGACCGCAGCACCGCCCCGGTGCGCCGGGCCTCGGCCGGGCCGACCCCGTGCACCGCGCGGAACGCCCGGGCGAACGCCTCGTTCGAGCCGTACCCCCAGCGGACCGCCACGTCGAGCAGCGAGGTCTCGCCCGCGAGGACCTCGGCCCCGGCCACGGTGAGCCGGCGACGGCGCACGTACTCCGACAGCGGCATCCCGGCCAGGACCGAGAACAGCCGCCGGAAGTGGTGCTCCGACGTGCAGGCGATCCGGGCCAGCCCGGCCACGTCGAGCGGTTGGTCGAGGTGGCGTTCGAGATGGTCCATGGCCTGGTTCAGCCGCTCCAGCACCCGGTGCTCCTTCCGTTGACGCCATCGACGCTAGGCATCCACGATCCACCCCACCCGACCCCACCGAACCCGATCCGATCGGTTGGCCGTCCGGTGGCGCGGGTGTCGCATCATGGCCTCGTGATCATGCGGAAGCGACGCCACAAGAAGAAGGACCGGGACTGGTGCAACTGCGACCTGCCCGACTGTGACGGCCCCGGCTGCTGCGACCTCGGCCTCTTCTCGCTGCTGCTGACCCTCGGCTCGGTCGCCGCCGGTGTCGTGCGCCGGCCCGCCGTGGACCGCGCCGGCCGCGCCGCCATCCTCGGCTACCGGCGTTGGCTGTCGCACCGCTGGCCCGCCCAGTGCCGCTATACCCCCACGTGCAGCGCCTACGGCCTGGCGGCGGTGGAGAGGTACGGCCTCGCGGTGGGTGGGCGACTGGCCGCCGAGCGGGTGCGCCGGTGCCGGCCCGACGTCCCGCACGGCACCCACGACCCGTTGCGCTGACGCCTCAGCCCAGTCGCGCCGGGCCGCCGAACACGACCGGGATGCCGGGGGAGTAGAGGACGCTCACCGGCGGCCCGGCCGGCGGCGGCAACCCGGCGGCGGTGACCAGCTCGTCGTCCAGGTGCAGCAGCTCGGCCCGGTGCAACGGCCACCGGGGATGCCAGTTCGGCAGGTGCACGGTGCGCCCGTACGCCCGGGTGTGCAGGCCCCAGCGGGCGGTGAGGAAGTGCTCCAGCGGCGTCGGGTCGGCGATGGGCTCACCGACCCGGACCGCCATCCGGCTCGACGCCCCGGCCGGGCCGGGCCAGCGGCGCCGGCAGCGGTAGGTGAGGCGGTCCCCGTCCCGCTCCAGCCGCATGGCCGACCACTTGTACGGCAGCCGCAGGCTCAGCTGCGCGACCAGCACCGGCACCAGCCGGGACGCGTCGAGCGAGCGGAACACGACCGCGCGCCGCCCCGTGCCGTCGACGGAATACAGCCGGACGTTGGTCTCCCAGAACGTGCCGAAGTACGGCACGCCCGGTCCCCGCCCGAGACCGAGCCCGACCATCCGGAACCCGATCAGCCCGACGTAGCTGACCCCGTCGAGCGTGTCCGGGCGGGTGCCGGCCGGCAGCAGCGGCGCGACGACCTCCGGCGCGACCGCCCAGTGCAGGAAGGTGAGATCCCGCCAGCGCTGCCGCAGCCAGGCGCGCGGGAACGCCCGGACGGGCGCGCAGTCGACCGGCTCGATATCCACCCACCCATCGTGCCGTCTTCGACCGTCAGGCGAGGAACGCCAGCAGGTGTCGCAGTGTCTCGTCGGGCGCCTCCTCGGGCAGGAAGTGCCCGGCCGCCACCGGCCCGCCCTCGACCTGATCCGCCCAGGCCCGCCACACCTCGAGGGGCTGGTACCAGGTCGCCACCGGGCCGGCGTGCCCCCAGAGCGCCAGCACCGGGCAGCCGATCCGCCGCCGGCCCCGGTCGGCCCGGTCGTGCTCGTAGTCCAGGGTCGCCGCGGCCCGGTACTGCTCGCAGATCGCGTGGATCGCCTCCGGCCTGCCGAGCTTCGCCACGTATTCCGCCCGCACCGCCGCGGGGAAGGCGTCGGGCACCTCCGACAGGTCGTCGAGCATGTGGTCGACGATGACCTCCGGGGCCCGCGCGACCAGCCGCTCCGGCACCGGCTCGGGCGCGGCCAGGAACGACCACAGCCAGAAGCCCAGGCTGAAGGCCCTGTCGGCGCGGTCGAACGCGTCGCCGGTGGGCACGATGTCGAGCACCGCGAGGCGGCTCACCGCGTCCGGATGGTCCAGCGCCATCCGGTACGCGCACCGCCCGCCCCGATCGTGGCCCACCACGGCGAACCGGTCGTAGCCCAGCAGGCGCATGACCTCGACCTGCTCGGCGGCCACCGACCGCATGCTGTACGGGGCGTGGTCCGGCGCGCTGGGCGGCGCGCCGCTGTCGCCGAAGCCCCGCAGGTCGGTGGCGACCACGGTGAACCGCTCCGCGAGCCGCGGCGCCACCCGGTGCCACATGAGGTGCGTCTCGGGCATGCCGTGCAGCAGCAGCACCGGCGGACCAGCACCACCTTTGCGTCCGTGGATGGTCGTGCCGGTGGTGGTGATGTCCAGGTCCGCGAAGCCCTCGAACACCGCAACCGCCTCCTCGCGCCCCACAGGTGGCCCGGCCCGGACCGCACCGGTCAGGTCCGCCATGAACCCCACCGGTGCAACGACCCGAGGCGCCCGGTCGCGTCGGCTCTACTCCGGCCGGTGGCAGACCGCCTCGACGTTGTTGCCGTCCGGGTCCCGGACGAACGCCCCGAAGTAGGTCGGGTGGTATTCCGGCCACACCCGCGGGGCGTGCAGCACCTCGGCGCCGGCCGCCACCGCGGCGTCGTGGAACGCCTGCACGACGGCCCGGTCCGGGGCCGTGAAGGCGATGTGCGCCTCCAGCGGCGCGCCCGCCTCGGGGGGCGCGGGCACCAGCCAGAAGTCGGGACTGTCGACCCCGTAGCCGATCGGGCCCGGCTCCATGATCCGGCGACCGCCCAGCGGGGCGAGCACCGCGTCGTAGAAGGCCGCGCTGGCCAGCAGGTCACGCACCATGACGGAGAAATGGTCGAGCACGTCGCCTCCCAGCGATCGTCGATGACCGCGCCAGGCTACGAGCCGCCTATGACACTTCCCGCCGGCCGGACCCAGGGTGGCGGCGGCCCGACCGGGCCATCGTGCCTGGCCTCACAGGTGCTGGCGGAACGTCAGGCTGACCTGCTGTGATGTGCCCATGGGGGAGTCCGACGCGCGGCGCACCGTCGAGGCGGTGTGGCGGATGGAGTCCGCCCGGGTCGTGGCCGGCATCGCGGCCCTGGTCCGCGACGTCGGCCTGGCCGAGGAGCTCGCCCAGGACGCCCTCGTCGCCGCGCTGGAGCAGTGGCCACGAGACGGCGTCCCGGCCAACCCGGGAGCCTGGCTGACCACCGTCGGCAAACGCCGGGCCATCGACATGCTGCGCCGCACCCAGACCCAGCAGCGCACGCTCGCCGAACTCGGTCGCGACCTCGACGAGCAGGTCACCCCCGACTTCGACGCCGCCCTCGACGAGCACATCGAGGACGACCTGCTGCGGCTGATCTTCGTGGCCTGCCACCCGATCCTGTCGCCGATCGCCCGCGCCGCGCTCACCCTGCGGCTGGTCGGCGGCCTCACCACCGGCGAGATCGCCCGCGCCTTCCTCACCACCGAACCCACCGTCGGGCAGCGGATCACCCGCGCCAAGCAGACCCTCGCCGCCGCGAAGATCCCGTTCGAGGTGCCCGGCCCGGCCGAGCGGGCCGACCGCCTCGACTCGGTCCTCGAGGTCGTCTACCTCATCTTCAACGAGGGCTACTCGGCCACCGCCGGCGACGACTGGATGCGCCCCACCCTCTGCCAGGAGGCGCTGCGCCTGGTCCGGCTGCTCCAGGGGCTCATGCCGGACGACCCCGAGGTGCACGGGCTCGCCGCGCTGCTGGAGATCCAGGCGTCCCGCACCCGCGCCCGCACCGGCCCCGACGGCACGCCGATCCTCCTCAACGACCAGGACCGCAGCCGCTGGGATCAGTGGCTCATCCGGCGCGGCCTCGCCGCCCTCGACCGGGCCCGCACCGACCACCCCGGCCCGTACGCCCTCCAGGCCGAGATCGCCGCCTGCCACGCGCGGGCGCGTACCCCGGAGGAGACCGACTGGGCGCGGATCGCCACCCTCTACGCGGAGCTGGCCCGGCTCGTGCCCTCGCCCGTGGTGGAGCTGAACCGGGCCGTCGCCGTCGCCCAGGCCGACGGGCCCGCGGCCGGCCTGGAACTGGCCCGGGAGCTGGAGTCCGAGCCGGCGCTGGCCGGCTACCACCTGCTGCCCAGCGTGGTCGGCGACCTGCTGTTCAAGCTGGGCCGGCACGCGGAGGCGCGGGCCGAGTTCGAGCGGGCGGCCGCGCTCACCGGCAACGCCCGCGAGCGGGCTCTGTTGCTCGACCGGGCCGCCGCCTGCGGCTCGTAAAAAATCTTGAAAGCTCATGTCGGATCCCGGTCGCCCCGATCGACGCGTCAGTGAGAACCGATGACGAGGAGATCGAGATGACCAGTACGACGCTCACCCGGGCCGGGACCGCACGGGGGGTCTCGACCACCACCCTGCTGGCCGCGGGCGCCGCGGCCGGGCCGCTGTTCCTCGGCCTGGGCCTCGCCCAGGCGTTCACCCGCGACGGCTTCGACCTGAGCCGGCAGCCGCTCAGCCTGCTCGCCCTCGGTGAGCACGGCTGGCTCCAGATCGCCAACTTCGTCGTCTCCGGGCTGCTGGCCCTCGCCGGGGCGGCCGGCTTCCGCCGGGCGCTGCGCGGCGGGCCCGCCGGGACGTGGGGGCCGGCGCTGGTCGCGGTGCTCGGCGTCGGGCTGATCGTCGCCGGGTTGCTCCGCGCCGACCCGAGCATGGGCTGGCCGGCCGGCGCGCCGGAGGGCAACCCCGAGACGATGAGCTGGCACTCCTACGGCCACGGGGTCGGGGCGATGCTCTCGTTCGGCTCGCTCACCGTCGCCTGCCTGGTCTTCGCCCGCCGCTTCGGGCGGGTGGGCGCGCTGTCGTCGATCCTCGTCGCCGTGGCGACGGTCGCCGTCATGGCCTGGCCCGATCAGAGCAGCATGAGCGTCCGGATGGTGCTCGGCTCGGCCCTGGTCTTCGGTTGGCTCACCGCGGTTTCCCTGCACATGATCACCGAGAGGAAGCACTGAGATGCGATTCATGATGATGCACAAGCTGGACGAGGCCGTCCCCGGCAACTTCGAGCCGACCCCGGAGTTCATGAAGTCGATGGGCGCCTACATGGAGGAGGTCGCGAAGGCCGGCATCCTGGTGGCCGCCGAGGGGCTGTGCAAGAGCAGCGAGGAGTCCGCGCGGATCACCGCGACCAAGGGGAAGAAGACCGTCACCGACGGGCCGTTCACCGAGACCAAGGAGCTGATCGCCGGCTTCGGGCTGGTCGAGGTCCGGTCCAAGGAGGAGGCGGTCGAGTGGGCGAAGCGGTTCGTCGACGTCTTCACCGAGCACGGCATCGACGTCGAGGTGGACGTGCGGCGGGTCAGTGAGGGACCTCACGAGGGCTGACGGCGAATCCGGGCGCCCGGCGGTCACACCGCCGGGCGCCCGGCCGTCTCCCGGGCATGACTGCATGGGTACGTGGCACGGCCGCCCTGCTCGGCGCGGCGTCACTGGTCGTCGGGGTGTGGGCGCTGACCCGGGCGGATTCGTTCAGCTCGGCGGTGAATTTCCCGCCGCACGAGCACTTCGTGCACGACGTCGGGGCGTTCCAGCTGGGCATCGGGGCGACCCTGCTGCTGGCGCTCATCTGGGCCGACGCCGTGGCGGTCGCGCTGGCCGGCTACGTCGTCGGCGCGGCGGCACACACCGTGTCGCACATCGTCGACGCCGACCTGGGCGGCAGCGCGGCCCAGACCTGGCTGGTCCTGCTGTCGGCACTCCTCGCGCTGGCCGCGCTGGTCGCCCGGCTGCGGCAGCTCGGCTGGGTGGTCGGGTACGTCGATCCCGCGCCGGCGCCCGGCTGGGCGCCGCTGGTGCGGCAGAAGACCGTGGTGCTCACGACGTTCAAGCGGGACGGGACCGCCGTGCCGACGGCCGTGAGCGTGGCGGTGGCGGGGGAGCGGGCGTACGTGCGCAGCTTCGAGAAGGCGTGGAAGACCCGGCGGATCCGCAACAACCCGCACGTGACGCTGGCACCGTCGACGGCCCTGGGCAAGCCGACCGGGGCGGCGGTCGAGGCGGTGGCGCGGCGGTTGAGCGGGACCGAGTACCGGGCGGCGAGCCGTGCGCTGGTCCGCAAGCACCCGCTGCTGCACGGCGTGCTCGTGCCGCTGACGCACCGGTTCGGGCGGGCGCGGACCGGCCGCACCGTGCACTTCGAGCTGACTGCACGCTGAAGGTATATACGCGAGGTATACGCTCAGGGTATGGTGACGCCATGAGCGTTCCCATGACCCTCCTTGGCCTGCTCGAACGGGAGCCCAGCCACGGCTACGACCTCAAGCGCGACTACGACGCCTTCTTCAGCCGGGGGAAGCCACTGCCGTTCGGGCAGGTCTACGCGACCCTGAGCCGGCTCGCCCGCGACGGCAAGATCGTGATCGGCGAGGTCGAGCCGGGCGTCGGCCCGGAGCGCAAGCGCTACGTGATCACCGAGCGGGGCGCCACCGAGGTCGAGTCGTGGCTGACCGAGCCGGTCCCGGCCGAGCCGAACCTGCAGACGGTCCTGTTCACCAAGGTCGTGCTGGCGCTCATGCTCGGCCGGCCCGCCGAGGAGTACCTCGACCGCCAGCGCGCCGCCCACCTGGGCCGGATGAAGGAACTCACCGACATCAAGCGCTCCGGCTCGCTGGTCGACGCCATGCTCGCCGACCACGGCCTGTTCCACCTCGAAGCCGACCTGCACTGGATCGACACCACGGCCGCCCGGCTGGACGCGCTCGCCAAGGAGGTACGGGGATGACGGCCGTCGAGGCACGGGACGTGGTGCTGTCCTTCGGAGAGACTCCGGCGCTGCGCGGGGCGACCGTCGCGGTGGCGCCGGGCGAGATCGTCGCCATCATGGGCCCGAGCGGCTCCGGGAAGTCCACCCTGCTGCACTGCCTGGCCGGGATCCTGGTGCCGGACACCGGCGAGATCCACTTCGACGGCCGTCGCATCGACACCCTCAACGAGAACCAGCGCAGCATCCTGCGCCGGGACCGGTTCGGCTTCGTGTTCCAGTCCGGGCAGCTCGTGCCGGAGCTGACCGCCGAGGAGAACGTCGCGCTGCCGCTGCTGCTCAACGGCATGAAGCGGGCCGCCGCGCTGAAGGAGGCGCGGCCCTGGTTCGAGCGGCTCGACCTGACCGGGCTGGAGCGGCGCCGCTCCGGGGAGCTGTCCGGCGGCCAGGCGCAACGGGTCGCACTGGCCCGCGGCCTGGTCGCCCGGCCCGGCGCGCTGTTCGCCGACGAGCCGACCGGCGCCCTCGATTCGCTGACCGGCGAGCAGGTCATGGACCTCCTGGTCTCCTCGGCCCGCGACGAGGGCACGACGGTCGTGCTCGTCACCCACGACGCTCGGGTCGCCGCGTACGCCGACCGGCAGGTCATCGTGCGCGACGGCAAGGTGAACGCGCTGGTGTCCGCATGATCCGGTTCGCGATCCGGCTGTCCCTGGCCGGCGGGCGCGAGGCCGCCACCCGGCTCGTCGTCATCGCCGCCGCCGTGGCGCTCGGCGTCGGCATGCTGCTCACCACGCTGGCCGGCATGAACGCGGTCGACGCGCAGAACCAGCGGTACGCCTGGCTCAACACCGCCGTCGCCCCGGCGTCGGCCGACCCGTCGGCGGAGCCGATGTGGTGGCTCGTCCGGGAGGACTACTTCCACGGCCGGTCCATCGGCCGGGTCGAGGTCGCGGCGACCGGGCCGGACGCGCCCGTCCCGCCGGGCATCCCGGAGTTGCCCGGGCCGGGCCAGTTCTACGTCTCGCCCGCCCTCGGTGAGCTGCTGCGCGCCACCCCGGCCGCGGAACTCGGCGACCGCTTCCCCGGCCGGGACGTCGGCACCATCGGCCGGGAGGCGCTGCCCTCGCCGGACTCGCTGCTGATCGTCATCGGCCGCACGCCGGCCGACCTGGAGCAGCTCGGAGCCCGCAAGGTCACCCAGATCATGACCACGTCACCGAGCGTGTGCAGCCGCGGCTGCTACGTCGGCATCAACCACGACGGCATGGCCCTCGTGCTGTCCATCGTCGCCGCCGCGCTGCTCTTCCCGGTGCTCATCTTCATCGGCACCGCGACCCGGCTGGCCGCGACCCGGCGGGAACAGCGCTTCGCCGCCATGCGGCTGATCGGCGCCACCCCGCGACAGATCTCCCTCATCTCGGCCGTCGAGTCGACCCTCGCCGCCGTGGCCGGCACCCTCGCCGGGTTCGGCCTGTTCCTCGCGGCCCGGCCCGGCATCGCCGCGATCCCGTTCACCGGCGAGCCGTTCTTCACCAGCGACCTGTCGCTCACCGCCGTCGACGTGCTGGCCGTCGCGCTCGGCATCCCGCTCGGCGCCGTCGTGGCCTCCTGGCTGGCGCTGCGCCGGGTGCAGATCTCCCCGCTGGGCGTCGCGCGCCGGGTCACCCCGAAACCCCCGCGCGCCTGGCGGCTGATCCCGCTGGTCGCCGGGCTCGTCGAGCTGGCGTACTTCGTCGGCCGGCGCCCGCACACGACCAACGGGCAGCTCACCGCGTACCTCTCGGGGTTCCTGCTGATCCTGGTCGGGCTGGTGCTGGCCGGTCCGTGGCTGACCATGGCCGGCGCGCGGGTGCTGGCCGGGCGGGCGAGCCGGCCGGCGGCGCTCATCGCCGGGCGGCGCCTCGCCGACAACCCCCGGGCCGGCTTCCGGTCGGTCAGCGGGCTGATCGTGGCGCTCTTCGTGACCAGCGTCGCCACCGGCATCATCACCACCTACGTGGCCAACCGGGGCGAGCCGCGCACCGACTCGGTGGCCGCCACGTCCCTGTCTCTCTCGTTCCCGCACGAGGACGGCCCCGCACCGACCGCGGACCAGATCCCGGCCGGGCTCGCGACGATCCCGGGGGTACGCAGCGTGACCCTGGTCCGCGCCAATCCCGTCGACACACCACCCCCGCTCAAGGTGAACGGGACGGAATCGCCCGCCTATCGATGGTGGTGGCCGGGCGTCATCACCTGCGCCGAGCTGGACCGGCTGGCGGTGTTCGGCAGCTGCCCCGCCGGCGCGCGGGTCGTGGCCGTGGCCGACGACCTGATCGGCGAGCGCGCGTGGGACCTGACCAACGACAGCTACGTCTGGGCGGCCGCCGACCTGGACCCGGCGCAGGTCGAGCGGCAACCGATCCGCTCGGTGGTCGTCAACACCACCAGCCGCGCCGCGTTCGAGCAGGCCCGGACCATGCTGATCAACGCGTTCCCGGCGATGCGGTTCCCGAACAGCATCGCCGAGTGGGAGTCGGACTCGGCACGGCTGATGATCCAGTTCCAGCAGCTGGCCAACGTGATCATGCTGGCCAGCCTGCCGATCGCGGGTTGCAGCCTGGCGGTGAGCGTGGCCGGCGGGCTGAGCGACCGGAAGCGGCCGTTCAGCATGCTGCGGCTCACCGGGGTGCAGCTACGCACGCTGCGGGGGGTGGTGGCGCTGGAGACCGTCGTGCCGCTGCTGCTCGTCGCGGCCGTGGCCATCGGGATGGGGTTCCTGGCGGCGCACCTGTTCCTGCGGGCGCAGCTCGGCTACACGCTGCTCGCGCCGGACGGGTCGTTCTACCTGATGGTCGCCGGTGGGCTGGCGGTGTCGCTGGCGATCGTCGCCTCGACGCTGCCGCTGCTGCGCCGGATCACCGGCCCGGAGACGGCCCGCAACGAGTAAGCCCACCCCGGGCGGCGGTTGCACCTCACGCGACCGATGAGGTGCAACCGCGGCCCGGGTTACCGACATGTGCCACTGCGTGCAGCCGGCAGCTGGCCGACAAGCCCGGCCCCACCGCGGCGCTCAGGATGTGCAGGAGGGTGGGTCGTACTGGGTCGCCTCGAAAAGCTTCTCGGTCTCGGGAGGGTTGGGGATACCGCCTGTGCGTGGGATCGGTTCGGCGCCGAACACCCGTAGGAAGAAATTGATCACATTGGCGATGATCGCCGGGATCGTATAGCCCACGTTGTAGCTCATGTCGATCGTCAGGCTGGCACCGCGACAGCCGATGTCCCTGGTCCCCGGCGCGGCTGGGAAGAACTGGTCCAGTGCCGACCCCCGCGCGACTCCGGTCGAGACGGTCAGCGCGACGTTGAGCCCGGCGGAGAAGCCGGCCGCGCCGAATCCGATGCTGAATTGAGTCTTGAAGGCAAGCAGCATGCCGTTGGCACCGACCGACGGGCCCCTGATCGAGTCGATGAGGCTGCTTCTGATGAACGGCCCTTGGACCTTGTGCAGGCCCCACGATCCGTTGCGGTATCCGAAGCCGACGGCACCGTTGATCGCGTACTCGCCGGCCGCCTTGACGTTGCCGTCCTTGGCGCTGAAGGCGGTCTTGACGAGCACGGTCTGGGTGACCGTGAACGAGAAGGGAACCCCCAGCACAAGTCCCACCGGGACGCTGAAGTCAACCGGGACCGTGAACTGCCGGTCGATCTGTCGGGCGGTGCCGACCTTGCTGGCACCCTCAAGGTCAATCCTGAGCCCGCTACCCCCGAGCACCTGCAGTTCGGCCACGGTCACCCGGCCGTCGGAGACTGCCAGGTGGAACCTGGCCCGTGGCTTGTCCATGAGCACCATGAAGGACCCGAAGATCCGGATCTCGCTGTCGTCGTACGTCAGGTCGGCCCCCACCCCACCGCGGCAACACTTCGGCACCACGGTGAAGCCGTTGGACCGGGTGTTCTTCGGTGCGCCGGTGGCCGGGCGAGGC
Organism: Micromonospora halotolerans; assembly: GCF_032108445.1. Taxonomy (NCBI): domain Bacteria; kingdom Bacillati; phylum Actinomycetota; class Actinomycetes; order Micromonosporales; family Micromonosporaceae; genus Micromonospora; species Micromonospora halotolerans. The sequence goes on along the minus strand of NZ_CP134876.1, from coordinate 1,345,431 downwards.
ATCTCCACCCGTTCCTTGTCCCCCGGCCCGGGGGCTGGAGCCTCACCGAGAGCACCCTCGGTGAATGCCGCGGGGCGCACCACCGCACCGGCGGAGACCGGCGCGGCGGCGGGTGCCGCGGTAGCCGGAGCCGCCGCGGCGACGGCGGCCTCATCGGTCCAGGGCGCCCCCTCCGAGCTGTACGAAATGGCGTTGTCCAGCTCGACGGGCTGCTCGCCGACGAAGGTCCCGTCGCGGATGACCTCGGTGAACTCGACCGGCGCGATGGTGACGGCGATCGCGTCGCCGGCGCGCTGGGCGTCGACGACCCGGCCGACACCACGGGAGGTCACGAACATGACCTTGCCCGGGGAGAGCTTCGACGCCCCTGTCGCCTTGGCGTCGATCGTCCAGGTCAGGCCGTCGGCGGTGACCGAGCGGACGGCATCCGCCCCACCCCCGATCAGGACAACGTCCGGCTGGTAGGTGACATCCCTGTGCGGCCGCGGAGCGAGCCCGTAGCGGAACTCGTTCTCGGTGAGTTCGGTACCGGCCACGGCGTAGCCGGAAGTCCTGCCCGGGGCCGGGCCGGAGCCACCGGTTCGGCCGGCACTGCAACCGGAACCGGCGAGCATCACCGCGACCAGACCAGCCGCAATCCATCTACGCATCTGCCCACAAGCCCTTTCCGCCCGCGTACGCCACAGCGCTGGATCAGACTCGGGTGGCCACGGTTCGCGCCAGCTCTTGCATCGGCTTGCGGTACTTCGCCGGATCGTCGAGCCGCACCAGGTGAATCGACACCCAGACACCGGACTTGCTGAAAAAGACCCAACCGTCTTCGACGAAGGCTTCATCACCGAGGCCGGACACCGGGTCCAGCTTGTGACCGAGCTGCCGATCGATGTCCAGCTGCTTTTTCGCGCCATCGCCGACGTAGACCTCCACCTGTGCGGTCGGTCCGGTGACCGGCCCGGTGTAGGTGCATGACACCGGCGCGGCCACCCCGTCCTGCAGCGCCGTGCCGGCCAGCTTCTCCGCCTCCTGTTTGGACACGAGGGAACAGGGGTCGGTCATCGTCCGGCTCGGCGCCGCGGTGGCCTGCTCGGTCGGCGCTGCGACTGCCACCTCGCTCGCCGGCGTAGCGGGTCGCGCCCCAGTTGGAGCGGCGGGGCCGGTTTCCGGCCGCGAGCAGGCGGCCAGGCCAACGAGCGCGACCAGAGGCAGGGCGAGGACGGCCAGGTACGGGCGGGGCCGGGTGCACCTCATGGGTACCAACTCCTCGGTACGACCGGGCACGGGCCTACACCTGGCCCTGCAGGGCCTTGCCCAGCCGCAGTGCGACGTCCTTGCGTTTGTCCGGGTCGCTGATGCTCGCCTTGATCCCGCAGAAGTCGCCGCTTCGGCACGGGAACCACAGCTCGCCGTAGCCGTTGTCGTAGGTGGCGCCGTCGCCGAATCCGCTCACCGGCTCACCGATCTCGGCTACGGCCTCGTACTGGGCCTTGGGCAGCACGGTCGCGTGGATCGCCTCGACGAGACCGTCCTTGGCGCCTGAGGTCGCCGTCCAGACGCATCCGCCGAGCTCGTAGTCGTGCTGGCCGCCGTCATTCGGGCCGATCACCTCGCTGACCTCGCTCTTGGTGAGGCGTCCGCATTCGTCGCCCTTCGCCTGGGTCACGGCACTGACAGAGTCGTCCGTACCCGGCGTCTCCGCCGAGGTGGAAGAACCCGAACCGCCGTCACTTCCGCACGCCACGACCATGGCGAGCGCACCGCCGACGATCGCGACCTGTCCGAGCCTGAGAATCTTCATCGGTCATCCCTTCGCCACGGGCTCCCTGGCAGCCCATGGCTGGACTTCACCATGATCAAGGCGCGCGGTCACGAGTAGTCGACTACCTGTTGTTCCGCGAGCAGCGGCGCGGAGGCACGCGTCTCAGGGTGCTTGCGGCGGTCCTCAGGAGGCTCCATATTTCCTGGTGGAAAGATGCTCCGGTCGATTCCGGGGGCCACAGCGTGCGGGCGAGCCGCCCGATCACGCCGCACGGCTCGGGGGAAGGTCAAGGTGTGGCTTGTACGGTCCGGGCGCCGGCCAGAGTTGGCCGTTGACCGGCCGCGTCGAGGAGCTCCGGTCGATCGACCAGGCGATCCGGCGGTCCGGCGGGGTGAAGGGCGTGGTGTTGGCCGGGGCGTCCGGGGTGGGCAAGACCCGGTTGGCTCGGGGGGCACTGGCCAGGGCGGCCGAGCAGGGAATGGCGACCCGATGGGTGGTCGCCAGCGCGTCGGCGCGGGGCTTGCCGTTGGGCGCGTTCGCGGGACTGCTCGCCACCGTCGGTGAGGACCCCGCCCAGGTACTGCGCCAGGGCGTCGACGCTGTGCTCGCCGGGGCAGGTGGCGGCGACGTCGTGGTGGGAGTGGATGACGCACACCTCCTTGACGAGCTGTCGGCGCTGCTGGTGCAGCAGCTGGCGCTGCACAAGGCGGTCATCCTGGTCGCCACGGTGCGCACCGGCGAGCCGGTCGCGGACGCGGTGAGCGCCCTGTGGAAGGACGGATACCTGACACGGCTGGATGTCCCGGCGTTGTCGGAGCCGGACACCGGGGCGTTGCTGCACGCGGTGCTGGGCGGCCCGGTGGACAGCGCCAGCGTGGCACGCATGTCGGCGCTGACCAGAGGTAACACACTCTTCCTACGACACCTGGTCGGCGGAGAGCTCGAAGCCGGGCGGCTGCACGCGGTCGGCGGGATGTGGCGCTGGTCGGGGGACGTCGCGCTCACCCCGGGGCTGGCGGAGCTGGTGGAGGCCCGGATGGGCCGGCTGTCCAAGCGGGTGCGGGACGTGGTGGACGTGCTCGCCCTCGGCGAGCCCCTGGACGCCGGCCTGTTGGCCCAGCTCACCGCTGCGGCAGCCGTGGAGGAGGCCGAGGCACGCGGGTTGGTGAGCGTGGAACGGGATGGCCGCGGGCTGCGGACGCGGCTGGCGCACCCGCTCTACGGCGAGGTACGCCGCGCGGGCATCGGCACGCTGCGGGGCCGCCGACTGCGTGGTCGGATCGCGACCGCGTTGGCCCGTACCGGCGGGGGAAGCTCGGACGACATGTTGCGCCGTGCCGTGCTCAGCCTCGACTCCGACCTCGAACCCGACCCAGCGCTGCTCACCGCGGCCGCGGGGTACGCCGTCCAGCTGTTCGACCTGCCGCTGGCCGAGCGGATCGGCCGGGCCGCGGTGGCGGCGGGTGGTGGTTTCCAGGCGCAGATGACGGTCGTCGCGGCCCTGAACGGGCTGTGCCGCTACTCGGAGGTCGAGGTCGAGTGGGCGGCGCTCACCGCGCTGGCCGGTACCGACACCGAGCGGGTCCGGGCAACCGTGGCGCAGGTTCATTACCTGATGTGGCTGGCGGAGCGGCCGGCGGAGGCAGCAGCCGTCCTTGACGCGGCCGAGGACCGGGTCCGCGAGGATGCCGCCCGGCTGCAACTGATCGCGATACGGGCGTACCTCGAGGCCGGCCTGGGCCACCCGGCACGCGCAGCACAGGCCGGGGCCATGGCGCTCGCCTGGCCGGGGCTTCCCGACGAGTCGGTAACGCTCGCGAGCTGCGGGCTCGTTGCCGCGCTCGCCGCACTTGGGGGCGTCGACGAGCTCGGCCCGGCTGCCGCGAACGGCCGGATGGCCGCTGCCCGATCGCCCGAGCTGGCGTTCCTCCATGTCCCACTGATGGGGTGGCAGGTGCACGGGCTGCGCTTGGCAGGTTGTGTGCACGAGGCGCTCGCTGTCGCAACGGAGTGTCGGGAGACGACCAAGGGCGTCGCGTTCGCCGTCGAGCTCACCAACATCCTCCTGGCAGAGGCGGAACTCGCCCGGGGGCAGGTGGCCACGGCTCTGCGGTTGCTGCGCGAGGCCCGCGCCGGCCTGGAAGGGGCCGGTAACGCCGCGGGGTTCCTCTATTTCTGCCTGCTGTCGACCACCCGGGGGTTGGCGGTTTCCGGTGACCGCGTCGCTGCCCGGCGGTCCCTCGAAGAGTTGGAGGCACAGCAGCATCCCGCACTGCTGATTCTGCAACCGGAGATGCTGCTGACCCGAGCATGGGTTGCCGCCGCCGAGGGCGCGGTGAGCGAGGCGGTCGCCCTCGCGCAGGAGGCGGCCGAGGTCGCCGCGTCCCGGGGGCAGCTCGCACACGAGGTCCTGGCCTTGCACGCCGCGGTCTGCCTCGGTGACGGCTCGGTCGCCGACCGCCTCGCCGACCTGGCCACCCGCGTGGGCGGCCCCCGGGCGTCGGCCGCTGCGGCGCAGGCCGCCGCGCTCGCCGCCCACGACGGTGACGCTCTCCTCGCCGCCTCTGCCCACCTCGAACAACTCGGCGATCTGCTGGCCGCCGCCGACAGCGCCGCGCAGGCGGCGGTGGCCTACACCCGACACCACCGGAGCGGCCCGGCCAAGGCCGCCGCCGCCCGCGCCCACCGGCTCGCGCAGCTGTGCGACGGCGCTCGCACTCCCGCGCTGGCCGTCGCGACCCGGCCATTGCCGCTCACCGCCCGGGAACGCGAGATCGTCACGATGGCGGCCCACGGCCTGTCCAACCGAGAGATCGCCGATCGACTGGTGGTCTCCGTCAGGACCGTGGAGGGCCATCTCTACCGGGCGGCCACCAAACTCGGCACCAGCAGCCGCGCCGAGCTCGGCACTCTGATCCACCACGACCGAGCCGTGATTCCACCTCCGCGGGCTCGGGTGCGCAGGTCCCAGTAGAGTCGCGCGATCGCTACTTGTGCCCGAGCAGCGAAAAGAGAGATCATCACGCATGCTCGACCCCTCGCCCGAGGACGACCGGACGTCACCGATGCTTTCCACGCCGCATTTCGTCGGTCGTGATCGGGAGATGACGGCGCTTCGGGGCGCCCTGGCCCGGCCACCGGCGATCGTGCTGGTGGAGGGCGAGGCGGGGATCGGGAAGAGCCGACTGCTGCGGGAGTGGCTGGCCGCGCCGGACCAGCACACCGCCCTGGTCTCGGTGTGCCCACCGCTTCGCGAGTCGCTGACGTTGGGGCCGATCGTCGACGCGTTCCGTGGGATCGACCGCCCGGTGTCGCGATTGCGGCTCAGCGAGCTGGCGGGTGCGTTACGGCCCCTGTTCCCTGAATGGTCCTCGGACCTGCCGCCCGCACTGCCGCCCTTGGACGACGCGAAGGCGGCACGGCACCGCCTGTTCCGCGCCCTGGACGAGCTGCTGCGGGCTCTGCGTGTCGACGTTCTCGTGCTCGAGGACGCTCACTGGGCCGACGAGGTGACCTTGGAGTTCCTGCTGTTCGTCACCTCCCGACAGCAATCCGACGGGCCGAGCCTGGTGATCTCCTATCGGCCGGAGGAGGTGGACATCGGGTCACTGTTGCTGCGGCTGACGTCCCGGTTGCCCGCCGGCGTGACCCAGCTGAGGATCGCCCTGGCGCCGATGCGACCCGACGACACGGCAGCGCTGGTGTCCTCGATGCTGGACGGCAACCCGATATCGCAGGAGTTCACGACGTTCATGCACGAGCGGACCGGTGGCGTTCCGCTGGCGCTGGAGGAGTCGGTTCGCCTCATGTGCGACCGTGCCGACCTCGTCTTTCGCGACGGGCAGTGGGTCCGGCTGAAGCTGCGCGAGCTGCAGGTGCCGCCAACGGTGCGCGACTCCACCCGGGAGCGGGTGGGCCGTCTGTCGCCGACGGCGCAGCAGGTGCTGCGCGCCGCGGCCACGTTGGCTGAACGGTCGTCGCTGGCCACGATCGCGTTGACCGCCGGTCTGTCACCGGATGCGTGTCGAGGCGCTGTCGCGGAAGCTGCCGACGCCGGCGTCCTGGACGGAGACGACCGCGGCCGGTGGCGATTCCGGCACGTGCTGGCCGCCACGGCTGTCTACGAAGCGATCCCGTTGACCGACCGCAGACACCTCCACCTGCTGGCCGGTCGCGCCCTGGAGGACATCCATCCGCCGCCGGTCGCACGCCTTGCCCACCACTTCCGTGAGGCGGGCGAGACGCGGTCCTGGGCGCGGTACGCCGAGCAGGGTGCCGAGCTGGCCATGGCCTCGGGTGACCACACCAAGGCCGTCGACCTGCTGGTCGATCTGTTGTCATGGGCGGTGTTGCCGCCGGAGGATCGGGCACGAGTCGCGCGCATCGCCGGAGTTGCCGCACTGGGCCGGCGTGAACCGGTCGACGAGGTCCACCACCGCGTGATCCGCACCTTGCGCTCGGTCCTGGACACCCCCGGTCTGTCCGCCCGCCAGCAGGCCGAGATCCGCAACCCCCTGGGCCGACTCCTGATCACCGGGGGAGAGGCCCAGGCCGCACTCAGCGAGCTGGAGCAGGCGGTGGCCAACCTCGACCATGACCCGGTCGAGGCGGCTCGGGCAATGACCTACCTGGGCTGGGCCTACGCGGGCCCGTGGCCGGCGTCGACCCACCGACGTTGGCTCGATCGCGCCGCCGAGCTCACCGCCGAAATCGATTCTCCCGCGGAGCGGCTGAACCTGGCCGGCAACCGGGCCGCGGCGTTGCTCATGCTCGGCGAAGAGGAGGCCTGGGACGTCGTCGCCGACCTGCCGACCGACGGCGCGAGCTCGACGGAGCGTCTCGACGTGGCCCGCATCCACGCGAATGTCGGAACCGGCGCGCTGATCTGGGGCCGGTACGCCGACGCGGACAAACACCTCACGGTGGCCATGCGCCTCGCCGAGGCCGAGCAGGCGTCCCGGTTGCAGCACAACGTCCGACTCGAACAGGCCAACCTGGCGTGGCTGACCGGCCGGTGGGAGGGTCTCGCGGAGCGAAGCGCGGCACTCGCCGATGCCGACCGGGACCGGCCGGCGCACTACCTCGGCAGCATTCGCCTCGCGGCCCGGCTGGCAGCCGCGGCCGGACGGCGGCGCGCCGCGGAGGAGCAGTTCCGGCGGGTCCTCGAGGAGTCCGCCCGTCTCGGCGCAGCCGACGACACGATGGAGGCCGCCGCAGCGCTGGCCAGACTGTGGCTGACGGACGGAAACAGCGGCCGGGCGCTGCAGATCACGAACGAGCCGATCGACACGGTCCGGAGGAAGGGCATCTGGGTCTGGGCGACGGACCTCGTTCCCGCCCGGATCGAGGCGCACCTCGCCGCGGGCGACCTGAAGGCCGCGACACGCCTGGGCGACCAGTTCGCCAGAGGACTGCGTGGCCGTACGGCGCCTGCGCCTCGCGCCGCGCTCACCGTATGCCGCGCCCTGCTGCTCGCCGCAGCCGGAGACCACGCCCGCGCGGCGACGGCATTCGATCGGGCGGCGCGCGCCTGGAGCGCGTTGCCGCGCCCCTACGACGTCATGCTCGCCCGCGAGCGTCAAGCCGAGGCGCTCATCGTGCAGGGCCAGATCGAGCAGGGCCGAGAGCTGCTGGCCACGCAGTACGAGCACCTGTTCAGGCTCGGAGCCCGCGGCGACGCGGACCGTGTCGCACAGCGGCTTCGCGAACACGGCGCCGAGGTTCCGCGACTGTGGCGCGGCGGCCGGCGAGGGTACGGCGACCAGCTCTCACCTCGCGAGCTCGACGTGGTCCAACTCGTCGTCGCCGGCAAGACGAACCGGGAGATAAGCCGGATCCTGGCCAAGTCGCCGGCCACGGTGGATCAACAGCTCCGTGCGGCGATGCGCAAGCTGAAGGTGACCTCCCGGACCGCTCTCGCGGTCAAGGCGGTGGAGGCCGGAGTGTTCGCAGAAGAGGAAACCCTCGGCGACGCGTCGTGAAAATTGACGTATCCGCTGGATAGCGAGCGGTCACTCGTCCGTCGAGCATGACTGCATGATCCATAGCCGTAGGCCAATGCATGGCTGAGCGACCTGTCTCGCGTGACGACTCCGCCGGCGAGCACCAGCCACCTCTCGAGCTGTCGCGCGAGCCGCGCGTCAGCGCCCCCGGCGCCTCCGACGCCCGCGACGCCGACGGTGCCGACGAGCACGAGCGCCACGACCCCTACCAACCCCTGTAGGCGAAGGACCCCGCATGAGACTCAAAGCCCTCGCGGCTTCGCTGGCCGTAGCGGTCGGCCTGAGCATGATCCAGCCAACACCGGCGTCCGCCGCTGAGCCTGATCCCGGCGCGGCCGCCAACAAGATCGCGTCGGACCTGAAGGATCGCTTCCGCACGCAGCCGGCCTCCGACTTCTGGATCACGTTCGACACCAAGGCCGATCTCGCTCCCGCCAAGAAGATGGCGAACTGGACCGCCCGCGGTCAGTTCGTCTACGACGCGCTGAAAGCGGCAGCGAAGAACTCCGCGGCGTCCGTCTCCGCCGAGCTCGACGCGGCGGGCGTGAAGTACACGTCCTACCCGCTCGTCAACGCCGTGCTCGTCAAGGGCGGCACGCAGAAGCTCGCGCTCGACGTCGCCTCGGTCGGGCAGGTCGCCGAGATCCACGCGACGCCGCAGGTCGCGCTGGTCGAGCCCGTGGACGAGAAGACGCCGGCCGACAAGGCTGCCCGCCCCGCCGCCCCGAAGGCCGCCGCCGAGGCAGGCACCGTCACGTGGGGTCTGGACGCCATCCATGCCCCCCAGGCGTGGGCCATGGGCGCCACCGGCGCGGGCATCACCGTGTCCAACCTCGACTCGGGCGTCCAGTTCGACCACCCCGCCCTGATGCACCAGTACCGCGGCACGAAGCCCGACGGCACCGTCGACCACAACTACAACTGGATGGCCACCCGCGGCACGTGCACGGGCGCACCGTGCGACGACAACGGACACGGCACGCACACCATGGGCACCATGGTCGGCGACGACGGCACCGAGCACGTCGGCGTCGCCCCGGACGCGCAGTGGATCGCGACGAACGGCTGCTGCGACAGCAGCGGCGTCGAGTCGCTGCTCAAGTCCGGCTGGTGGCTGCTCGCCCCGACCGACCTCAACGGGAACAACCCTGACCCGTCCAAGCGCCCCCACGTCATCAACAACTCGTGGGGCCAGACGCTCGAACACAACTTCGACGACTTCTTCCAGGTCATCGACGAGGCCTGGAGCGCCGCCGGCATCTTCAGCGTCTGGTCATCGGGCAACACCAGCCCGTACGCGGCCTGCGACACCGTCTCCTCGCCCGGCTCCGCCGAGAGCGCCTACTCCGTCGGCGCGTACGACTCGGACGGCACGCTCGCGTCGTTCTCCCGCAAGGGTGAGGGTGAGGGTGGCCGGATCAAGCCCGAGATCTCCGCTCCGGGCGTAGCCGTCCGATCGTCCTACCCGAACAACAGTTACGTCGAGATGGCCGGTACGTCGATGGCGGCTCCCCACGTCGCCGGCGCCGTCGCCGACCTGTGGAGCTACGACCCGACGCTGATCGGGCAGGTTGAGCAGACCCGCCGCCTGCTCGCCGACTCGGCCGTCGATGTCGACGACACCGAGTGCGGCGGCACCGCCGACGTCAACAACAAGTACGGCGAAGGCCGGCTCGACCTCGTCCGCCTGCTCGAGCTCGCGCCCCGGCAGGGCGGCACCCTCACGGGTGTCGTCACCGCCGACGGCGCCCCGGTCCCCGCCGCCGACGTGACGATCAGCGGACCGTTCAGCCGGTCCATCGGCACCGACAAGGACGGCCAGTTCACGATCAACCTCCCGGCCGGTGACTACCAGATCAGCACCAAGGTCTTCGGCTACCTGACCGCGACCGCCAACGTCACGATCTCCCTCGGCCAGGACACCTCCGTCAAGCTTCCGCTCACGGCCGCCGCGCGCCACGACATCAGCGGCAAGGTCGTCGACGACAAGAAGCAGCCGGTACCGAACGCCGACGTCTCCGTCAAGGACACGCCGCTGAAGCCGATACGTACGGACTCCAACGGCGCGTTCACGATCGCCGGTGTGCCGGAGGGCCAGTACGGGCTCGCCATCACGCCCAACGCCTGCCTCTCCCCGACGTCCCTCCCGCTGACCGTCGGCACCGAGAACACGTCGCTGGAGATCCCGGTCGGGCGCGTCGTCGACAAGGGCGGCTACAGCTGCGCCGTCTCCGAAGGCGAGTACCTGCGCGGCACCGACCCGGTCGCGTTCACCAGCGGGGTGTGGGCGACGGTGAACCTGCCGTTCCCGATCGCGCTCTACAACGGCAGCCACGACACCCTCGGCATCAGCCTGCGCGGCGTGATCACCCCGGAGGAGGGCACCGGACCCGGCAGCGGCGGTGCGGGCGTCTTCCCGTTCTACGTCCAGACCCCCGTCGAGTTCGCCCCCGGCGGCGGCGTCTTCACGGCGGCCACCAAGGTCGACGGCGAGGACGCGTTCGTCGTCGAATTCCGCAACGCCAAGATCTGGGCCTATCCGATCCGGTCTGAGTACTCGGAGCCGGTCAACTACTCGGCCACGCTCACCCGCTCGGGCAAGGTGATCTTCGGGTACGGCGACGGCATCGGCACCGACGATCCGGTGACCGGCGGCGCCAAAACCACAACCGGCATCCAGGGCTGGGCCGGCGTGGACGGCATCCGGTTCTCCGAAAACGTCCCGGTGCTGCACGACGGGATGATCGTCACCTACGACCTGCCGGACTGGGGCTACCTCGACGCGACAGTCGTCGACAAGAACGACGGGCTGCCGGTGTCCGGGGCCAAGGTCTCCTTCACGAACAAGTTCGGGCTCGTCGAGGCGGTCACGACCAACGGAACGGGCATCGTGCATCGGCAGCTGCCGGTCGCCGACTACACGATGACGGTCGAGGCGCCGAACTACGTGACGGGGTCGTACAACTTCACCCTCGACAAGCTCTACGCGAAGGCGACGGTCGACGCGCGTCTCACCACGGGAGTCGCCGGCCTGAAGGCCGACGGCCTCGACGCCGTGATGGGCACCGACCAGAACGGTGTGGGCTCGCTGACGCTGACCAACACCGGTTCTGCCCCGCTCTCGTACGACCTGGGCGAGGCCGCGCGCCACCCCGAGCTTGACGCCACCGGCGCCACCGCGCGCACCGGGACGGGTGCGGACAGCACGATCGACCTCACCGCGTGGAAGGCCGGTGCGAGCGGCATGAAGCCGTCGAACGCCGACGGCAAGGCTACGACGGCGACCAAGGCGGAAGCACAGGCGGCCGCCAAGGTCGGCCCGACCTCCGGCGGCGACGTCATCACCCGCATCGAGATCCCGGGCACCATCGCGGAGAAGGAGCCCTCCGGCATCGGGTACGACGGTGACGTCTGGGTCCACGACTACATCGAGCGGACCAACACCGCCTACACGGTGACCGGTAAGCCGACCGGCAAGGTCTTCGACGCGTCGTGGAACCCCGCGTACCGGGCGTTCGACATGGCGCTCGACACCAAGACCGGTGACATGTGCCAGATGGAGGACAGCCCGGCCAGCTACATCCACTGCTTCGACCGGGAGACCGGGAAGGAGACCCGGCAGATCAAGGGTGACTGGTCCACGCTGCAGCTGACCGGCCTCGCCTACAACCCGGCGGAGGACGTGTTCTACGTCGGCGGCCGGGCGAACGGCATGATCGGCACCGTCGCCGGCACGTCGCACGACAACGCCGGTGCGCTGCTGTCGTTCTGCGCCCCGCCGCTGCCCGAGGTGATGGGACTGGCCTACAACCAGGCGTCCGACACCATCTGGTACACCGACCTCACCTTCAACAGGCCCACCCGCCTGCTGCAGGTCGACCCCGACGACTGCTCGCTGGTCAACGCGTGGTGGTTCCCGGGCCAGAAGGCGACGCAGGGCGGCGGCCTCGAGACCGACTCGACCGGCGCGCTGTGGGCGGCCGACCAGGTCGCCGATGACGTGGTACTGGTCGACGTCGAGGACGACCTGCTCACCGACCTGCCGTGGCTGTCGCTCTCCTCGACCGGCGGCACCCTCGCCCCGGGTCAGTCGACGACCGTCAAGGTCTCCATCTCCTCCAAGGACGCCAAGCCCGGAGTCCTCGGCGCGAACATCGTCGTGAGGTCCGACTCCGGACGCCAGTCCAAGACGTACGTCCCGGTGACGCTCACGACCACGAAGTACCAGGTGGGCGTCAACGCCGGCGGGCCATCGTTCACCGACGGCTCCGGCTACACCTGGTCCGGCGATCAGGCAGCCGGCAAGGCGGCGTGGGGCTACGACGGGAAGACGAAGGTCACCTCCACGCCGGCCGACATCGCGGGCACGACGGACGACGCCCTGTTCCAGTCGCAGCGCACCACGCCGGACAAGCAGTTGTTCTACCGCTTCCCCGACGCGCCCAAGGGCACCTACGCGATCGACCTCGGTTTCGCCGAGATCGACAACGTGGCCAAGGGCAAGCGGGTGTTCGACGTCCTCGTGAACGGAACGCTGACGGACTACGCGTACGACGCGGCCGCGGTCGTGGGGCCGAACGCCGCCGACTGGCGCACCGCCGTCGTGAAGCACGAGGGCGGTCCGCTGACCGTGGAGCTGCGGGGTTCGAAGGGACTTCGGGCCCCGACCATCGCCGCGCTGCGTGTGACGCTCGACCCGCGCGCAGACACCGCGGAGCCGGAGCCCCAGCCCGAACAGCCGGAGCCGGGTCCCGTGCCGGTGGCCCCCGCCGGTCGCTCGTACTCGATGAAGGTGACCGACGGGCTCTACCGCCAGGGTACGGAGGAGTCCGGGTGGCACGGCGACGACGTCTGCGGCGTGCTGTGGTTCGACTCCAGCTTCCTGTTCCCGTTCTACGACACGGCCTGGGACGGCGTGTGCGTGACGACGAACGGCCAGCTGATCTTCGACCAGGCCAGCGCCGTGGGGAACAACACGGAGCTGCCGTCGCCATACGCGTTCGACGCGATCTATCCGCTCTGGGACGACCTGGTCGTCGACGACGAGGCGGGCATCTACTTCGGCAGAACCGAGGTGGACGGCCTGGCCGCTGAGGTCATCGAGTGGCGCAACGCCACCTTCTACAACGACCAGACGGCTCGCGTGAGCTTCTCGGTCACCCTGATCGCGGACGGACGCATCCAGATCGGGTACGGCGACGGTGTCGGCGGCGACAACCCCCTCACCCGGGGGTCGTCGGCGACGGTCGGTGTGGAGAGCCTGACGCGCAACCCCGCGGGCCAGTACTCCTTCGACCAGCCCGTCCTGAAGGCCGGCCTGGGGCTGGAGTACACCCTCCCGGCCGCGGGCACGATCGAGGGCACCGTCACCGACAAGAACGACGGCAAGCCGATCGAGGGCGCGATCGTCACGCTCAAGGGGCCGAACGGTGAGCGGGTCATCACGGCCGACGCGAAGGGCCGGTGGAAGGCCCAGGCGCTGGTCGGCGAGAACACCGTGGAGGTGTCGTCGCCGAACTACGTCACCGCCAGCCACCGGCTGACCATCGCCAAGAAGGACCAGGCCGAGGTGGTCGACACGGCGTTGACCACGGGCATCGCCACCGTCACCGGAGGTGACCTCGACTGGCTCCTCGACAAGGGCCAGAAGGCGACGGCCGGCGTGACCGTGACCAACACCGGCTCCGCCCCGCTCGAGGTGCGGCTCAGCGAGCAGAAGCGCACCAGCGACGGCGGGCACGAGGCCGCCGACCTTCCGTGGCTGACCCTCACGGGCGCGGCCGCAACCGGCACGGTCACGCTGGCGGCCGGGGAGTCCACCACGGTCACGGCGACGGCCGACAACGCCGGCGTCGAGCCCGGCGTGCTCGTCGGGGACGTGCTCGTAGCGTCGAACGCCGCCAAGGGCGAGGCCCAGCTCAAGCCGGTCCGCCTGGCGACCTCGGCCTACTGGCAGGGCGTCGACGTCGGCGGATCCGGGTACGTCGGCACCGACGGCTTCGTCTGGTCGCCCGACCAGGAGATCGGCTCGCGGCCGTGGGGCTACGTCGGCGGCACGGCGCGTGCCACCAAGGCCGACATCGGCGGCACGGAGGACGACGACCTGTTCCGCACCCAGCGGACCGGCAAGACGTTCACCTACGTGTTCAAGGACGCGCCCGCCGGGACGTACCGGCTCGGCCTCGACTTCGCGGAGATCGAGAAGGTCAAGGCCGGCGTGCGTACCTTCGATGTTCTGGTCGACGGCAAGGCCGTGCTCCACGACCACGACGTGCAGGCGAAGGCGGGTGCGCTGACCGCGGACGTGAACGCGGTCATCGTCGAGCACGCCGGTGGCGATCTGAAGGTCGAGCTCCGCGGCGAGATCGGCGAGCGCGACCCGATCCTCAACGCCCTGAAGGTCCAGCAGGACCCGCGCCTGTGAGATAGCCGAACCGGTCCGCCAGCAGTGGTCAGAGCCTCCTCGGAAAGGATCGCCGGGGAGGCTCTGACCGCGACCAGGCCGGCTACCCGAGCGGCACCTGCACCGCCACATCATGTTTCGGGTAGTAGCTCTCCACCGTGTCGGCGCCGTACTTGGCCTTGAACAGCTCCACCACGTGATTGACCCGGTCGCCCTCGGTGATCGGGGTGGCACTCGAACTCAACGCCGTCCCGTTCGCCGACACCTCGATCATCGGGGTCTGCCGGACGTTCTTGTACCACTGGCTGTCCGAGCCGGTCACCGGGACGAGGAACACGCTGTCCTCGTCCAGCACGAACCACACCGGGTGGGTGATCTGCCGGCCGGTCCGCCGGCCGGTCACGGTGATCTCGACCTCGCGCATCCCGTCCAGCGCGTCCCAGACCGCGTTCGCCACGATTTCCCCCCTTGCGCCCTCTTCGCCAGGCTAGGCGCTCCCGCGCCCGGCCGCCGCGGTTTCCACGACCTCGTCACCGCCCGGTTCGCGGTCCACTGAGGAGACTTTGCCGCTGTTAAGGTTGGCGGGCGGAGCATGGGGACGGGGATGGCACATGGATCAGCCGGCCAGGGAACAGTTGAAGCTTCTGCGCAGACTCGAAAAGGTCATCTCGGAAACCGAGTTCTCCTGGTCGCTGTGCCTGGTGGGCGAGGACCAGTCCCGCAAGCTCAACGAACTGGCCGCCGAACTGCAGCGCCCCTTCTCGTCCACCGGTGACGAGAAACGGATCGTGTCCGGGTACTCGTACTGGGGAATCGAACCAGCGGTCAACTGGCAGCGAGCCTGCACGGACCCCAACTACCCGGTCATGAGGGACGGGATCGAGACCTTCGCCCGGCGCTGGCGGAGCCTGCACTCCCGGCACCACGGCCGGCCCTACCACTACGTCAGCCTCGGCCCCGGCACGGGGGAGAAGGACGCCGTGGTGCTGGCCGACCTCCAGCGGGCGAACCCGGAGATGTACTACGTGCCCGTCGACATGAGCGCGGAGATGCTGCGCCTGGGCCTGAAGCCGATAAAGGCCCTGCCCTTCTTCCGGCAGTTCCGCAACCAACTGCTGCCGGTGCAACTCGACTTCTCGGTCGAGGAGAACGTGGCCGAGCTGAACGAGCTGCGCGACCGCCTCATCGGGGACGAGCCGGTGCTGTTTTCCCTGCTCGGCAACACGATGGCCAACTTCGACGAGGACGTCGACCTGGTCGAGCGGCTGAGCAAGCAACTCCTCCGCCCGCAGGACCGGCTGCTCGTGGAGGTCGCCACCGCGTCGCACCTCGACGACCGCATGGCGCAGCAGGCCGCCCGGGAATACGAGACCAGCTGGGTGTTCCGGGAGTTCGTCATCAGCGCCCTGCGCCAGAACACCGACCTCTCGGTGAACATGAACCACGTCCGCTTCGAGGGGGTGGTCGAGGAGGGGCGGTCCCTGGTCATCAAGGTGATCTACTGCAACCAGTCCGCCGAAGACCTGAAGATCGTGCTCCCGAACCGCAGCGAGGTCCACTTCCCGAGCGGCGACACCATCCGCCTCCTGATCACCCGGAAATACCAACTCAAGGCCCTCGCGGCCGCGCTGGCCAAGGCCGGTCTCTTCGTGGAGAGCGAGGCGTTCACGCAGTTCCAGGCTACGAGAGGGCCCGCCGGTTCGGCATGGACCTCATGCTCCTGTCGAGCACGGACGCCGGCAACGGCCACGACACGGCCGCCCGGGACGTCTTCCGCCGCCCCGGCACATGACGAGCGCACCGGGGCGGCGACCGCGCCCGGCGCCCCTGCCGTCGTGGGTGACCGCACCCCGCACCTGGATCATGCTGGTCACCGCCGGCAGCCTGGCGGTGGCCTTCGTCGTCAGCGCCGTCTGGTGGAGCCGGTCCTCCGGCACGTCGAGCTTCGAGCCGACCGTGCAGGTCCTGGGCCTGCTCGGCGGCATCACCGGCATCGTGGCCGAACGATGGGCGGCCGGCCGGGAGCGGCGCGCCGAGGCCCTTCAGGCCATCGGCGACGAGTTGCACGACAACCGGAAGATCCTGGCCTCGCCGCCCTTCGCCGGGGACGCCGCGCAGCCGGCCCGCCGGCAGGTCTACCCCCGGATGAGCCTGTCGGCGGTGAACGCCGCGCTGTCGTCGGCCGTGCTGTCCCCCCGGCGCGACGAAGGGCTGTCCAGCATGCTCCACGACTGGCGGAACGAGGCGGAGATCTTCAACCACCAGCTCTCCCTCGCCGAGATACTGGCCTTCACCAACGGCTCCGACGACGTGCTCCGTGACCTCTACCAGGGGCTGCACAGCGCCGACGGTCCACTGGAACGCATGCAGGAACATCTCACCGGCCTGCTGGCCACGCTGCCCCGGACCGCGCGGCCTGCCCCTCGATAGGGGCCCGGTGCGGCGGAGCGGCGTCCGAAAAGGATTGCCCCCCGACGGTACGATGCACAGCGGGTAGCGAAGGCTGCCGTCACGGTGACGGGCAGGCCCACGGACGCTCTGGGCTCCCGACAAACAGGTGAGCCGAACACATCCGGGGGAAACCATGTTCGAGCGGCTGGGCAGATTCGTCGTGGGCAAGGCGTGGTGGGTCATCGGCGGCTGGGTGCTCGCGGCCGCCGCCATCATCCTCACCACGCCGTCGCTGAGCGACATCACCTCCGCCGACCAGGAGAGCTTCCTGCCCCGCTCCTACGAGTCCGTGCAGGCCACGGAGCTGGGGCAGAAGGCGTTCCCGCAGCAGGCCACCGCCACGGCCACCATCGTGGTCAAGCGCGCCGACGGGCAGAAACTCACCCCAGCCGACGAAGCGAAAGTGGGTCAGCTCGCCCAGTCGCTCAAGGCCAGGAACATCCCCCGGACGTCCGGCTACCTGACCGGCCCGCCGGCCGTGGCGCCGGACAGGTCCGTGCAGGTGATCAACGTCGGGCTCGACGCCACCACCCCCGACGACCCGGCGCTGCTCGACGCCGTACGCGACCTGCGGGCCGCCATCGGCCCCGACCTGGCCGGCAGCGGGCTGACCGCCGGCGTGGCCGGCGACGTGGCGAGCTTCGTCGACAACGAGGACACCTTCAACAGCGCCTTCGCCGTGGTCGGCGTCGCGACGATCATCCTGATCATCGGACTGATCTTGATCATCTTCCGCAGCCCCATCGCCGCGCTGCTGCCCGTCGTGGTCGTCAGCGCGGTCCTGACCATCACGACCGGCCTCGTTGCCGCCGCAGGCAAGGCGTTCGACCTGAACGTCAGCCAGGACCTGCAGACGATCCTGCTGATCGTGCTGTTCGGCATCGGCACCGACTACATCCTGTTCCTGCTCTTCCGCTACCGCGAACGGCTGCGCGCCGGCGACGACAAGCGCACCGCGATGATCGTCTCCGTCCAGCGGGTCGGCGAGGTCATCACCTCGGCCGCCGGAGCCGTCATCGTCGCGTTCCTCGTGCTGCTCCTCGCGTCCCTGGGCTTCTTCGGCTCGCTCGGCCCGGCGCTCGCCATCGCCGTCGCCGTCATGCTGATCACCTCGCTCACCCTCATCCCGGCCGTCGTCTCACTGCTCGGCCGGTACGTCTTCTGGCCGTCCAAGGCCTGGCAGCGCACCCCCAAGGCCACCCTGTCGCGGCGGCTCGGCACCGCCGTCGGCCGCCGCCCCGCGCTCGTCGCGGCGGCATCCGGCGCCCTGCTGGTGGCGCTCGCCGCGGGGGTGCTCGGCTACAAGGCCGACTACGACTTCAGCGCCGGCTTCCCGCAGGACACCGAGTCGGCGAAGGCCGCCAAGGACCTGCAGCGCGGGTTCGCCGCCGGCGCCCTCGCGCCCACCGAGGTCTACCTGACCACCGGCAGCGGGACGCCCCTGACCGAGCAGCAGGTCACCGACTTCGCGGCGGCCGCCGCGAAGGCCCCGGGAGTGGGCCAGGCGCAGCCGCCGGAGCGGAGCACCGACCCGAGCGTGGCCCGGGTCAACCTGCTGCTGAACGAGAACCCGGTCTCCAACGAGGCGATCACGCTCGTCCGCGACGACCTGCGAGGCGCCCTGCACGAGGCAGCCCCGCCTGGCACCAAGGCGCTGGTCGGCGGGACCACGGCGATCTTCGCGGACATCAACTCGGCGAACAACCGCGACCTGTCGGTCATCCTGCCGGTGGCGGCGGCGCTGATCGCGCTCATCCTCGCGCTGCTGCTGCGGAGCCTCGTCGCGCCCATCTACCTGGTGATCGCGGTGCTGCTCAACTTCGCGGCGACCCTGGGCGCGACGGTCTACGTGTTCCAGGGCTTGCAGGGCAACCCCGGCGTGACCTTCCAGTTGCCGATCATCCTCTACCTGTTCGTGGTGGCGATCGGGACGGACTACAACATCCTGATGATCGCGCGGCTGCGGGAAGAAGCTCGGGAAGGGAACGAGCCGCATGAGGCGGCGGCCATCGGGGTCGAGCATGCCGGGCCGACCGTGGCCGCGGCCGGGTTGATCCTTGCCGGGACCTTCGGGGTGCTGATGCTGGCGCCGATCTCGTTCCTGCAGCAGATGGGGTTCGCGGTGGCGATCGGGATCGTGTTGTCGGCGTTCGTCATGTCGATGTTCTTCGTGCCGGCGTTGACAGCGCTGATCGGGCACAAGGCGTGGTGGCCGGGGCATGGGGACGAGAGACCGACCAGGGGACGGCACGCCGCGCCGGAACCCGCGGCCACGGCGGAGGCGTAGCGGTCGGCTCGGGCGGCGCAGGACCGGCCGTACGGGTTCCCATCGAGCCGACGCCGGTACGCCGGTGAGGCGCAACCCGGACCGGCGTGCGGGCGTCTCAAGGAGGTGGAGAAAGCGACCATGCATCGGCGTCGGGTACTGCCATGGATCACCGTCGCGGCCCTGCTCGGCGGCTGTGGGTCCGCCGGGAACAGCCCGGCCGTCGACCCGCTCGACGGGCTGCGCCAGCAGGCAGGCGGCGCCTTGGACCGGTACGACCAGGCGGTTCGCGCTGCGGGAGGCGCGCCCTTCGTTCCGGTGGGGGAGCTGACCCGCCAACTCGGCGACTGGGAGCCGGCGAACGGGTCCTACAAGGAGACCCTGTCCGCCGGGCGCGTCGAGGCCGCCACGGCGCTGCCCGCGGCGCCGGAGCGGGTCGGCGCCATCGTATGGGCCAACGGCACCCGCCAGGACGTGCCGTTGATCTCGGCGGACGGGGCGGTGGCGCAGCTGCGCGCCGCGGGGACGGGCGACTGTTCCGGCTGCGCGCCGCTCAAGCTCACCGGGGCTCGCCTGAGCACGATGACGGTCCCGACCACCCGCGGCCTGGCGGCCGCCCCGGCGTGGGAGTACACCCTCGCTGGAACGGCCGTGCGGCTGGCGCGGGTGGCGGTGGATTCGTCGGCCATCGTCCGGGTGACCCCGCCGCCCTGGGACGCGGATCACCCACACGAGGGGCTGGCGATCGAGTCAGCGACCATCACGACCGCGAGCAGCGAACTGACCGTCACCTTCACCGGCGCGCCCGGCCCCAGCAGCAGGCCCTGCGGGGTCGACTACAGCGCCGAAGCGGTCGAGTCGGACCTGGCGGTCGTCGTGATCGTCATCGAGTACCGGCACGCCAAGGACGAGGCATGCCTGGCCATCGGAGCGCCGCGCAGCGCCACCCTCGAGCTGTCGCGACCATTGGGGGAGCGGGCGGTCCTGGAGGTGACGCAGGGCCTGCCGGTGGAGCTGACCATCACTGGCTGACCGTCATGCTGTCCCGGCCCGGCGCCGGAACGGCCCCGCCCAGCGGCGACCTCGTTCACGGGCTGGCCGCCGGCGGGTGCCGCTACCGCCCCGGGATAAACGAAATCCGGGCGGGCGCGGGCCGCCATAGATCTTGACTGATGGTGAGACGGCGACGACGCTGTGTGTAGCTGCGGCAGCCGGGGGTGACCTACCCCGACGCCTCGACTGCGCGGCCTTCTGGATCGCCTCGCCGGAAGGACTCTCATGAGGAGTACAGGAAGATCCAACCGCCCGCGCCGATTCCTGGCCCTGATCGCCCTACCGCTGGCGCTCGCCGTCAGCACACCCGGCCTCGCCAGTCCGAGCACGGACACCGCCGTGGCCCCCGACCGGTCGTCGACCGGTGAACAGAACGGCGTCGGCCTGATGCGCATCGTCGTCGCCGACAAGTCGGGCATCGACCGCCTCAACCACCTCGGCGTCGACCTCGCCGAGTACGTCAAGCCCGTCGACAACGGCATCGAGGTGCACGCCATCCTCAGCCCGCAGGAGAGCCAGGCGCTGCGGGACAAGGGCTTCGACGTCCAGGACGCCATCTCCGACCAGAGCGACTACGCGCAGAACATGGCCGAACGGTCCGCCGCCATCCGGGCCGCGACGGCCACGACCGCCACCACCGACACCCTGACCGTGCTACGGGCCGAATGGTTCTCCAGCCTCGACAACCAGCTCTTCCTCAACGTCGAGGTGAAGTCGAGCGCCGGCACCGACTCGACGACGGTGCTGACGGCCAGCTGGGACAGCGGACCCGGCACGGAGATCGGCTCCGGCGGCACCGCCACCATGTCCCGGTTCACCGACGCCGGCCAGTACATGTACCACCGCTTCAGCAACCCGGTCCCCATCACCGCCAAACCGGCCAGGGCCACCATCACCAGCAACAAGGGCGGCTCGGCCACCGTCGACGTCGCGAAGTGGCTGGGCAACCCGCGCAAGAACCCCGGCAAACACCCGTACGTGTCGGACTTCGTCGACCACTACATGGACCCGACCGAGGTCACCGCGCGGTTCACCGGCCTGGCCGCGGAGTTCCCGGGGCTGACCGAGCTGATCGACCTGCCGTACAAGACGAACGGCTACCGGCGCAACGCGCAGGCCCAGTTCGGCACCGCCGCGGCCAGCACCCTCTACGTCACCTCCACGGCGTACGGCTCCGAGGGCGGCAACGACATCACCATGTCGCTGGTCAACCCGGGCACGGCGAACGCCCCGCTGAGCGTGAGCGTGTCCGGCAAGGCCGTCACGGTGCGCCTCGCCACCGACGGCTCCGGCGCCATCACCAGCACGGCGGCGCAGGTCGTCGCCGCGATCAACGGCAACCCCGACGCGGCCAAGCTGCTCACCGCCAGCACGTACCGGGGCAACACCGGCACGGGCGTGGTCGCCGCCGCTCCGGTGACGGGGCTGACCGACAACCTGAAGGCGCCGGCGAGCGTGTCCCGCGAACCGTTCCAGATGAAGGTGCTGCGCATCGGCAAGCACCGCGACGGCTCGAAAGTCGGCGTCTTCCTCTACTGCCAGGAGCACGCCCGGGAATGGGTGACCCCGCTGGTCTGCGTGGAGTCCGCCGAACGGCTGCTGCGCAACTACGCCAAGGACCCGAACACCCGCAAGATCGTCGACGGCCTGGACATCTTCATCCTGCCGGTCGTCAACCCCGACGGGGCGCACTACAGCATGTACGACTACAACATGCAGCGGCGGAACATGACCAACTACTGCCCGGCGTCCAACGCGGACCCGGGCCGCCGCAACGCCTGGGGCGTCGACGTCAACCGGAACTTCTCGGTCGGCTCCGTCTTCGACGGCTACGTCGGCGCGTCCGCGACCAACTGCACCAGCGACACCTTCGCCGGGCCGAACGAGCTGTCCGAGCCGGAAGCGCGCAACGAGGTCTGGCTGGTCGACCACTTCCCGAACATCAAGCTGTCGATGAACACCCACTCCTACGGCGGGTACTTCATGTGGCCGCCGGGGGCGTACAAGGCCGAGGGGCGCGAGGTGCTGCCGCGGGTGGACCAGGGCACCGAGGCGTACTTCTGGACCTCCTCGGACTACATCCTCTCCCGCGTCCAGGAATACCGGGGCACGGCGATCTGGCCGGGCCGCACCGGGCCGGTGACCGACGTGCTGTACTCGGCGGCCGGCAACAGCGCCGACGAGCACTGGTACAACCGGGGCATCATCGGCTGGGACTTCGAGGTCGGCGCGGACATCTACAACCCGGCGACCGGGCGGTTCAACGCGGTCGGCTTCCAGCCGCCGTTCGCCGAGGGACACGAGGAGGCGATGGAGTTCGCCAACGGCAACATCGCGATTCTCGAGGTGGCCCGGGCGTACGCGACGGACAAGGTCCAGCCGAAGACTCAGCTGGAGATCGTCAAGCGGGAGCCGGGGGCTACGGCCTTTACGTTCAGCACCAGTGAGCCGGCGAACGTGTACTACACGCTTGATGGGAGCCGACCGACGTACAGCTCGCCGAAGCTGGCGCTGGCTGGGATGCGCGAGGGGATCCAGAGCATCACGGTGAACAGCGACACGACGGTGAACTGGTTCTCGATCGACATCGCCGGGAATGTGGAGGGCAACTACAAGCCGGACGGTGCGGGCAAGAACTACAACAAGCAGGCGGTAGCCGTCCAATAGCCAATGCACCGCTTGAACTGGTGGCCGCCGACCTCCCGGTCGGCGGCCACGCGGCCACCAGCATGTGGAAGTCCGGCCCGCACTGCGTGGCTGATGTCGCGTAGTGAAAGTGCGGATCGGTCTGCCGACTCGGAGGACGTCCGTTGGGCCGCGCCCACCTCGCTGGTGCTTCATGCCGGGCGCGACTGCCCAGAGTGCGCATGGCCAAGGACACCTTCGGCGAGATGCCTACGTAGAGCTAGGTAAGCAGCGACGCACGGTAAGCAAGGTGGCCCCAGGCGATTCCGTGTTCCGCCGCCATTCGCACCGTGCCTACCTGCCGGCCTGTGGCTGTATCGAACACTTCAAGATACTCGCCGATCCAGATGCCCCCTGCGTCGAAGAGGACGTTGTGGTTGGGGCAGAGACAGAGGATGTTGTTGAAAGAATCGGGACCGTTGTGAGGGCGGCCCAGGGGACGGACGTACACAGCCTCAGCGTAGGGGCCGGCTGGAGTTTCCAGTCTAATGTCGCAGATCTGGCAGCGGTATTCATAGAGCCGCTTGACCTCGAGCGCGAGTGCGGAACTGCGCACCAGACGCTGGATCACCGCAGGGATACGGGGTGCCGTGCCGGTCTCTTCTCTGGCCGGTGGTCGGTCGACGTTGTCGAGGCTGACGAGTCGAAATCTCCAGATGCGGAAGCCGTCTTTGCCATCGGCGCGCCAGTGATCGACTACTCGGAAGAGTCCGTCATAGCGGAAGCCGGTTGATGGCGAGAAGGATGGGTCCCCGCCGGCAGCCCCGGATGACACGTACGGGGTTGCCCTCGAGCTGGTCGCGGGCTAGGTGTGCTGTCCAGGCAGGTTGGTCGAGGTTGTGTGACGACCTGATCTAGATCCTGGACGGGTGAAGGCCTCCGGTTGTGGAGTGGAGCTGTCTAGGAACCGCTCCGGCAACAGGAGGCCTTCGTGCTCCACCGTAATGCTGCTTTGACTCCACGCGCGCGTCTGCGGCTGGCGCGTTTGATCATCGAGGAACGCTGGCCGGTCGCGCGGGCCGCCGAACGCTATGACGTGTCCTGGCGCACGGCGAAACGATGGGCCCAGCGTTACGCCGAGCAGGGCGAGGCGGGGATGCAGGACCGCTCGTCACGCCCGCATCACAGCCCGGCCCGGACACCACGGCCGGTGGTCCGCAAGATTGTGCATCTGCGGTGGAGACAGCGGCTGGGTCCAGTGCAGATCGGCGGGCGGCTCGGTATCCCGGCCTCGACCGTGCATGCGGTGCTGACCCGCTGCCGGCTCAGCCGGCTCAGCCATCTCGACCGGATCACCGGCGAACCCGTCCGGCGTTACGAACACGACCGGCCCGGGGCGATGCTGCACGTCGACGTCACCAAGTACGGCAGCATTCCTGACGGCGGCGGCTGGCGCTACGTCGGCCGGGTCCAAGGCCGCCGCAACCGTGAGGCCACGGCCGGACGCACCGGAGCCCGCAGCAAAACCTACGAACCACAGATCGGTACTGCGTTCGTGCATACCGTCATCGACGACCACTCCCGCGTCGCCTACGCCGAGATCCGCGATGACGAGAAAGCCGCGACCGCGATCGACGTGCTGCGCAACGCCGTCGCCTGGTTCGCCGCCCGGGGCATCACCGTCGAACGCGTGCTGTCGGACAACGGCTCGGCCTACAAATCCTTCGCCTGGCGTGATGCCTGCACCGAGCTCGGCATCCGGCCGAAGAAGACCCGCCCCTACCGGCCCCAGACCAACGGAAAAGTCGAGCGCTTCCACCGCACCCTGACCGACGGCTGGGCCATCGCCCGCTTCTACAACAGCGAACAAGCCCGCAGGAAAGCCCTACCGGCCTTCCTGCATCATTACAATTACCACCGGCCTCACTCAGCCATCGGCGGCCTACCACCCATCACCAGGTTGACCAACGTCCCTGGACAGCACAGCTAGGCCGGCGTTGCCGAGGGTGAGTTCCTGGTGAGCGACTTGCCGCTTGGTGGAGGGATCGTTGCCTCCTTGACCTGTGTACACGATCTCATCGCCGTAGTCTTCATCGTCGACGTAGCCCCCTGACACCACGATGGACTCTGCGCCGTCCTTGCCGCCGCAGATCCCACCCTGAAGCGGTCGGTGAACCTTTGAGGCGGCCATGTGTGCTCGGCTGGAAACGTCGACCCAACGGGATAGCCTGAGATCTCTCCGTATGTCCGCCCACTCATGCCGGCACCGTAAACCATTTGGCCATTAAGATCGATAGGCGGCAGGGACGCATCGCCTCTATGTATTCATCGGCTCGCCGTTGAACACCTCTCGCAGGTGGCAGGAGGCGTGGTCGGCTGCCGGGACAGGCGTGCCCGGACGTGGCCGCAGCATCCGGCCATGCAGGTCGTACACACTGCGTCCGACGCTCGTTCGCGCCGTGAAGGCGGCCGATACGTGAATGCGGAGATTTGCATCGAGGCCGAGCGCCAGTCCGGTCAACGCGACGATGCTCGCCTCGGCCGCCGGCGACGGGTCCACCCTCAACCCCTGCACCTTGGCAGCCAAGCACCTGCCGTCGCGCCGGTGGTGGGGACGGTGCGTGTGTAGCTTGATGGTCCGAATCGCATCCTCGGCGAAAGCCTGCCCGAACTCCTCGCGTAGGGTTGCGTAACCGGCTACTTCTCCCTGGGCAGTTTGCCTACGACACCGGCCGCGACGAGCGGATCGGCTCGCTGCAGACCCAAGGCGTGCCTGATTCTTCGGGAGGATGAGGCACTCCTCCGGGCTCTGATCGAGGAGTTCCAGTTGCAGCCATGGTCGGATGTCGCCGCCCGGCACCGCGACCCTCAAGCCGCGGCTGGGATCGTCTTCGACGGAGCGAACATTAGTAAGCCCCTACGCCCCCGGAGCTTGTCGGGGCCAGTCCTCTGTCGCATCCCTGACAGACGCGCCTTGCATCGATGCTGAGCTCAGCCGTCGATGTCCCGGGTGCGCGAACGGTGAGAAGTGACCAGGAGTTTGCCCGCCAGGGCGGCTCACCAGCGCATACACGTCTTCTTGCGGCAAGTGCTTGCCCTGCAGCAATATCAACTTTGAAGGTCATTGACACCGCAACAAAGCCAGATCACACCGGCCGAACGGGTGAATACTCGGGGGTCCCGCTGGTAGGACACCTGGCTGTAGTGTCCGGGGACACCTTGTGGGGAGGTGAGGTCAATGCTTGCTGGGCTGGAAGTACCGCCCGCGGTCGAAGCGGGACGCGTGATCACTGCCGTGCTGGCTGGCCTGCACAGCGGCAGCCATAGCGGCGTAGTGTTCGACTCGCCTCCCAGGGCCGGCAAGTCGACCCAAGTGGTGCGGGTCGCCGTCGAGATGGCTGCCGCAGGCGAGCCGCTGATCATCATCGGGCAGACCGGCGAGCACGTCAACGACCTGATCGACCGCCTGGCGCAGAAGGCGTCCGACCCGGGCACCGGCCGGTTCTCCGCCGCCGTCTACACGCCGTCCGAGCGGGTCAAGGGCCACGAGACGGTCCGGTTCGGCGCCAACGTCGCCGACCTCGGCGGTCCGGCGGTCATCATCGGTACGGCCGCCAAGCGCGCTTGTTTTCCGGCGCCTGCTTTGGACGCTGCAAAGGAACGCGCGAAGCGGCGGATGTTCGGAATAAAACATTCCGTTGCGAGATGGGCATAGCGCCAATGTTGGAAGACAAGATCCGCGAACTCCTCGAAGCGTGGGCGGGAATGTCTACCTGGGAGATCGCCGACGTTGTGTCTGGAAAGATGGGTCGACGGGTCGGGGTCGACGAAGTAGCTGAGACGCTTTACGGCCGTCCGGACCTCTTCCAGGCGGTTGGCGCTGGGACGCCCCGATGGTCAATCCGTCGCGGCATTCCGAAGCCACGATCTGGCGGAGCCAATCGGTCCGATGGCACGACGGTCTCATCTACGGCATGTCCTCTCTGTGGTTCTGCGATGACGGAGCGAATGGTTACCCGGGGCCGAAGAGCGGGCCAGAAATTTCTAGGCTGCACGCGGTTCCCCCAATGTCGCGGCTCGCTCTCCCTCGCCGGCGCCGAAGGTAACCAATCGGCGCCCGCCTCTATGCGAGTCGTGCCCCCTAAGGATGGCATCGACAGGGCGCCTAAGATTTCCGCGACTGCCGGCCGTGGCAAAAAAATGCAAGTCGGTGACCTCGTTGTATCCACCGACAATGACCTGGGACCTGGCAAGGCCATTGGGAAAGAGGCCAACGACGCCATCGTTGTTCAGTACTTTGACCACCCAGGGGAGACGCCTCCGCAGCGTCACCGAGAAGTCGTGTCACGTGCGAGCCTGAAGCGATTGGTGATCAACAACGAGACGAGGGTGTTCTGGAAGAGCGATGGGGTTTGGAGGTCGGGTCGGGTTCTATATAGCACCGAGCAGCGAGACATCTACGTCAAAGGGCACGAGTGGGAGGGATTCGTTCCGGAGAAGGAACTTTTCGTTCGCTGGATGCGACCGCTGAGGGATCCCGTCGGCTTCGGATGCGCCGGGCTTCTAGAATCGCCTATGCTGGCTGATCGTAGGCGTCCCTTTCTGCAAGCGCTTCTCCGTCAGCGCGCAGCGGCCCATGGCATGACCGGCGTCCTTTCTAGCTCCGTTGAATTGCACTCTCACCAGGTAGAGATTGTGCGCCGAGTTCTCGAAGATCCCGTCCAGCGCTACCTCCTGGCAGACGAGGTGGGGTTGGGGAAGACGATTGAGGCGGGCATGGTTATTCGCCAGATGCTCCTTGACCAGCCCGCGCTGAGAGTTCAGTTCGTCCTTCCGCCATTTCTTCTTGACCAATGGGTTCGCGAACTCGAAGGCAAATTCCACATACAAAGCTTTCGGCGGGCCGATCTCCGTTTCGCAAGAGATGACCGGCCAGCGGAATGGCAGCCGGCGGACCTCCTCGTAGTCGATGAGGCTCATAACCTGGCGCGTCTTAGTGCCAGTCGGAGCCGCGAACTCGCGTCTCGCTTCGAGCGTCTTCGCGAGGTGGCGTTAAGTAGTCCGCGAGTGCTGTTGCTCTCTGCGACGCCTGTCTTGCACAACGAAGAAATTCTCCTCGCGATGCTCAAACTCCTCGACCCGAACGTATACGGAGACAGCAGTGTCGAGGCGCTTCGAGTGCGCGTGGAGGCGAGGTCGAGCCTCGGTCGGATTCTTCTTGGCTTGCATGCCGGACTGCCGGCCGTCCTGCTGCGAAACCGATTAGCCGAACTCGGCACTCTTTTTTCACAGGACAGGGACCTAACGGACATCCTTGTGGAGGCCGGTAAGCGGTTGGAGGGCGGGGATCGAGAAGGGCTCGGCCAAGCGCTTCGAAGTATTCGGGTTCACGTGTCGGAGGTCTATCGCCTGCACCGGCGAATGTTGCGCACTAGACGGACCCAGGCGCTATCGACAACCTACCGCGTCACCGGACGTCGCCCGCCCACCTTAAGCCCTCGGAACTCGGAAATGGCGGCACGCATAGACCTGCTCCTCGATAGCTGGCGGCAGGAACTACTGGCTGCGGCCGAGGCCGCGGGCTCACTTGACGAGGCGGCACATTCCCTTGCTGCTGCTTGCGAGCTCGCGTCTGATCCGGATGGTCTACGTGAGTGGGCAGTGGGCCGAGCGAGAGGTGCGATTACGGCCACCGAGCGGGAAGCACTGGAGCGTTTGGCACGCGGTGTCACGAGGATTAGCCGTAGGGAGGAGATCGCGCGTCCTATCGCCGATGCGCTGTCGTACGAGTTGGCCGAGAGCGAGCGGATGGTCGTCTTTTGCCCGACCACCGGTCTCGCTCGCGACCTAGCTGCTGAGCTGCGCGACTTGCTCGGTGATCGTCTCATCGTTACTCACCTGTCGGGCGAGGAGGCGTCCGATGTGGAGGAGGCAGTCCTCGATTTTGAACGGGCGGAAGGAAGTGCACGGCTGCTGGTCTGTGACGCCTCCGCAGAGGAGGGGCGGAACTTTCAATTCGCGGACGTCTTAGTTCACCTCGGCCTTCCTTCCGACGCCAACCGGCTCGAACAGCGGATCGGCCGGTTCGACCGATGGTCGCACGTGGCGCCCGGTCCGCTCTGGCGTTCGCTCATCATTGGAGATCCGGAGAGCTCACGAAGCCTGCCGGACGCTTGGAGGCGCATCCTTGCTGGAGGGTTTGAGATCTTCGACCGGTCAGTAGCGAGTTTGCAGCATGCAGTGGATGCCGCATCCGCCATTGCTTGGCAAGCGTTGCTTCTCCATGGGTGGGATGGCGTTGCAGATGCGCAGGCTCGAGTCAGGCAAGCGCTACAACAAGAGGTGGAGAGGATTCGTGAACAGGACGCCCTCGACGCCATTGAAGCCGTCCAGGATGAACGATCCGTGTTCGAGAAACTCGCACAAGTAGAGCGGGACGAAGAGCAGTTCGCAGGGGCGGCGGACGAGTTGCTGGCAGACCGAGGGGAACCGGGTAACCTTCGCTTTCAAAAGGTGGGCAACGCCCGGGAGGCGAGCGGTACGTATCGCGTTCGGGGCCAGGACCGCGCTGGGAAGCCACTCTTCCCCCTTCTTCCGACGTGGCGTATCCTTCGCGACTTTGTCCCCATTGAAGGGCATACGGGCACGTTCCGTCGCTCAGTCGCCGTGCGTACGCCCGCCCTGCAGATCTATCGACAAGGTGCGCCGCTGATCGATGCCGTAGCCGACTTCCTGTGGCACGACGATCGCGGGCGTAGTTACGGCATGTGGCGGTGGCTACCGGGATGGGATCGCCCAGAGCGGCCCGCGTACCGCTTCGACTACCACATTGAGGCCGCACCAGAGTTTGGGAGAGTGGCCTCCGAACATGCCACCGGAAAACTTGATGCCAGAGCGGTACAGCGACGGGCGGACGCTCTGTTCCCGCCCGTGATCGTCTCCCTTTGGCTCGATGAGCGCGGGCAGCTAATTACGGATTGCGACTTCCTGGCAGCTCTGGAGAGGCCCTACCGGAAGCCGCAAGGACCCAACGATCCGCATGGCGGCGACTTCAGTCTTAACAAGAATAGGATCGCCTGGGCGTATGACTTCATCCCAGAGCAACGGTGGCCGGGAGCGTGGCGGGAGGCGCAGGCCGAAGCGGAGCAGTTGGTGCGTAGTCATCCTGCAGTGATGGACGCGGTGGCCAAAGGAACGGCACAGGCCGGCCCGATGCTCGAGGGACGCATCCGGCAGATTCGGCTTCGGGCGCTCCGCGTACCAGACGAAGAGCGCGCGGTCCTGGAACACGAGGTCGCTCTCGAGGAGGCCATCGCTGAGGTCATACACGAGGCGATAAGGCAGCCGCAGTTGCGGCTTGACTCGACCGGCTTCGTTCTCGTGTCGGGTGCTGTGCCCAGCGATGCGGTGGAACTTTGAGCGGGCAACAGTTGACGGCGGTCCAAGCGGTGCTTAGGGGGTCAGATGTAGACGTCGCCGGTCTCAGCGGACCACACCGGCGCTTCGTTGATGCGTGGACCACCCCTTCGGCGAGCGGGGTCGGCCCGGCTGACCTCGCCGCCCTGCTAAACCAGGTTCTCCGCCACGAGGGCCTTTCTACGGGAGCAGTTGCAAAGTTGGACCTGCCGGTGAAGGCGGCCGGGCCTTCTCGTCAGCACCTGGCGCTGGCGGGTCTGGAAGTCTTGTCGCTCGGCTCAGACCAGTTGAGGGTCTCAAGTGGCTCCCGTTGGTCTCCGGGTTGGCTGCACGGTGAAACTTCATGGGTTGACCTCGCCATAAGCTCCCCCGAGGGGATTCTGGAAGATGGCATGCGAGTGCCGTCGTTGTCCCGACCGGAACGAACCGACGAGTTGGACCCTGCGGTCGCGTCCGTCAGCACTGCGACGACGTACCGGTCTCGTGCGCAGGCGGTCGCCCTGCGCACCGTCGCATTGTCCGATCCCGGGTCTACCGTCCATGTCGTGCTGCCGACCGGATCCGGCAAGTCGCTGGTGGGCCTGATACCCGGACTTCTGCAACCTGCCGCTACCACCGTTGTAGTCGTGCCAACCGTCGCACTGGCGCTTGATCAGGAGCGCCAGGCACATGGCCGTTTTCCGGGGGTAGGTCTTCCAAATGAACTTGCGTATTATGGCTCGCTAGATCGAGAGCGCCAACTTCTCATACGTCGCCGCCTCGCTGACGGTGAGCAGCGGCTTTTGTTCACTTCGCCCGAGTCGCTAGTAGCGAGCTTAGCTCCCTCGCTTCATGAACTGGCCCGTAATGGCGGACTTCGGTACATCGTCGTCGACGAGGCGCACCTCGTCCGTAGTTGGGGCCTGGACTTCAGACCGGAGTTTCAACTCGCTGCCGCACTCATCTCGGAATTGAAACAGGTTGCGAAGGCGGCCGGCCAGCAACCGCTGACGACGGTCCTCATGACCGCGACTTTGTCCCTCGAGGGTCTTCGGCTGAATGAAACGCTCTTTAAGGGAGAGCCATCCCTTTTCGTTGGCTCGAGTTTTCTGCGTACCGAACTCCGCTACCTGCTGGCTCCGTGCGCCTCAGAGGGGGAGAGGCTCGAGCGGTTAACTCAAGCCATCTATCGGTTGCCTCGCCCGGCCATCGTCTACACGACACGAAAGGCGGCCGCAGAGGAGATTGTCGCCCACATGCAAGGGGCGGGGTTTCGCAGGGTTGCTGCTTTTCACGGTGACACGGCGCCGAGCGACCGCCTGCAGATCCTGAGGGGCTGGTCAGGGACAGACGGTCCGACGTCGATCGACGTGGTGGTCGGCACGTCGGCGTTCGGCCTGGGTGTGGACCAGCCCGATGTTCGGACGGTAGTACACGCATGCGTTCCTGGGTCGGTAGATCGCTATTACCAGGAGGTTGGAAGGGCTGGCCGCGACGGACACGCGGCGGTCGCAGTCTGGCTTCCGGTCAAAGGTTCGGACCTAGCAGAAGCAAGCCGAATAGAAGGCGCTACCGTCATCGGTGATGACAAGGCCTGGGCACGTTGGCGCGCGATGAGATCGTCCGATGCTCGTATCGGCGACCAGCCAAAAGGCTCGCTGGTGTTTGATACCTCGGCCGTACCGGAACATACAGCCGCCGGCAGTGACGCGAACCGACTGTGGAACAGGGTCACACTGACGCTGCTGGCTCAAGCCGGCGTGATTGAGATTAGCCCACTTCCCCCGCCGGCCATAAAGAGAGATCCGGACGAACCCGAGGCGGACTGGGTTCTCAGACGCGACGCCGCTTGGAGACGATTCCGCGACGCTGTCGCTGTGCGTAGCGCGCGAGACGTAGGCAACTTCGACCGCGGTGTACTCGAAGGCGCAATTGCGCGCGTCCGTTCGGATGTGTTGAACACTCAGAGGGAGTCGCTCGCGCATGTCCGCGACCTGCTTGAGGAGGAGCGGTGCTGGGCGGATGTCTTCGCAGAAGAGTACTCCTTTCGATATGGTAGCGGCGCTGCGACTGCCGTCCAGCGCGTTTCCGCTTCCTGTTCGGGATGCCCGGCGAGGGGGCACCACGGACCGGCCCACGGGCGTGCACCGACGCCCGTCATACCATTGCCGTCCATGCCTCTTCTAAATTTCTCTCTCCGTCGGCCATTGATGAACGAACTGCATGGTCAGGGAGGGCTTGTCGTCACCTATGAAGAGACGGGCCGCCGTGTTGGCCCCGTACCCTGGCTTGAGGACCTCATCAGGCGCTGCGTCGCCAATGGCATTAGGGCGGTCTTCGTTCCCCCAACGCTACGAACGCATCCAGCGGTGCAACAGGCGCATCGTCACGCCGGCGAAGGTTTCGTAATGATCGATGGGAAGGTCAGTGGGCCGCGGCCGTTCGCTGTGCCTGCACTAATTGTGCTCACACCTGGAGAACTCGTGGATCCTGGGTGGCTCCCGCCCATCGCCCATGGGCCGCCTCGGATCGTACTCATGCCAGTCGACACCCTGGATCCAGAGAGGCCCACGGCCAGGGTGGCCGACTGGCGGAGTCCTGTGCTGGCTGTCGACGATCTATTGCGGAGGATCTAATGGCAGTGTTAAATCCACCCAGCGCGTTGCCCGGGCTGGCCAGATCAATTACAAACCACCTTATTAGATCCCGTGCCTCATATGACGTGGAGAGGCTTACAGCACTTTTCGCGCCGCCAGGCATCAGCGACAGTCCGGATCGTACTCGTGGGGTTGACAACACGTTGCGAGCGGCACGGGCCATCGGGGTGATTAAGCAAGACTCGAGCGGAACGTTGACGGTTCCGGAGGATGTGGCCGCTCGTTCGAGCGGCGGAGGCCTCACACGGGAGGAGTTCCGCCAGGTCCTTCGACGCGCGGCGCTCAACCTAAGGCGCGACGGCAACCCTTGGGCGGGGGACATAGAAGCACGCACTGCCGGGGCTCGCGATCTTTCCCGGGCTCTCTCGTGGTTCTTGGCACAAGACGCCCTGGGCCCTGCGCTGAGTTGGCGTGGCAAAGGTAGACATAGCGTTGAACTGCTCCAGTCACAGCAGCTACGCCATCTGGCCGACGAGGAGAGACCCTTCGCTAACGACACCCGTTGGGGAGCCTTCGGACGATGGGCGTTGGCGCTGGGCTTAGCTGAGCCAGCGGTCGCCGACGCTGGCGGGGGACTCGTACCTCTCCCACTGCGCGCCGTCAGGGACGTGGTGTTACGGATGCAGCCAGGCAAGCGGCCGATCGGGGTGTTCCTGACTGAACTCGCCACCGAGTTGCCAGTCTTGGAGGGCGGTGTGGCGAGGGCGGGCCTCCGCGCGCTCTTGGATGAAGACCCTGATCCGGGAATCCGGAACGAGAGCGTGGATACGTCGGTATCCCAATCTATTCTCATGCTCGAGGACGAGCGGGTTCTGGAACTAACGTACGGCTCTGATGCAGATGCCCGTGTACTGGGCGATCCCGAGGGCCGAAAAGTGAGCAATGTCGAGGTCTTGCTGGGGGTTCGGCGATGAGTTGGCGCGAGCCGTTACCGGCGGCGTGTTGGAATGCGGAGGCCGTTTTCTCGATTATTCCGGTCGAGGCGGAGACGCCCTCGGACTCCGTGTTCAACGCCACTCACAGCGCGCTGCCGATTCTGCGGCGCGAAAAAATCGATCGCCATGCCGGCGCGGTGGTCGACGAGAATGTCCTTCTCGATGCCGTGAATCAGCAACCAGCAGATTATCCGGTGTTGCCGATCCTTGGTCGTTCGGGCGCCGGAAAGTCTCACCTCGTGCGCTGGCTGCGGATGAATCTGGAACTTAAGCCCGGCACACGCCTGGTCTTTGTTCCAAAGCATCGGACGTCCCTCCGCGGCATCCTCGAGTTGGTGTTGAAGCATGCCCCGCAGGCCCGCGCAGCGGAACTGCGGAGGCGTGTTGACGCGGCGGTCGACTCGCTCGGTAATGAACAGGAGGCGAGACTTCGGCTCAGGAGCGAACTTGCGACCTTGATCGAAACTCGTGGGGCGCAACCCGGCGTGCACTCATCGGAGGAGGCGGAGCTCCGTCAATATCTCGCGTCGTCGCTCCCGGCGTTACTACTCGACCCTTGGTTCAGAAGCAGTCTGCTTGCAGACAACGGCGCCATCGCTCGCCTAGTAAAAGAGAAGTTGCGCGGAAAGGATGAGACCAACAAGGAGGACGCGTTCGGATTCACGGCCGATGATGTCCGTCTCTCCGTTGACGACGTACGGCACGCCAGTCGCGAAGCGCAGGACATAGCGGGCGCGCTGGCCTCGGATGATGAGCTTCCCAGACTCGCAGCAGATATGTTGAACGAGCAACTATCTCAGGCGGTTAGCGCGGTGTTCGGTCTCGGAGGTGACGACCTCAAGAACCTCTTGGTCGAGTTGCGACTCGAACTCGCGCGCGAGGGAGCCGAACTGCTGCTTCTGATCGAGGACTTCTCTATCTTCCAGGGAATCCAGGGCGGACTAATCGACGCCATCACACTGGTGCCATCGGCGGATCTCGCCGTGTGTCCCATGCGGGTCGTCATGGCAGTTACCACCGGCTATTTCACCAACCACCTGCCGGACACAGTGAAGACCCGGACATACGTGGCGTTCGACCTCGATCTGCCCGTCGGTACCGACCGTCAGGTCGACGCCGCTGCCTTCGCGGCACCCTACCTCAACGCGGTGAGGGTAGGTGCGGCGGCGCTAGAGGCGGCTCGGCGTGTGGGCGATGACGTCCCTAATGCCTGCGTAGAGTGTCCTGTCACAGATCGGTGCCACAGCGCTTTCGGGGCCGTCGACGGGGTTGGTATTTTCCCATTCAACCGAGAGTCACTGGTCCGGGCAATCCGCAGCAAATCCGGGGTGGACGGGGGTTTTGTCGCACGTGACGTGCTGACTCGCGTGCTGCGTCCAGTCCTCCACAGGGACCGGGAGGCCATCGCGGCAGGGGACTTTCCGACGGAGTTTTTCGCACGAGAGTTCGCCACTGGAGCAGAGGGTCTGCTTGATATCGAGGACGAAGCGCGACTCGAGCGATCAGAAGATCCACCTTCTACTAACGAGCGACGCAAGCGACTGGTCCGATTCTGGGGCAGTGAGGGCGGGGCGCAGAATCTCGCCGGGACAATTCACCAGGCCTTTAATGTGCCCGCCGTTGGGGGCCTGACGACCGAACGAAAGGTCGCCAAGCCTCCGCGTTTGCGTCTAGAAGACGCGGACATCGTCAATTCGGAACCCGCTCCGGAGATCCCCATGTTGGTCGCGGCGGTCGATCGCTGGATTGAGACTGGGGAGATCCAGCAGGTAGTGCGGAACGAACTCCGAAGAATCGTCCACGCCCTGGTCGTAGAGCGGATCGACTTCGACGACGGCTGCTGGGGGCGTGCGCCCTGGACGGATCCTTCCAGGGCGATGCCCGCCTTCCCTCAAACAGCGATCCACCTAGGTGAGTCACCGAAGGGTGCCGAGGGTCGGCTAGTGGGGCTCACGATCGAAGGTGGGACCAGCCGGGATGCCCGAGCACTTCGCGCCCTTGCCTGGTACAGCAAGAGTGGATCGTGGCGGCTCGTGCCGAACGGGGCAGCTCTGCAACGCCTGGCGTACGAGAAGTTGGAGGAGTGGAGCACGTCCGTTTCGCAAAGACTCCTGCCTGGCCGTGAAAGCGAATCTCCAGAACTAGTGGCGGTCGTATACGCGTTGGACGCTGGCGCGCAAATCCTGGGTGTTCCCGGGGCGTATCGTGACGACCTAGTCGACCGTGTGGCCGCTATTGTCGACATGGGAGAGACGGGTGGCAAGGGTGGTGAAACTTGGCCCGCTTTCGCGCCACTTGTCAACTCCGCGCGAACCGGCGGCGTGGCCGCAGCGGCGGATCGAGAGCAGTTACGCAATCGGCTCCTCCGTCTCGCGAGCTTCTCGCAAGGCGGCAAGCCGCTGGCCCTTGATATTCCACGCATCGCACGAGCGCTCAAGCAGGCTGAGCAGTTCAGCGGGATCCCTGGGGACTTAACCGAGGAGGTGGAGCGGCATCTCGCTGTTCTCGCAGCACAACTCGCGAAGCTGGACGACTTTGCAAACTCCGCTCAGGAGGCGCTTCCGGACCTGGACGCCATCGGTGCAGATATCCGAGAGGCCACCGCGGTAGTGAACGATCTGCTTGATCGAGCTGCATCGGCAAACCTGCTTCCTTCGGGTGTGTCGCCCGCCGTGGTCCGCCAGGTAGGACGCGAGATCAAGGATGGTGATATTGCGGCGGTCGCGAGGGTGCGCCAGAGATTAATCGACTGGGCGAACTTGAGCCAACGCGAGAAACTGCGGGTTCTAACGATGGATTGGCACGCACCTGCTTCACGTGTCCTCGCCTGGAGTGCCGCCGCGGACCACGCGCTTACCAAGACCGAAGCAGCCCTCGTTGCTGATGTCGGTGGGCGGCTACAACCGGAACTGGAACGGGCTGGGCAGCGCCTGGACGCAGCACTGCAGCGCGCCTGCTTTGAGTTGGACGGCCTCCTGGCCGGCGATGCGGACGTGCTCGCATGACACTGGTCGAGCGCGTCCGAAATCTGGACTTTACACTCCGCGCTGCTGTAGACGAAGATCAACTTCGTCTCAAGATTGGAAGGCTCACTGATCGCGCCCGGGTCGTGGAAGACGCCGCAGATATTCTTGAGCGCGCTCGGATTGCGTCCGAGGAACTTCGAATCGTAGAGAGGAAACTCCCGGCGGGCATCCGCGCCGTTCTTGTCGCGCTCCATGCGGATCTGTCAAATGCGCGGGAGGCAATCAGTGGTGCGCCCCTGGTGGGCGCCGATGACAACTTCAACAAGGCGGTGCGCAAGGCGACAGACGTCGCTACAAGCGCTTCAGCGGCCCTTGTCGACGTCTGGCGTAGCTACCGGGCAGGCGTCGAGATTCCCAAAGTCGACGAGGACTTTCTGCATGTGCTCGATCGCGCGGGCCTCGATGTCGCCTATCTCTGGGCGACGGTTGAGAATGCGCTCGCGAGGCTTAGCATCCTCGCGCAGCTGAGCCTCCCTAGGGCGGGAGACGTCGCCGCCTTATCGCAGGCCGTGACGAGTCTGCAAAGTGCGGTGGAGGAACTCGGTGGGCTCGTGCCATCCGGGGTCCGCGATTTCATCGTTGCGGCATCTGGAACTGCGGGAGCACCACTCCATCTGTTGACAGACGAGGTGCGCGAGTTCCTCACGAATACCGACCTTGCAGCCCGCTATCGCATTCGTCAAGGGGGCTGAATATGCGCATTCACGAAAGCATTCTTGACCTTCTCGAGCAGCGTGAGGACGCCCTGCTCTCGTGGGGCGTCGTTGACGGGGGGTTCGAGGAGGATGAACTCATCGCCCTGGTCGACGCGTGGCTCCTTGAGCACGATCCGACGAGCGATGCCTGGGCGCTCGTGGACAGCATGCGCGACAGTGGCCTTCTTCACCGCGATCTGACCACTGACCCGCCAAGGTGGCGGACCCGGTCCGCGGAGGCGCTTCGGCTGTTGGCTCGCTTGCGCCAGTTGTTCCCTACACAGGGAAACCAAGAGGACAGTTGGCGCCGTGGAGCCCCGTTGGTCGCAGACTTGCGTTATGTCCGTCGACCTCGAGCCTACCCACGTAGAGATCAGACACTTGCCTCACTGATGGCGGCAGTTCCTAGCCTCACGGCGGCGCAACGCGAGGTATTGACGCTGCTCACGCGGGATTCCTCGGGCCCGAGAAATCTCAGCGGCTTCCAGGTTCGAGCAACCCGTCAGGTGCTGGCTTCCGCGACGAGCGGAAGATCGGGCGGCATAGTAGTAGGAGCCGGGACGGGCAGTGGAAAAACCCTCGCCTTTTACCTCCCGGCGTTCGCACACCTAGCGTCCCTGCAGGACAGCAAGCACTGGACGCGCGTGGTTGCCGTCTACCCGCGCAATGAGCTTCTGAGAGACCAGTTGTCCAGCGCCTTCGCCAGCGCTCGGCGGATCGACGAGGTCTTCTCCAGGACTTCCGGCCGCCCGCTCAGGGTTGCGGCGTTCTACGGACCTACGCCGCACTCTGCCCGGAGTGTTGAGGGGCAATACGCCTCATGGGACAAGGTCGGGGGTGGACACCGCTGTCCCTACTTGAGCTGTCCAGGCGCGGCGGGCGCGGGCTGCGGCGGTGATCTTGTTTGGCAGCACCAGGACCGCAGTCGCGGACGTGAGCGACTCGTCTGCGCGAAGTGTTGCACCTCCTTCGACGAGGACGTTGTTGTGCTAACCCGCCAGCGCATGGTGCAGCAACCCCCTGACATGCTCTTCACGACGACAGAGATGCTCAACCGGAGTCTGTCGGACTTGCAGGCGAGCGCAGTCTTCGGCGTCGGCACTCGAAGAGCGCCACTGATGATGCTGCTTGACGAGATCCATACCTATAGCGGCACCAGCGGCGCGCAGGCAGGGATGGTGCTTCGTCGATGGCGCCACCGTCTTCGAAGCCAGGTCACCTTTGTCGGCCTCTCAGCAACACTCGTAGATGCTGCAAAGTACTTCTCCGATTTGACGGGCCTATCAGCAGACATAGTGGCAAGCGTGGAACCGAAGCCGGAGGAGTTGGAGTATGAGGGCGCGGAGCACTTGCTCGCCCTGCGCAGTGATCCCACAACAGGGGTCAGTGTTCTGTCCACGACAATCCAAACCAGCATGCTGCTTCCTCGGACACTTGACCCGCCGGGAAGCGGGAAATCTGCGGGTCTTTACGGCAGCAAGCTCTTCGTTTTCACTGACGATCTGGACGTGACCAACAGGCTGTACTACGACCTTCTGGACGCGGAAGGTCAGCGCCTGGACGGAAAAGGCCGAGCTATCGGCTTTAAAGACGCGTTGGCAAGTCTGCGAGACCCGACGCAGGGTGGGGGGCCAGCCCGGCGCGCTGCGGGGCAGTCGTGGGATCTCCCCGAGGCGCTTGGCCATCCGATGCGGCCGGGCTCCAGGCTCCGTCTGGGGCGGACCTCTTCCCAGGACGCAGGAGTGGACAAAGCTTCCCAGATCACGGTGGCCACCGCCTCTCTCGAGGTGGGCTTCGACGACCCGGATGTCGGTGCGGTGCTACAGCACAAGGCGCCTCGTGACGTCGCCCAGTTCCTGCAGCGAAAGGGACGAGCCGGGCGCCCGCGTGGCATGCGGCCGTGGACCGTTGTCGTACTGTCTCACTACGGTAGGGACCGCGACAGCTACGAGGCCTGGGACTTGCTATTCGACCCTGTCCTGCCTGCCCGTTCGCTGCCGGTCCGCAACCGCGCTGTCCTTCGAATGCACGCTGTCCAAGCGATGCTTGACTGGCTCGCGGAACGGCTTCGGCCTCAGATGCCGGATGCTTCCATCTGGCGGGACTTGACGAAGCCACGCGACAAGAGTTCGTGGGGACAGGCGCGCGGCGTCGTGCAGGATCGGGTGGCCGCATTACTCGAGAACCTGCTGGAGGACGTGACCCTCCAGTCCGACTTGACTCGTTGGATCGGACAGGCCCTCCAAATCCCGCCTTCCGAGACGAACGAACTCCTCTGGCATCCACCGCGCCCTGTGCTGCTTGCGGCAGTGCCCGCCCTGCTGCGTCGGCTCCGATCGGGGTGGGCGACAGCGCAGGTGGACGGGCGGAGCCTGGGCAAGGACCTGTTAGGTGGAACGCCGTTGCCCGACTTCTTCCCGAGCAACCTGTTCAGCGACCTCGCACTGCCGGAGGCGCTGATCAAGGTGCCGGCGCAACTTGAGTGGGAGGAGGAGGGCGACTGGCACGCCATGGGCGTTGCGCAGGCTCTGCGGGAGTTTGCACCTGGGCGAGTGTCGCGCCGCTTTGCGACTCGGAGTATGCGCCACCGCCACTGGTTGCCGCTTCCCGCAGACGTGAACGGAAGGATCTACGTCGATGGGGTGTTTCCCGAGCACGATATCGAGGTTGAGGTGGACGTTGTCGTGGACGGCCGTCGGCAGACCCTTGAGTTGGTGCGCCCTCACAACATCGTTGTCGACATTGCCCCAAAAGAGGTTCGCGACAGCTCTAACGCCTATTTGATCTGGGAGAGCCAGTTCGTTGAACGAGGAGGGGCCGCACCTATACGGATTCCTCAGGAGGATCCGATTGGGCGACTGCTGAGCGGAGTTTGTTTCCATCTTCATGCCGAGCACGCCCACATCGAAGCGCGACGCCTGGCCGTAGGAGCCGACGCTACATTGCAGATGGAAGACGGCACGGAACTCCGTGGGCGACCTACATTCGCCAGGGGAGAAGGTGTGCCTGTAGGCGTCGGAGCGGTCTATGACGTAGACGCGCTCCGACTAGATGTGGTTCTGCCACCGGACTATTCGTTACCGCAGGATGTCTCGCATGGAGTGCGAAGCGCGTGGCTCCGGCACGTCGTGACGACCGACTCCCAACTGCTCGAGCACGCAAATGTCTTTCAGCTTGGTTGGGTGCATGAGGCGCTCGAGATCACCCTGATCCGTGCGGCGGTTGAGCAAGGCATGACTTTGGACCAGGCGTTCGCTCACCTTGATCGGGATCTACAGGGACAGTTGAACGCCACGATGGAAATCCTCTTCCAACGTGTCGGCCTGGTGATCGACGATGATGACGTATCCGCCGGGCCAGGCCGGCTCCGGGCCCGGCTTCAGAGTCTGCTTCAGCGGGATGGTTTCGCCAAGCGCCTTGCCGCCCTCGCTCCCGAGATGTGGCGACCCACCGATGAACTGCTACAACCCTGGCTTCGGACGCGTCTTCTGGCAACAGTAGGTCAGGCTGCCCTCGCAGCGGGAAGATTGCTTTGTCCGGACCATGACCCAGAGGGCCTGCTCGTAGACGTCCAGCCGGGCCTGGATGCTGAGGGCCGGCCGCGAAACGGCCAGGTGTGGCTAAGCGAAAGTTCAATCGGCGGCGGCGGCTTCCTTGAGGCGCTAGCCTCACGTCTTCAGAAAGATCCCCGTCGATTCCTGCGGCTAATGCGTCATGCCATACGGCCATCAGCCATGGAGGTGATCGATAACCAGATGCGGCGGATTATCCATCTGTCGGCGAAAGACGGGCCTCTCGCAGATGCCATGGCTGCCTACCGCGGGGCGCATAGCCAGGCCGCGAGGGTGGAAGCCCTCAACTGTGTACGCCATGCACTGCGCGACGCGGGCGTGGCTCCGGATCATGGGGTGGTATCCGCGCTAGCGAATCGGCTACTTCGGCCAGGTTCGACCTCAGCGACTGACCGGGCGATGGGTCAGGTGGTGGGTGCATGGGACGCCGAAGAACGCCGTCTCGGGGTCGAAATCGACGCACGGACATGGGCGTTCCTCTCCAGTGGCAGGAAGGATCTCGACCACGGATTGCCCTTGGCAGGAGGGGGAGACTTGCGCCAGCGCCGGTTGGATGCCCTTCGCAGTCTTCTCTGGCCACGTGGATGGCGGATGCGCTCGGCTGCCCTCCAGTCTTGGAATCCGTACACAGTTCTCCCTGACCCTGCACCCGAGGTGCTGAGGGCAATTCTTATCGATGGGACCGTCACCGTCGACATCAGCGACCCTGATGCTGCCGGGCGGCTGCGGCACGTGCTTTCAACGGATGGCGCTGCCCGCTTGCGGGGCGGACCAGGTCAGGAGGCGGAAGTCAGTGACGTGCTCGTTGGCCTGATGACGGAACCAATCGAGACTGAATTCCTTCACATATATCCGTACATAGCTGAGGTTACGCATACTGCGGATGGGGCCACGCTCGTGCGCTTGGAACTGGCGGAGATCGTATCTTGAGGCGGCTAACAACGCGGGGGGGCGGTGCAACTCGCACTCTCGATAATCTCATCGAAACAGTGTTTGTTTCGGAACTTATTGCGCCGTCGCCGGACGTCTGGCTGTTGTCGCCTTGGATCTCGGATATACCCGTCGTGGACAATCGGGGAGGAGAGGTCATAAGTCTCATCCCCGGTGCGCCGGCGCGACATTTGCGTTTGACTGAAGTTCTGCTCGAGTTAGCCAAGCGCGGATCGCATGTCCACGTTCTTGCACGAAACGATCCCCGCCACCAGTCGGTGCTGGATCGATTGCGTGGAACGCCAGGCGCGGCCGACTCCGTCGATGTTCAGATCATCGATCAACTCCACGACAAGGGCCTCCTAACGTCGCGAATCCATGTCCAAGGTTCCATGAACTTCACGCACCATGGGCGCGCTGTCAACGAGGAGGGCATCACGGTGACTGGAGACGCGGACGACCTGTCTCGTGCACGCCTTGACTACCATGCGCGGTTTGGGATGTTGCCTTGATGACCAGTCTTCTCGCTCGCTTCTTTGGGCAGGGCAACGAACTTGACGTCTCGGAACTTCCCGCATCACTGCGGGATGTCATCGAACCTTGGCTGCGAGCGGCCGATGAGGGTGCCGGTATTGCCTTTCTGCCTCGTCTCTGGCAGGGGCGCCTCTGGTGGTACGGCTTGGCTCCGGACAGTAGGTCTAGACGGGAGTTACTGGCTCTACTCGACGCGTGGGTTGGGCCGACCGCCAGCGACTTGGCATCTTCCCGCGGGCGCCTCGACAGGTCGGATCCGTTTGACGCTACTCTCGCCGCCGAACGACCTTCGTCGATTCTACGCTTCGAAGTTCTGCCTAGAACTGGCGCCGGTGCCACTCCA
Source organism: Micromonospora halotolerans (assembly GCF_032108445.1). Taxonomy (NCBI): domain Bacteria; kingdom Bacillati; phylum Actinomycetota; class Actinomycetes; order Micromonosporales; family Micromonosporaceae; genus Micromonospora; species Micromonospora halotolerans. The sequence goes on along the minus strand of NZ_CP134876.1, from coordinate 1,302,788 downwards.
GCGAAACTCGAGGTGCGGAGTGCCCTTAAGCGCATGGTGCGTCTCCTTGACGGTCGCCCCCCTTCTGAGTTCCGAGCTACTAGATCCTCAGGAGAGGTGCTAGAGGATCTCGGGCACGCGATGTCCACCGGAGATCGTGGGCTCGCGCAGACCTTGCTCGTCGAGTTGCGCTCGGGTGGGGATCTGGACGAGACGAACATGGCGTTCGTCCGTTTCCGCGTGCACGCCGGACTAGAACAGTGGCAAGACGTCCTCAAGGATCCCGCGCTCCCCGACGTTCTAGGCATGAGGCGTCCCCCAGGGGTCACTCGCGCCATCCAGCAGGCCGTTTATGGCGTTCATCTGGCCAGTCTCGACGCCGAGGAGCGCGACGGGGCTCTTCTCGCTGCCTTCGAGGACGTGAGCGAGCAATACGCCGGCTTGACAACAGGGAGTCCTCCAGCCGCGTCCCGGTCCGAACTTCTGGTCCAGTTTTTGTTTGCTATCGCAGCTGATGAGTCCACTCGAGCGGCCCTCATCGAACGGCTCCTTGACAACGCTGACGCCGTTCAAATTGGGCTCCGAAGCCGCCTCAAGCGTTTGCGCTCGGCGGCTGAGGCCGAGCCGGTAGTGCCATTACGGCCTCCACGTGATCCGATGACTGAAGCCACGGCTCGTTACGTCGGTGGCGACGCACTCGGCGCCCTCGAAGTCGCCGTGACGATGACTGGAAGTCTCGCTGCCGCCCGCTTAGCCGTTAGCGCGGCAGCCGACATCGGTACACCCGACGCCGCTCGCGTCGCGCTAAATATGCTTGCCGGTGAAGAAGCTTTGCGCGCAGCAGTACTCGCCTCAGGCGTCGTGGGGAGGACGGCGGTTGCGGTTCTTGAGGGACTAATCGAGACAGGCGGGCCGAACGGTTGGGCTTCGTGGTTCGATCGCGTGGCGACAGGTGTCGCGCAGGACGAGGCAGTCGGTTGGATCAGCGACCTCGCCGACCAGTGGACGCCTCTACCCCAAGCTGAGGTCCAGGCGCGCATGTGGAGCTCCTCTGACGCTACGCTCGAGGTCTTGGGGTTGGTAGCAGGTAGGTTCTTGGCACTTCATGCGGGCGTCCTTGACGGTCCTGCAAAGGCAGCGGTGGCGGAGCGGATGATTGCTGCACTCGCGCTGAGCGGCAGGACATCTGCAGGTGTTCAGGTGCAGGTGCTCAGCTTGATCGATACGTTGCTGGCGGCTGGTCCATCAGGTGAACAGGTCGAGGCGGCCCTCGAATGGCTCGATGTAATCCGGGGCTCGATGGCTGCGAGTAGCTCCATTGACTGGCAAACCGATCTTTTGCAAACGGTCGCATTTCACGTCATTCCCAAGCAGGCGCATGCTGCCCGCCAGCGGTACTTGTACAGTTCCCTTGATGATCTCCGGCGCCTACGAACGGCCCTCGACTCTGTCGCGCTCGAGTCGGTCGCGGCCGTGTGCGAATCTCTCGACCTGTCGCTCCCTGCCGACCTAGAGCAGATCCGGGCAGCCGGCCTGCTTCCCGAGCCGGAGTTGTACGGGTGCTTGGCAGGCCGGCGCGTCGTGCTGTATTCCCTAATGGAGTCGGCCGCGCGTCGTGCCGCCGAGACGCTGCGACGAATCGTTCCCTCGATCGATGTCGTCACGACGGCCGATCACGTGGGAAGCGAACGCCTCGCAGACATGAGTACGAACGCGGATGTCGTCGTGATCGCCACAGCGTCGGCTAAGCATGCGGCTACCGAATTCATAGAGCAAAAACGGAATGGGCGCCCCATCATTTACGTACACTCAAAAGGGTCGTCTGCAATGCTGCGCGAGTTGGGGCGGTTTTGCGAGTGATATTGAGCGATCGTGATGGAACGGGCTTAGGCTCTGTCTGGTTGCCGACGACTCGTAATCTAGCAACGATCAAACGTTGCCGCACGCGGTACGGCCGGCGGCCTACTGCACTGGTCCGCCAAATCTGCGGGCAGTCCAGCAGTTCTGCCGCGACCGGCTCCGCCCGGCCGAGCAAGGCCTTAGCCTAGGGACGTCTCGTAACCCAGCGGCTGTCCGTGAGGGCGACAGATCGAAGATGCTTGCAGCCCAACTGAGCACGGAGATCGGCGTCGAACTCCGTGGCCTACTCGGGCCGAGGAAGCAGCCGACTCGGCATGGTCACACGTGCCGGCGCAGGGAGTGCTCCCCTACTCCCACGAAAGGCTCTCGACGGCGTAGCCCTCGCACTGGCGACCCTCGCATCACAGGTCAACGTCGTCACGAGCCGGCCACGACCACGTCGCGGGCCGTCAGCTCAAGCAGTGGGTACGGCCCGCTGATGTCGTCGTTATCGCGACGCGTTGTGCGACTCACGCGGCCATAAGCTTCATCCGATCCAGGAGCAGGCCGATGACTGTCGTCCGGGAGGCGGACGGCAGTGGCCCCGACTTCGCTGGTCCCTGCCGCAACCGCCGCCCTGGCACAGAGCGGCACTGCCTGAGGAGTTTCCGTGCGAGCTCTACGGCCTCCGCGACGGCGGGCGGCCCGTCGCAGTCCCACGCCCGGTCGCCGAGGGACGGGGGGTGCGCCTGAGGTGTCAGGCCCAGCGCTCGCCCAGAGCAGGCGTTACTGCTAGAAGAGCCTACTCGACCGCTCGTGCCGCTTTCCCTGCTTGGCGTAGTACGTCGATACCAGGAAGTCGGTGATCCGCTGGATGTCGCGGGGAGTGTTCTGGACGTCGTTCCAGCGCCGAGGAATGCCGTCGCCCAGATCCCAGGTGCCTTCGGTCCAGCGGCAGTAGTCCTTCACCGTCTTCAGCCCCGCGGCGAATCCCTGCACGTCCGGGAACTCCTCGCCGCTGCTGTTCGTATCGGCGATGGCGTCCATCAGGTATCCCATGCTGATGATACCGGCCCCGTGCATTAGCCGCGACTTGCGAGGAGGCTTGCCCCACGCATTCTCACCGAAGACCTCCCGCACCGCCGTCCAGAAGTCGCTCAATACGGTCACCATCAGTCCGATATTGGGCAGGGTTCCGTCGCTTCCGCGGAACCGGTACAGGACACCATTCGAGATGCTGTTCTCGAGCATGCGCAGCATGGAGTTGTCCTTGATGACGCCCGCGGGATTGGTTGGCGTCTGGATCATGTGACGTAGCGGCGAACGCTCCTCGAAGTTCAGCCGCTCAAGGACCGTCGCGGGGAGCTGCCGCACGCGTAGCTGATTCGGCAGCGGCCCAGACGCGGCCGGGAGCAACTCGTGGATCAGGCCCTTGGGTAGTGGCTTGGTGGAGTTGACGAGGATGAACTGCGACCGGTGGTCGGCTTGGTCGGCGGTGATGAAGGCGGTGACGCAGATAGGGAAGGCCGGAACTTCCGCGTCCCGGATGGCCGCGCAACGCTGCTGGCCGTCCACGATGAAGCCGGGCTTGTCGGCGTCCTCCCAGTCCTCGCTCACGGGTACCACGAGGGTTCCCATCCGGACATAGCCAGGTCCGTCGCTGGCGGTGTCGGCAGGGAGGAAGCGAACCCGGTCGTCGAAGGCCACGACGATTGCGTTCGGCAGTAGAGGCCTGTCGTCGGATTCTACGTACCGGCGGATGGCCGCCACGTGCGCCAGGACCTCAGGCCGTTGGTAGCCGTGCAGTTGCTGCTGACTGTCGCGGCGGACGCGCGAGACGGCGGCGAACGATGGGACTTGCTTGCCGTCCACCGCGAACGTGTACAGACGGCGGTTGGGTCCCTGCCTGATCTCAAGAGCCGGAAGATGTAGGACCTTCCCAGAGCTCGCGGCCACGGCGCTCTCGTCTCCCTGCTTAGTCACGGTCGTCATCTCCAAGCTGCCGGCGCAGTCGCTGCCCGAATACGTGTAGGTTGTGGAAGCCGCGGCGCTTATTGCGCTCCGCCCCACGGAAGATGATTGTTTCGATGCCGACCTTCTTGCAGATCGAGCAGTCACAGGCCTGCCAAGGCCGATTTTCGAGCGTGTCGCGGTACTGGCTGCTCCTGTTTGCCTTACCGTCCCACACCGCGCTGTAGGCGTCCAACGCCTCCAGGGCGGCGTCAAGGGCGATCTCGCCCCTATCGAATTCGCGAAGGCGGGCCAGCGCGGCCCGCTCCAACTGCATGGCCTGCCCTTGGCTGATCTCACCGGAGCGAATCCGCGCCTTGAGCTTCGCGTTCCCGTCGACCTGAGGGACGCGAAGCGCCACGTAGGTCCGGTCGAGCGCGTAGTAGTTGTCCCGGTCATCCTTGAACGCCTGGCGGAAGGGCGACGTGCTATCGAAGCTCGTTACGCCGTGGCCAGCGAACGTCGGAATTTCGTCGACGCGGCTGATACCTAGGAGGTGCAACTGGGTGTCGGGCGCACGTACATCGTCGATGGCGCGGAGGCAGGCGAGGATCTCCTTCGTCTTCAGCGGCACCATGCCACCGACCGCGATCCGTCGGTACCCGATCCGTTGTAGTTCCACCACTGCATAGGCGTATGACTCCGGGCTCCAACCCTGAGTTACTCCCAGAGGCGTGAAGTGAACGTCGCTGGCTGAACAACGTTGCCAGAATTCTGCGGCGAGATCGAGGGTGATCTGTTGCCGTCGGACCCACTCCTTGGCCGCCTCGTCGGTACGAAGGACCTTCGGCTCGTACTGGAAGATAACGTGGTCGACGGAGATGCCGTAGTCGAACCCGCACCCCTCGTAGAAGCTGACGACCTCTTCGACGGTGTAGGGGGGGTACTCCTCGCCGACGTACGAGAAGGCTCCGCAGTCACCCATGATCTTTAACGGCGCGCTGCCATTGTCGAGGCGGAAGAACTCACGGGCCCCTTGTCGGTAGAGCCTGTGGCGCTGGGGCAGGGTGTACTTGCCGGTGCTGGAGCCGGCAGTCCCGTCTACGATTGCCTTGGAGACCAAGAGACCGTTGAACGGCGGCGGCTTCAACACTTCGTGGGCGTACAGGTCATCGCGTTGACGCACTCGGAACGGGTCGCGTTCCTCGGTTTGAAAGTCGAAGGTGGGGTCTACCTGGTCCTGGCTGTCGGGGAAGAAGAACTTCATCGAATTCCCGCCCGTTCGTTCAGGTAGACGCGGATGAGGTAATTGGACAATTCCTGCACATGGCGGGACACGTTCTCAATCTCGTTCCAACCAAGGTTGAGTTCGTCCCACCTTCCTCCCGTCCATTGGCAATGCGGCGCGATCACGGAGAGGTGTTTGCTGATCAATTCGGGCGCCTCGGGGAGGCGTGGATCAATCGTGCCCAGCACGCGATCCATCAGCCGTCCCATAGCCCGTATTCCGGCACCATGCATGAGGCGGCTCTTGGTGGGCGGCTTGCCCCAGGCCTCGGGGAACGTGTCACGCACTACTGACCAATAGGTGCAGAGTGCCTGGAGGATCCCGTCGAAGTCAGTCTCGTTGCGGGTGACGTCGCGGTAGGGGAAGAGGCAGCCCGCCGGCGAGGTGAGGCTCTCTTGGATCATCTCGACAACGACGGTGTCCGTGATCACAGCGTTCGGTGCCTGCTGCCGGTTGGTCGACGCCCGCTTAATCAGCCCGTAGAACGGCGACGCCTTGTCGGCATTCAGTACGTCGCACAGCGCCGAGGGCGCCTTCCGGATTGCGAGTCGAGGAGGTAGCGGGCTGTCGACCTCCGGCAGAAGTTCGGTCACGAGGCCCCGCGGCAGTGGGCGCGTGTTGTTGATGCGTAGGAACTGGTCGCGCTGGAAAACGACGCTGTCCGCCACGAACGCCGTCACTGGTACCGGAAACTGCTGCCGTTGGGTACGGGAAAGCGCTAGGGCTCGCTGCTGTCCGTCGACGATCCATGCGGGCTTCGGCTTGCCGGATTGCGGCAGGGGAATGCTAAGTAGCCCGGAGGTCGCGAGTCCATCCGCGGCACCTGGCCCTCTGCTCGACTGAAACCGGACGCTGGACGACAGGGCCAAGATGATGGGGTTGGGGAAGACGGCAGCCTCGGTGTCGAGGTACTCGACGATTTCTTGTATGTGCTTCCGTACCTGGGGGCGTTGGTAGCCGATCAGCTTCCCGGCGTCGTCTCGGCTGACGCGGGAGATGTCTGCGATTTGGAGTACCTCTTCTGCCTGCAGTGCGAAGAGGTAGAGGGCCGGAGTGCCCGGCTGAGCGATTCGCAGCGCACGGCGTGCGATGTTCTTCGAGTCATGTGAGGGCGCCATCAGCAGTGCACTTCCAGCGAGATCTCATCGAACAGCTGCTTAAAACGTGCCTGCTCACATGACTTGCCGGAGTTCCGTAGTTGTCTGAGCAGGCGGGTTGCCGAGGTTGGCCCGGCCTCCGCCAGTGGCCGGATGAAGGCCTTAACCTCGTCGTCGGTCATGCGCTCACGGTGAGTCGGAGGCGGCGGCGGGGGCGCGGCGGCTGCCAGTTCGTGGGCGAGCGCCCGGAAGTACGAGCGGCGGTGGGTGCGAGGCTCGGCGGTGACTCGGCCCATGAGGTGCTGCGCAACGCGGACGTTAAGGGCGAGCAGACTGCCGCCGACTGCCGGTCTCATGCGAGCGGTCACGCCGACGACCAGCTCGTCCAAGTCGGGGTCCGCCTGAGCCGGCCCAACGATTGTCAGCCGTTGCGGGTCGCGTAGCCGCGCTGCCGCCCTCAGGAGGTCATCACTGCACGCCCGAAGGTAGGTATCCGATAGGACGGCGATGATCGTGTCGTTGGGATTCGTTCGGGCCAGGTGGTAGAACGATCGGGGCGTACCGGGTTCCGGGCCAACCCACTCGCTTAGTCCCCGCCACCAGTCGCGGTTCTCGGTCGAACCTTGTCCGACCGAGTCTGCTTCGCGCAACGCGAAGGTCGCGGCGTAGGGGCGAAGCTGCGCGGTGGCGGGGACCAGTCCGTACCCCGCGGAGCAGATCCAGAGTTGCGTCTCCACGCTTCTCGGGTTGACCAGCTGACGTGCCACGGCCCAGTGCTCGCCAGCATAGAGCGACGTTGCGGCAGTGGAAGGCTGGCTAGGTTCGGACAGTCGGCGGGTCCACTCTGCGAGCTTTTGCCTGGGTGGGTAGTTCGACAGGGCTCTGACCTGCAGCGCCGCAGGCACTGTCAGGTTTTTGCGGTTTGCGCAGGTGACGACGATATGAACGCGGGCTGGCGCCTGCGGCGGGCTGTTGCTATCTGCAGGGACACCTGGCGAACGCTCGTCGGCCGTCGCCTCCGTCACGAGGCATCGCCCCGGTAGACGGCGCCCGAGGTGCAGGTCTCCCTGACCATGATGGCCGACAGCGGCAGCTGATCGACAAGTCTCGCCCAGATCCATTGCGCCAGCACTTCGCTGGTCGGGTTCTCGAGGCCCGGCACCTCGTTCAGGTAGTAGTGGTCTAGTTGGTCGAGGAGGGGCCGGAATGCTGCCTTGATGTCGCCGAAGTCCATGACCCATCCGGATGACGCTCCGACCTCGCCGCGCACGTGTACCTCAACGCGATAGGAGTGCCCGTGGAGGCGAGCGCACTTGTGCCCCTCGGGCACGTGCGGCAAGCGATGAGCAGCTTCGAAGGTGAACTCACGGAAGATTTCCATCAAGCAATCCCGATGTACTTGTGTGTCTGCAGGCTCAAGGACCATTGAGGATGGGCGAGGCAATAACTGATGGCTGCCCGAGTGTTCGCCGCCTGGTCGGGCCCATCCATGGGCTGAAGGAGGAAGTTGGCGAAGTTCAGGCCTTCGAATCGTTCAGGTTCCGCCCCCGGTTGGGGGTAGACAAGCTTGAGATCATCGCCCTCGGTGAGAATCAGTTCACTGCCGGCCTTCGGGCTGACGCAGATCCAATCGATGCCAGCGGGTGCGGGCCGCGTCCCGTTCGTCTCGATAGCCACCTCGAAGCCTTCGTCATGAAGGGCGTCGACAGCAGCAGCATCGAGTTGCAGTAGCGGCTCTCCGCCAGTGCAGACAACGTATGGTCTGCTCCTCGGGTGGGCTGCACCGGCCCACGCCTTCGCCACCGCTGCCGCCAGATCTTGAGCTGACCGGAAGCGGCCCCCTCCTGGCCCATCAGTACCTACGAAGTCTGTGTCGCAGAACTGGCATATGGCGCGATGACGGTCGGCCTCGCGGCCTGTCCAGAGGTTGCAGCTTGTGAACCGACAGAAGACCGCGGGCCGCCCAGCATGGGTACCTTCGCCCTGCAGGGTGTAGAAGATCTCTTTAATGCGGTACGCGGATCTCATGCCGTGCTGCCGACGGCAGGGTCTGACATACCGAGTTCGGCGAAGCCTCGGGTGCGGAGCAGGCAGGAGTCGCATGTGCCACAGGGGCGGCCTTCGACGGGGTCGTAGCAACTGTGGGTGAGCGAGTAGTCGACGCCAAGGCTGAGGCCCAGCCGGATGGTGTCTGCCTTCGTTAGGTCGATGAGAGGTGTGTGAATCTTCATGCGCTGGGTGCCCTCGACGCCTGCCTTGGTGGCGAGGTTTGCCATCCGCTCGTATGCCTCGATGTACTCCGGTCGGCAGTCCGGGTAGCCGCTGTAGTCAAGGGCGCTTACGCCGATAAAGACATCGGACGCCCCCAAGGTCTCCGCCCAGGCAAGCGCGAACGACAAAAAGATGGTGTTTCGAGCGGGCACGTAGGTGATGGGGATCTCGCTCCCGATCTCCTCGGCGCTCTCATGGTGGGGCACAGCGAGTTCGTCGTCGGTCAGGGCAGATCCGCCAAACACCCTAAGGTCGATGTCCGCAACAACGTGCCGCGTCGCCCCCAGGGCCTTAGCGACCCGGGCGGCGGCTTCGAGTTCTACCGTGTGCCGCTGGCCGTAGCGGAAGCTCAGGGCGTTGGCCTCGAACCCCTTCTTGACGGCCACTGCAAGGGCCGTGGCCGAGTCCAGACCGCCGCTTAGCAGTACTACCGCTTGGGGCTTGGCTGCCGACATCTGAGGCTCCTCGCTTCGTCGATGGTCGAGAAACTGCAGTAGCTTGCTCCGCCAGTGATGCGTAGTTACTGCTCGCAGGTTGCGTCACGTTACCCGAGTACTGCGCGTTGTCGAAAGGTGACCTGGGCGTGTCCTTCGCACTCGGTCGTGACCGGTTCGGTCGCAGTGGCTCAGGCTGGCCGTCTGGCTCAGCCGGTGGGAAGTCTGCCCGCCGGAGCCGGCTGCGGGAGGGGTTACACGGGCGTCCTGAGTTGCTCCGCGACCATCGGCCAGTCCAACTCGGCAGGCAGCGGCGACACGATGACGGCCGAATCCTGAAGTAGGCGTAGGTGCTGGTCGTAGCTCGGATGGGCGGCAAGCTGCGCCTTGACGTTCGGAAATGCGTACACCCGGATCCCAACGCCGAGCGCCTCGTGCAGGACGCCGAGCGCAGGCGTGTCATTGATTCCGACAGCCCACTTGTTGATCACGTTGAAGGTCGCCGGCACCACGGCGACGACATCCGCCGACGGGTGCGGTTCCGGCTCGCCGGGCATTCGCCACTCCACCCGCACCGGATACCTCGTCTGGCGCGCCAAGGCCTCCCGATCAATCCACGTCGCTGCTGTCGGCGTAGCGGTCACGCAGACGGCCCACCCGTCTGCGAGCAGCAGTTCAATCAGCTCACCGATCCGCAGCACCGGAGGAGCGGCACAGACCACCAGAGCCAGCACACCCCGTTGAGTCATGCCAGCAGCCCAGCCCGCTCCGCCAGCGGCCGCAGCCCTGGCGTAGGCGCCCGTCGTTCCTTGGCCAGCAGGTCCAGCAGCAGCGCTTGCGCCTGCACGTTGGCGTAAACCACCTCGGCGCCCACCCGCTCTGCCTCAAGAAGGTGCAGCACGGAGACCGATCGATCGCCGGCGGACATGAACGCCGCTGCCGCCAAGTCGACGTGTACCTGGGCCCGTCGACCGACCAGCACCGCCGGCAACCGCGACGTGTCGAGCCGCGACCCGATCTCCAGCGCCTGATCCGCATTGCCGGCTCGAACCGCAGCGGAGACCGCGTGGATGACGACATTCGTCGGACCAAATCCGGTCCAGAGCCGGTTGCGATCTGAGCCGAGCACCGCCGCCAGGTCTCCGGCCTGCGCAAGGAACTGGCCCGTTTCCTTAGAGCTGCGCTGTCCAGCGGCCATCACGGCAGCCAGCAGTACCAGCGCTCCCTGCGCAGACAGCAGGTCTGGGTTGTCAACGGCACCGAGGCGGTTGACGCTGGTGAGCGCGATCTGTTCGGCGTCGCCCGCTCTCCCGGGCAGCAACATGAGCCCGCATGCCGCCTGATAGGCGGCCACGGCTGCCAAGGCCTGGTCGTCCGCCAGCCGGGCGGCGGTGGAAGCCCGGTCGGCGGTCAGCAGGGCGGTGTCACCGTCACCGACCTTGGCTGCCAGCTTCGATGCCGCGATGTAGGCGGCAGCGAGCAGCCGAAAGGCGCTGCTGCGATGCAGTCCGCTGGCGTGGCCAGTTAGGGCTGTAGCCTGGCTGAGCACGTCCGGCAGCAGGCGAGCGGCCGACGTGTAGCTCGCCCGTTGGTAGAGGTTGTGTACCCGGCCAACGCCCCGCCGCACCTCGACAAGCGATGGCATCGGCCCCTCGGACGCCGTCAGGTAGCTGGTGAGGAACGTGCGTAGTCCGCTCAGTAGCTCCAGCCGTGCGGCGCTGGGGGCGGCACTACGAGCGTCATCTCCCATGGCCTGCCCTCGATGTGCTGCCACCGACACGTCAACAAGCATGTCGTCGAGCTGTTCGAGCGTAACTCCCAACGCGAAGGCAATCCGAGTTCGATGCCACGGCTGAGGATCTGTTTCGACGTTCTCCCAGCGCACCACGGTCGACCGTTCCACGCCGAGAAGCTCGGCCAGGCGCTCCTGGCTGAACCCGAGGGCCTTGCGTCGCTGACAGAGTCGGTGCCGCTTCAGGGCCACGCCCGATCTCCCTCCGTTCTGCCGCCACTGTAGTAACACCCCGTCGATCCGGCGGGTACGCAGACGCCTCATTTCTGCGTCACGGAGGCTCCTCCGGCGCTGTAGTTCCTGCTCAGGCTGAGCCCGAGGCTAGACGCATGGCCCGGGGCGGGTGCTGGGCTCCGGCCGCGTCGTTCCCCCGTACGGCGGCGGTCGTCCCCGCCCGCCCCGGCGCCACTCCACGCACCCCACCGCCGGAGGCGCCCACCGATGTCCGCCGTACTCGCCGAGAGTCCCGTGCTCACCCCGGTCACCGACGAGGACCTGGCGCTCGCCGTCCACGCGGTGCGCGTCCACGCTCCCGGGCCGTGGCCGTGGGGCCAGCTGTGCCGGAGCGAACGCGTACCGAACCCGTGCCGCCCGGCCCGCTGGGCCCACGCCACGATCTACGCCGCCGGCCTCACAGAGGAGCAGCTCGGGGAGCCGGCGTGACGGAACAGGCGACGCCCGAGGCGGTCGCCCGCTGGCTCAGCCTCGTCGCGGCGGACGTGGAACTGTCCCCGTACCTGATCGGGGTGGACCGGGACCGGCTGACGGAGCAGGTGGCAAGAGCGTTGGCCGCCGGCACCGATCTGCCGTACCTGGGCTGGTCGGAGGCCGAGCGCCGGCGCGCGGAGAGCTACCTGCGGCGGCGCTCGTTCTGGGAGGAGGTCGAGGACCGCTGCCCGGGTCTGCTGCCGGAGCGGGAGGCCCCGCTGGTCGAGGCCGCTGTGCGCCGGCTCGCCGACCGGCCGGACCGCCCCGAGAAGCTGGCGCTGCTGAGCGTCCTGGGCCGCGCGTACCGGCGCTTCGGCCTGCGACCAGAGCATCAGACGGTCATCGACGACGCGCTGCGGACCACCGTGCCCTGGCATGAGGTCGAGCGGGCAGCCACAAGAGCAGGGGACGGCCCGGCCTGGTGGCCGGTGGAGGTGCTCGACCACGACCTGGCCTGCGACGGGGTCGCGATCCTCACGGTACGGCCGTGGCGGCGGCTGCCCTACCGGCCGGGCCAGGCGGTGCCGGTCTGCACGCCGCGCCGGCCCGGCCGGTGGCGTTGGCTGTGCCCGGCGAACGCGTCGCGCCCGGACGGCACCGTCGAGCTGCACGTCCGCGCGGTCTGCGGCGGCGCCGTCTCCACCAGCCTGGTCCATCAGGTATGCCCCGGCGAGCTGCTCTACCTCGGCCCGCCGACGGACACCGGGCTGAGCCTGCACTGCGGGGACCTGCTGCTGATCGCCGGCGGCACCGGGCTGGCGCCGCTGTGCGCGATCGTCGAGCAGGTCGCCGCCGCCCCGGACGGCCGACAGGTGACGCTGATCGCCGGAAGCCGTGACGTGGCGAGCCTGTACGACGCGATCACTCTCGACAAGCTTCAGCAGGCCCACGACTGGCTGACCGTCGTGCCGGCGTTCTCCCATGATCCGCTGGCCGAGCCGGGGGAGCGGGGCGATGCGCTGACCGTCGCCCTCGACCACCATCGTCCCGGCCAGCAGGTGTACGTCTGCGGTCCGCCGGCGATGCTGGCCGGCGCGCGGTTGCGGCTGCTCGCCGCCGGCGTGCCCGCAGCACGGATCCACCTGCCGGAACGGATCCCGTGGCGATGACCGTCTACCGCAGCCGGCACGCCCTGCGCGGCCCGCTCACCCCGGATCGGATCGCCGCGCTGCCTTTGCCGTTGACCCGACGAGGGCGGCGCGGCTATCGGGTCGACGAAGTCGATGCTCTGCTGCACCGCCTTGCCTTCGAGCTGCAGCGGCGTACTCGCGAGCGGGACGACGTGCGGGCGGAGAACCAGCGCATCAAGTGTGCCCTACGGGCGTGGCAGTCGCAGCAGCGGACGTACCAAGCTCCGTGACCTCACGGCTGGCTCGCCGCTTGGTCGAAGGTGCCTGCCCGGCTTCCGGTCCTCCCGCACCCGCCGCTACGGAACAGACGGTGTGAGCAGCCCGGTCAACCGGGGCTGCTCACACCGTCAAGGCCATCAGGATGCTCGCCCGTGCGGCCGGGCCGCGCTGCGGCTAGGGAACTCCTGGTCGTGGCGGGTGTCGTTGTAGGGCAGGTCGATGAGGCGGCGACGGCCGGCGCCGAGACCAACCAGGTGCCACACCTGGTCGGCGGGGCTCGCGCTGGTGGCGGCGCGTAGGTCGGCGGTGGTGGTGGCGATGAACGCTCGTGGCGTGGTGCCGGTGAGGCGGTGGTGCAGGTTCGCCTCCCGTCGCGCCGACGGTAGGTGGAACAGGACCGGCCATGCCCAGGTGCTCATCGCGTACAAGCGTTCGTACTTGGCGATCTTCTCGGTGAGGATGTCGAGGCGCTCGCGGCCGGTGTCGTATTCGAGGAAGAACGGCACCGCACGGTCCTGCTCGGTCCACACCCCGGCGCCGTCCGGGCGGGGCAGGCCGCTCGGTCCGCGGGCCATGATCTGCGGGTCTCCGCCTTTGCGGTAGAACACGCCCGGGTCGTGGAAGGCGGACGCGGGCTGCCAGCGGTCCAGACGGCTGTTGGGGTGGCTGCGGGCGTGGGCGGCCAGGTCGATGAAGACCTGGTTGCCGCCAAGCAGATGGGGCAGGTCCGGGCGCGACGTGAGGGACTGTTTGCGACGGCGGGCCTGGTCCCGACGTGGCGGGCCGAGTCCGCGTTGGGCGTGGACGTGGCTGTAGCCGAGCTGGTCCAAGACGTAGTGGTACGGGTAGGAGCCACCGTCGGGTTTGTTGGGCCGGAACCGGTCCACCGCCCGAAGGACGGTGAGGCGGCGTAGCCGGCGCTGAGCGAAATCGAGGGATGGGAACAGGGCGGTGGCGATCTGGTCGGTGGTCAGCAGTCCGTGGTCGTAGAGCCAGCCGAGGAGGCGGTCGTCGCGGGCGGTGATGCTGGCCTGCAGGCGCAGCAGCGGATCCGGCGCGGGTAGCGGTTTACGCATGGGCGGCCCCTGGGGGGACACCCCACGCATGAGGGTGTGTCTGGAACCACTCGGGGTCGGTGAGAGCCGACCTGACCTGGGCTGTCAGCGAGTATCGGGGGTCAGTTTGGGGGTCGGTCTCAAGGCGGACAGTGGGACGGGGATCGACACCGACACCGGCATGGCCGGTCGCACCGCTGCAATCGTGGTGTGAGAGGGCGGGTGTTGCGGGTCGGTGACAGCGCTGGTGGCGCTGGTGGGGGCCGTTGAGCTGGATCAGCATGCTCGTCGCTCGCTCAAAGACCGGAGTGCGGGTGGAGGGGCAGTGGATGCACTGGCGGCGAGCGCCGTGGCGCGCGGGGCGGTGTTCGCTCTGACAGGTCGGGTCAGGTTCTGTCAGGAGGCGGGCTTCCTGACAGGCGCTGGTCCGACAGGGGCGGTGTGCTCTGTCAGAAGTCGCCGGTTGTGGTTCTGTCACGCGGCCTCCTGACGTGACAGGTCCGGCGTGGCCGGGGCCGGTGGGGTGGCCTCGGAGCGGAGGACGCGCACGAGTGCTGAGGCGGTGGCGTTGGACAGGTGATGCCCGTCTGCGCGCAGTTGCCGGGCGAGTTCCTTGCGGGACAGGGGTGTCCCGTGGGTGGCGAGCGTGTGGGCGGCGGTCCGGGCGGCCGGGACCAGCGCGCTGATCTCCGGGCCGCGGTCCCGGACCGGTGGGCCGCTGTCGCGGCGGTCCGGGACCGCCGGGTCCTGGCCCGCCGCAGCCGGGACCGCGGTGGTGCAGTCCCGGACCGGGACAGTGAGCGTGGGGACCGGCAGCGGCGGTCCGGGGACCGGCTCGTGGGTGTCCGGGACCGCGGCGTCCACGATCAGCGGCGGTCCTGGCTCGCCCGGTGTGGGTCGGGCGGTCTGGTCGGGTGGGGCGGGGTCGGCGCGGCCGAGGGCGATCTTCACCATCGTCAGGAAGCCGAGCGCCGGCAACGCGGCGGCGACCCAGCCGATCACCGACGCTTCCGCCTCCACGACCTGGGCCGACAGGGACAGGAACACCGCCACTGTCAGCACGGTCGCCGGGAACGCGACGCTCTTTCCTAGGCGCCGGTTGCGGCGCAGTTCCAGACCGGCGGCGATTGAGGCCAGTTCCAGGACCACCGCGTCGGCCCAGGCGAGCCAGCCCGGCTGGCCGTGCGCCGCCGCGACGTCGTGGACGTGACGGAACGAGGCTGCGCCGGCCGCGCCGCCGATCAACAGCATGATCAGCACCTGGATGAGGTTCTCCAGCCGCTCCCGCCCCGACCGCATCTCGTTGGGCAGGTCAGGCGGCCGCTGCTCAAGTGGTGCCAACGGCCCACCACCTGCCGACACGTCGTCCGGGTAGAGCCTCGAATGGCGTCATCCTTGGCCGGCGAACCGAGAAGGCAGCCGCCAGCCTATTCGTATTGATGAAAGCCGAGGTCATGTTCGTGCTCCAGCTTCGTTTGTAGGGATTCAAGGGGGATGCCGTCCAGGTCGCGCCCTAACCACACAGGGCCAGTTCGCGGGCGGGCGCGACCCTGCCGGGGTTGCCCGGCAAGGCGCACCCCTTGTGCGTGCAGAGGTCGGCCATTACCTCACTGTGATCGAGCCAACGAACAATCCAGGCCCCGCGCAGGGGTGGGCAGCCGGGCAGCAGGTGCCGCCACAACCCGTACTGCAGGCTGAGGTCAACGAGCGGACACGGGGCGGCCAAGCCGAGCCACAAGCGGTCGCAACGCTCGCCACCGGCAGCGCTCGACAAGCGCCACAGTGGTGCAGCTCAACTTGCCGACGAGTGATCCTTCATGTGGGACCTCCCATCTCTCGACGTCCCCCAACGCCCGCGCGAGCAACAGCCGGCACCCGTCCTGAGATGCCTGCGGCCTCTTTCTGGCGACCGCGCCAGCCGGCGGTGCGGGTGCGTATATCGAGTACGCCCCGGGAACACCCGCCGAGTCAACCCCGATTTCCGGGCAGCTCAGTCACGAGCCGTGACGCCAGTCCGGTGGAGTGCAATCCGGCAGGGCACCCGCCGGCAGACCGGCGACAGGTGCCCTGGTCCTTTCGCCAGATCACGTCATCGCGCTGCTTCCAAACCCCGCGAGCCCGGTACTAGGGTTTCGCCTGGCCGTCGGTACGGCGGCTGGCCGACACGGGGAGGTGTCATGCGGCGTCGTCAACTGCTGGCGTCCGGGATGTTCACGGCGATCGGGCTCACCGCCGGTGACCTACTGAGAGCAGCGCCGGCCGCCGCCGAGGCAGCCCCGCTGAAGAGCGTCGGCACCCAGCTGCCGGTGGACGACCTGCGGGCGATCGAGCTCGATGAGGCGCGCGGCCGCCTCTACATCGCCCAGGGGGTCGGTGGCGGGCTGCCGCTGGTGGTGACCGACCTCGACGGCCGGCTGCTGAACCGAGTAACGGCCGTCGCCGACATCTCCGACCTCGTCCTCAGCGACGACGGGCGCACCCTGTACGCAGCGCAGGGCTTCAACCGGGTCATCGCGCTGGACGCCGCCACGCTCACCATCATCGCCAGCTACCCCGCGCCCCCCGGCGCCCACCTGTACACCGTCGAACCGACCGGCGAGAAGGTCGTCGGCGGGTTCATCGACGCCGGCATCGGCTCCGGTGGTCTGCTGATCTGGTCGGCGCCCGGCGTGCCGCCGGTGGTCTACACCGAGGGCCCCAACTACCACCCGATCATCGACGCCAGCCCTGGCGCGCCCGGTCTCCTCGTCGCCGGCGACACCGGGTATTCGCCCGTCACCACGTACGTCATCGACGTCTCCGGGGACAGCCCGAGGATCGCCGCCCGGCGGGACAACACCGGCAGCAACCTCATCGACTACGCCGTGAGCCCGGACGGCACCGAGGTGGTGGAGACGGTCGGCCACCCGTACGAGCATCACTCCTACCGGCTGCCGGATCTCGCCGACGCCACCGTCTACCCCAGCGGCGTCTACCCGCAGGACGCCGCCTGGTCCGGGGACGGCTCCACCGTCGCCATCGGCCGCGCCTCGACCGCCACCGGTGACGCCGACGTCTACCTCTACGCCAAGGGCAGCACGGTCCCGACGTACGCCGTCGACTTCCGCAACGGCGACAGCCTCTGGGAGGGCACGCTGCTGGTCAACCGGGACGGCACCCGGGCCTGGGCGGTCAGCTCGACCGACCCCTACCAGGAAACGCAGCTGCTGCACTCCTTCGGGCCGGCGCACCCGCCGCAGCCGCCGGTCACCGACCTGGCCGTCGCCGCCCAGGTGGGGACCGGCAAGGACAAGGGCACCGCGCAGCTCACCGTGACCTGGAGCTCGCCGATCGGCGACGACAACTACTGGTGGATCACCGCGTTGACCAACGGCGGGGCCGAGCGGGAGTTCTGGCGCGGCAAGATGGACGCCAGCGGCAGGTACGCCCTCACCTACTCGCTGCCCCGCGGCACCAGCACCTTCACGGTCCGGTACCGCGACTACTGGCAGTTCTACCCGGACGGCTACGCAACCGCGGTGCTGCAGCGGTGAGCGCGCCGACCTGGCGGCGCTGGCCGCTCGTCCGTCGCGGCGTACTGACGTTGCTGCTGCTCACCACCGGCGTTGCGAGTTGCGCCCGACCCGGTGCCGCCGGAGCCGGCGGCGCCGTCTGGGACACCTCGGCGCCCACCGCCGCAGCGACGGCGAGTGCCGCAGCGCCGACGACGGGTGCGGCGGCGACACCAACGCCGAGCAAGGTGTCTGCGAGCGCCTCCCCCAAGCCGAAACCGCGCCCGACGGGGGCAGCGCGGGGCGGCTCGGCCGCCATCCCGCCGCCGGCCCCGGCGGCCCGGGCCACCCCGGCCCCGGAATTTCCCCGCGGCTACACCCTGCTGTCGCAGACCTGCACCCTGCAGGTCGGCCAGCAGGTGTACGTCTCGCGCAGCGGCAAGACGAAGGGCAATTTCCGCTTCTGCACCCAACGGCTGCGCAAGAACGACACGGGCGACTACTACCTCAACCCGTACGTCTTCGTCGAGCCGTTCTTCCTCGACGGCGGCCGATGGCTCCCGGACTCGCGTGAGCCGCTGAGCCTGACCATCACCTGCCGGGTCATCCACGCGGGCGAGCAGGACTACTCCCTCACCGCCACCTCACCGAGCGGGAACGGGCCCGGGCACACCGCGTCCTGCGGCCGGCAGGTGCCGCACGCCGTCACCCCGACGACAGGCGGCGACGCCTACACGATCCGGTTCAGCGGATACACCTCAGGCGGTTACTACGGCGTGCTCGCCTTCGACACCGAGGTGCACTTCCCGGGCGCCGGCAAGCCGACCCCGGAGCAGCAGGTGACCGTACCGCGCTGACGCGGACGTACCACGACCGCGACCCGTGCGGTGCTTACTCAACCGCCCCGCATCGTCGGCGGTGATCG
This sequence comes from Micromonospora halotolerans, assembly GCF_032108445.1. NCBI lineage: Bacteria > Bacillati > Actinomycetota > Actinomycetes > Micromonosporales > Micromonosporaceae > Micromonospora > Micromonospora halotolerans. The sequence continues at coordinate 1,284,610 of NZ_CP134876.1, read as the reverse complement.
ACAGGTGACTTGAGCAACATTCACTACTAGCGTCGGTCGGACCTGGACAGTCACTACTCGGGGAGGACGTCCAATGTTCCGTCCACGCCACCACCAGAGCGCCCGATGAGGGCGCGCCCACTTGCCGCCGCGGCGACGGCCACCGTCCTGGTCGCCGCCGGCCTCACCATCAACGGCGGCACCGCCGTCGCTCAGGGCCCCGGCTACTCCGCCCTGATCCAGCGCGCCTCGTACGGCGTACCGCACATCACCGCCCGCAACTTCGCCAGCCTCGGCTACGGCGTCGGCTACGCCCAGGCCGAGGACAACATCTGCCTGATCGCGGAGCAGATGGTGACCGTCCGGGCCGAACGGTCCCGCTGGTTCGGCGCGCAAGCCAGCAACGTCACCAGCGACCTGTTCCACCAGAAGGCCATCGACGCCCGCGCCGCCGAGCGCTGGCTGGCGGGCCCGCACGACGGCATCCACGCACCCTCCAACGAGGTACGCGACCAGATCCGCGGCTTCGTCGCCGGCTACAACGCGTACCTCCGCGGCGCCAAGAACAAGATCACCGACCCGGCCTGCAAGGGGAAGGACTGGGTACGCCCGATCACCGAGCTGGACGTGTGGCGGGCGAACTGGACGCGGATGGTCCGGGCCAGCTCCGGCGCGCTCGCCGACGGCATCGTCGCCGCCGCGCCGCCCCGCGCCGACGGGACCAGCGTGCCGGCGAGCGCCCCGCAGGCGGAGGCCATCGTCGCCGCCCGGGACGGCGCACCGGCCGGGGTGGGCAGCAACGCGTACGGCCTGGGCCGCGACGCCACCGCCAGCGGCGCCGGCATGCTGCTGGCCAACCCGCACTTCCCGTGGGACGGCGGCGAGCGCTTCTACCGGATGCACCTGAAGGTGCCCGGCCGGTACGACGTGGAGGGCGCGACCCTGGTCGGCGATCCGATCGTGGAGATCGGCCACAACGACCGGATCGCCTGGTCGCACACCGTCTCCACCGCCCGCCGCTTCGTCTGGCACCGGCTGGCTCTGGTGCCCGGTGACCCGACCAGCTACCTCTACGACGGCCAGCCCCGGAAGATGACCGCCCGCACCGTCACCGTCCAGACGCCGGACGGCCCGGTCACCCGTACCTTCTACGACACCCACTTCGGCCCGGTCGTCGTGGTGCCGGGCACCTTCGACTGGACGGCGCAGGCCGCGTACGCGATCACCGACGTCAACGCCGCCAACAACCGCGCCCTCGACGGCTGGCTCGCTATGGGACGGGCGACGTCGGTGGGTGACCTGCGGGCGGTGCTGGACCGGCGGCAGTTCCTGCCCTGGGTCAACGTCATCGCCGCCGACCGCGACGGCAACGCCCTCTACGCCGACCACTCCGTCGTGCCCCGGGTCACCGGCTCCCTCGCGGCCGCCTGTATCCCGGCGCCCTTCCAGCCCCTGTACGCCAGCAGCGGCCAGGCCGTCCTCGACGGCTCCCGCTCCGCCTGTGAGCTGGGCCGGGACCCGGACGCCGCGGTGCCCGGCATCCTCGGCCCGGGCAACCTGCCCGCGCTGGTCCGCGGCGACTACGTGACCAACTCCAACGACAGCTACTGGCTGGCCAACCCGGCCCGCCCGCTGGAGGGGTATTCGCGCATCATCGGCGACGAGCGGACCCCGCGCAGCCTGCGGACCCGGCTCGGCGTGCACCAGGTGCAGCAGCGGATCGCGGGCACCGACGGGCTTCCCGGCAAGGGCTTCACCACCGGCAAGCTGTGGGACGTGACGTTCGGTGACCGGGCGTACGGGGGCGAGCTGGTCCGCGACGACCTGGTCCGGGTCTGCGAGGCGCAGCCGACCGCCACCGCCTCCGACGGCACCACCGTCGACCTGACCGCAGCCTGCGCCGCCCTGCGCGGCTGGGACCTGAAGGTCAACCTCGACAGCCGGGGCGCGCACCTGTTCACCGAGTTCGCCCTGGCCGGCGGCCTGCGCTTCGCCGACGCGTTCGACCCGGCCGCCCCGCTCACCACGCCGAGCCGGCTCGCCGTCGACGACCCGAGGGTACGCACCGCCCTCGCCAATGCCGTCCGCAAGCTGAACGGCATCCCGCTCGACGCCCGCCTCGGCGACATCCAGACCGAGCCGCGCGGCGCCGAGCGCATCCCGATCCACGGCGGGCGCGCGGAAGCCGGCGTCTTCAACATGATCATCGGGGTGCTGCAGCCCGGCGTCGGCTACTCGAAGGTGCAACACGGCTCGTCGTTCGTGATGGCCGTCGAGCTGGGCCGCAACGGGCCGTCGGGCAGGCAGATCCTCACCTACTCCCAGTCAGCCAACCCGAACTCACCCTGGTACGCCGACCAGACCCGGCTGTACTCGGGCAAGGGCTGGGACACCATCAAGTTCACCGAGAAGCAGCTGCGGGCCGACCCCAACCTGGTCACCTACCGGGTGGGGGAGCGGCGCCACTGACCGCCCCGGCGGAGACTCCGAGCCCGGCGGCCGGCCAACCGGCCGGCCGCCGGGCCGATTCCGGACCCGCTGTGCAGGGCGAGGATCGAAGCCCTGCACAGGAGGCGGTCGCTCAGCGGCTGGCCTCCGCCATCAGCGGGACACCCTCGCGGTAGCTGTGCGTGGCACACGGCTTGCCGCGAAATGCGGTTCGTGTCGTCCAGCACCCGCGAATAGGATCGGCTCATGGACCGGACCTTCGACATCATCACCCCGCCGCGCTCCTGAGCGGGGCGCCTCCGCTCATCGTGTCCAGCCTGCCTCGGGCGGACACGCGGTTCACCCAGCGCTGAGTCCGGCACGCCCCGCTTCCGCGACCCTCACTTCCCTCGTCGCAGGAGCGATTCCTTATGCTTGTCACCCAACACCCGGTGGCCGCCGCCCGGCGCCCCACCACCGGCCTGTGGTCACTTGTCCTCGCCGGCGTGCTGTGGGGCACCGGTGGCCCCACCGGCAGCCTCCTCGCCCACGAAACGGGGCTGGCACCGCTGGCTGTGGCCGCCTACCGGCTCGCCGCCGGCGGCATGCTCGTCATCGTCTGGCTCTGCCTGATCCGGCAACCACTGCCACGCAGCCGGCGCGCCTGGGCCCGGATGGTCGTGAACGGGCTGCTCGCCGCGGTCTTCCAGGCCTGCTTCTTCGCCGCGGTGGCACGGACCGGCGTCAGCCTCGCCACCCTGGTCACCATCGGCGCGTCACCAGCCCTCGTCCTGTCCGCTGAAGCGATCGCCGGACGGCGGCGGGTCAGCGCGGTAATGCTCGCCACCGTGGCGCTGGCCGTCAGCGGTCTGGTCCTGCTCGTCGGCACGCCAGCCGGGGGCATCGCGACCACGAACGCGCTCGCCGGAGCTGGATTCGCGCTGCTGTCGGCAGCCGGCTTCGCCACCATGACATTCGTCGGAACCCGGCCCGTCGCCGGCCTCAACGATGTCACCGCCACCGGCGTGAGCTTCGCGATCGGCGGCGCCGTGCTCGCCCCCGCGGCCATCGTGACGTCCGGGATGGACTTCGTCCCGACCCCGGCGTCCGTGGGGTTGCTGTTGCTGCTGGGCACCGCACCCACCGCAGTGGCCTACGCCCTGTACTTCCGGGGCCTGCGCACCACCGCAGCCGGTACGGCAGCACTGATCGCGCTGCTGGAACCCCTCGTCGCCACGCTCCTGGCGGCGCTGCTCTTCGGCGACCGTCTCAGCTCGACCGGGCTGGTCGGCGCCGGGCTGATCACCGCCGCCATCGTGCTTGACACCCGCGGCACGCACCATTGACAACCGGGCGTCCGGGCAGGACCACCGGGTCCTGCCCGGCCCCTTCCTCGCGACTCTCACCCGCTGGACCGCGGCGCTGCGCCGTGCTCGTCCACGACGGTGGCCGCACCGGCGTAGGGTCTGCAGCGTGGTAGGGGCGGAGCGTCGATACCGCTACGTCGGCCGGGCGGACGTGCGGGCGTCCGTCGCCGGCGCGCCCGAGGGCTGGCCCGTCCGATCACCGGGCGATCTCGACACCTACCTGGCGGCCGCGGATCCGCGCGACCGTGACGAGCCGTTCACCTACGTCGTCGACACCGGCGGTACGTTACGGCTCGCGCCGAGACGCAGCGAGCACGTCGCCTGCGCCGGCGGCGGGGAGGTCCTCGGTGCCGGGGAGATCGGCTTCGCCGGTGAGCGGGGCGGCTGGGTCGTCACGGAGGTGAGCAACCACTCCACCGGATACTGCCCCGATCCCACCTCATGGACGGCGGTGGCGGGCGCCCTCGACCGCGCGGGCATCGACCGCCCGGACGGCTTCACCGTGGCCGTCGTCTTCCGGCGCTGCCTCGACTGCGGCGAGCGCAACCTGATCCGGGACGACGACTACGTCTGCGCGCTCTGCGGTGCCGAGCTGCCGGAGGATGTGGAACCCCGGCTGGCGGCACAGCCGTCGACCGACCAGCATCCCCGCTGACGCCTGACCCTCAGCGGGCCGTCCAGGTTTGCACCTCGACGAGGTGGCCCTCCGGGTCGCGCAGGTAGGCCGAGCGCACGCCCCACCCGGGGCGGTCGGCGGCCGCGGCCACCACCACCTCGGCCCTACGGTGCCTCCCGCAGCGGCCACACCTCGACGACTCCCTGCGCGACGGCACATGGCGTCCTCGACGCTATCTGGATGGCTTCCTCCAGCGTCTCCGCCTCGATGACCGCGAATCCAGCCACCGGCAGCGCCGAGGACAGGAACGAGCCGCTCTGCACGGTCATGCCGGCGCCGTTGAGGTTCCGCACCTGTACGGGGGAGTCGGCCATACCCATCACGGTCCCGGCCTCGCGCAGGCGCATGTCATGGGCGTGCGCCTCGTCGAGTACCGCAGCGTCGGTACTGTCGTAGCCTTCCCGGTCCCCGTATCCGATCGTCACGAATCTCGCCACCACAGGCTCCCTTCTGGTTGCCACGGAAAATCCTCACACCTCAGTGCCCATCGTGGCCACCGTGAACCAGGACGACGTGGTTGACGAGGACGCCCGCCTCACCGGCCGGACCCCCGTAGTTTGGTGGCCGGGCCGGCGGGAAACCCGCGGGTTTGCCACCACAGCGAGAGGAAGCCGCATGACGTCGACCAGCCTGCCCGGCGGCACGTTCCGCATGGGGAATCTGACGGTCACCCGGATGGGGTACGGCGCGATGCAGTTGGCCGGCCCGCACGTCTTCGGGCCACCGGCCGACCGCGACGCGGCCGTCGCCGTGCTGCGCGAGGTCGTCAATCTCGGCATCAATCACATCGACACGTCCGACTACTACGGCCCGTACGTCACCAACGAGATCATCCGGGAGGCCCTGCACCCGTACCCCGACGACCTGCACATCGTCACCAAGGTCGGGGCGCTGCGCGACGCCGAGGGCAACTGGCCGCAGGCCCTCGCCCCGGAGCAGCTTCGGCAGGCCGTACACGACAACCTGCGCCGCCTCGGCCTCGACGTGCTCGACGTGGTCAACCTGCGCGTCGGCGGGTTCGACCGGCCCACCCCCGGCTCGATCGAGGAGCCGTTCACGGTCCTCGCGGAGCTGCAACAGCAGGGCCTGATCAAGCACCTCGGGCTCAGCACCGTCAACGCCGAGCAGGTCGCCGAGGCGCAGTCCATCGCGCCGGTGGTGTGTGTGCAGAACTTCTACAACATCGCCAACCGCGACGACGACCCGCTCATCGACTCCCTCGCGGCGCAGGGCATCGCCTTCGTGCCCTACTTCCCGCTCGGCGGCTTCACCCCGCTGCAGTCCGAGGAACTGCAGGCCGTCGCCGCCCGCCTGGAGACCACCCCGCTGGCGGTCGCGCTGGCGTGGCTGCTGCACCGGTCCCCGAACATCCTGCTCATCCCCGGCACCTCGTCGGTGGCGCACCTGCGCGAGAACGTCGCCGCCGCCGCGCTGGCCCTCCCCGACGACGCGCTGACCGAACTGAACGTCCTCGCCTGACGGGCCACACCAGGTGCGCCGCCGCCTCAACGATGGCACGGGGCTCAGCGGGCCGCTCTCGCGATCAGCGGGATGCCCTCGCGGTAGGTCGGCACTGCCGGAGCCCAGCCCAGTTCGCGCTTGGCCTTGGCGTTGGAGACGCACATCGAGGTGGTCATCATGGCGTGGGCGTACGGGATGGGCCGCAGCATCCAGCTCGGGACCCGCCACGGCCGGCGCGCCCCGATCGCGGCGGCGAGGGTGTCCAGGTAGTCGGCCCAGCGCACCGGCTCGTCATCGACGATGTTGTACGCCTGCCCGGCCCGCCCCTTCTCCAGGGCGGCCACGGTCGCCGCGGCGGCGTCCTCCAGGTAGATGAAGTTGGCGAAGCCGCCCCCGGAGGGCACGGGCAGCCGGCGCTTGCGCAGCAGGTTGACGATCATGTCGGTCATGCGGTCCTGTCCGTAGAAGAAGCCGTAGCGCAGCGCGACGCCTTCCATCTCGTCGGCCGTGTACACCTGCTCCTCGGTGGCGCGGATCGCCGCCACCGCCTCGCCGAGCTTGCCGCCCACCGGCTCGGCGAACGGGTCGTCCTCCGTGATCACGCGCGGGCCGTGATCGCGGTAGCCGTAGCCCAGCACGATCGACTGGGTGACGAAGCGGTGCGCGCCGACCGCCCGGGCCGCCGCGAGCAGGTTGGCCGTCCCGGTGGTACGCAGGGCGTTCGTACCCTGGAGCGCCTCGCCCATCTTCGTGGTGCCCAGCGCCGTCAACTCGTGGACGACCGCGTCGGCCCGCACGTCCCTTACGGCGGCGAGCAGGTTCTCTCGATTCATCACGTCGGCCACCACGGCCTCGGCCCCGGCGTCACGCAGCCGCTCGGCGTTGCTCGGGCTACGGCTGATCCCGACCACCTGGTGGCCGGCGGCGATGAGTTGGCGGGTGAGGGGCCGACCGACGGCGCCCGAGGCGCCCGCGAGCAGAACTCTCATGGCTGGGGTTCCCTTCGTCAGGTGTCACCCCGGTAGACGAGCGACCGGACCGGCATGTGATGGCCTGCCGGTGTGTCGTCCGCACAGCTAGCCCACCCCTGCCGGACTGCTACCCGCGCGGCCCGACCGGACCGACCCGCAGGTTGCCCGGCTGGCCTCCCCGGCCGGCACGGTGGCCGTACCCTCAGCGGGCCGTCCAGGTCTGCACCTCGACCAGGTTGCCCTCCGGGTCGCGTAGGTAGGCCGAGCGCACGCCCCACCCGGGGCGGTCGGCGGCCTCGGCCACCACCAGCTCGGCATCAAGGGCGGCGATGGTGGCGTCCACATCGGGTACGGGAATCACCACGAGCACCCCGCCGTCTCCCCGACCCACCGGCAGCACCGCCTCCGCCGCGCGGCGGCCGAGGATCGCGAGGACCGTCTCGCCCTCCTGGTCGAAGCTGGCGTACTCGACGTCGCGGACAACCGTTTCCGGCTCACCGAGCAGGTCGGAGTAGAAGCGCAGGGTGGCGGGGAAGTCGCCGGCGACGACCCGGGCGTGCACACTCATGCGCCCGACCCTAGTCCGGTGGGTGCCGGAGCAACTCGACGCCGTCCACCAGCGCGGACGTCGACAGGGTCGACAAGCGCCAAGGGCTACCTGAGAAATCAGATTGATGAAGGGAGGCAGCTGTCGGGGAGGATCACCTGCCCCGGCTGGTGCCAGAACGTGTTCAACGTGAACCACCCATCCAGCGCGGGGTCGTAGAGGTTCTGGATGCCGAAATGCAGCACCTGCGCCCACCGGCTCGGATCCCTCTGGTCGACGTAGACGTCGCCGAGCGCGAGCGGAAGCCGGGGAAACTCTCCCGGCTGCGTGAAGCCCGCAACCACGCCGACGCGCCAGTGGTCGACGTACCGACTGTTGTTCCCCTGCAGGATCTCCGGTCCGACGAATCGTGCGGTCTTCAGCAGGTCGTTGAACATCTGCCGGTTGAAGAACCCGACCTGATGGCAGGGCTGCGGCGGGTCTGGCGGAATGCCCGGCCACTTGTAGGTGAGCGTGTAGAGCGTGTTGTCGTAGATCAGGTTGGTGAACCAGATCGGGTACTCCGGGCCTCCGGCGATCATCTGGCTGTTGCCGTTGCGTCCCTGCCAGGTGAAGGGGACATCGATGCCGAGGTCGCGGACGATGTACCGGCCCGCCCCCTGGAAGTCCGCTGGGAGCAGCGGGGGCCGTGGCTCTTCCGGTGGGGCGGGTGTGAAGCCGCCCGCCAGGGCCGCGCCGGGAAGCGAGGGGGCCGCGGCCGGTGTCGTGCGGGCAAGTGATGGGACCATCGCCATGGCCGGCCCGGTCACGGCGATGGCGATCAAGCCGCCGACGGCCGCCGCCAGTGTCCGAAGTGTACGGCTCGGTGCCATGTCCCCCTCCGCAGCTCCATCAGGCCGACGCACGACAGCGTGGGGCGCTCCGGCGAGCGTATGGCGGCTAACCCGACCGTCGGTCAAATCGGAAAACAAGTCACCTTTCGGGTGGACGGGTGACCGGCACCTCAACCGCCCACCCAGACCGGAGCGCCGAACCAAGACGCGACGGGATACCGCCACCTGCCGGGTTCGGGGCGGCCGGAGCCCTGGCACCGCCAATAGCGTTCGGGCATCCGACCACAGCGAGGAGGACGCCGTGAGCCAGCCGCCCAGCCCCGCACTGCCCGGCGAGTTGAAGCCCGTCACCATTCACCCGGACCGGTGGCGCGCGGCGCTCCCGCCAGATGCCTGGCCCGAGGCGTTCCCCGAGACCGGCGAGGTGTGGCGGCGCGACGTCTTCGCCGTCGCCGGCGCCTGGCGCGACGGCGAGGCCACGCCGCGGCAACTGCTGAGCGCGGTGCTCATGTGGGGTTACGGCCCGATCGGCTACGGCCCGTGGCGCACCGCGCGGTCCCTGGAGGGTGACCCGGACGGCAAGCGGCTGGCACACGCGCTCGACGGCCTGCGCGCGCCCGCGCCGGACGAGGACGCCCTGCGCACCGCCTACCAGCGCCTGCGTGACCCGAAGGAGTCGCGGCTGCCCCGGCTCGGCCCCGCGTTCTTCACCAAGCTTCTCTACTTCGCCGGCTACCGGCGCGACGCGGGCGGCCTCCAACCGCTGATCCTCGACAGCGTCGTCCGGCGCCGGCTGCCCGTCGAGGCCGGCGTGCGACGCGAGTCCGGCTGGGTGCCGGAGGAGTGGCTGGCCTACCTGGGCTGGGCGGCCGATCAGGCGCACCGCCGGGGCATCGAGCCCGACGAGGTGGAGATGGCGCTGTTCCACGACCGCTGGAGCTGACCGGGGAGCTGACGGACCCGGCTCGTATGGTGTCGGGGGCGCGGCAGTCGGCTCGGGAGGGAGATCCATGCTCGCGGAACTGGCAGCACCGCCGGCCGTCGAGGCCGAGCGGGTGATCACCGCCGTGCTGGCCGACCTGCGCTCCGGCGATCACCGGGGCGTGGTGGTCGACTCGCCGCCGGGCGCCGGCAAGTCCACCCTCGTGGTCCGCGCCGCCGTCGAGCTCGCCGCCGCCGGCGAGCCGCTGATCGTCGTGGCGCAGACCAACGAGCAGGTCGACGACCTCATCGACCGGCTCGCCCGCAAGGCCCCCGAGCTGCCCATCGGCCGGCTCTCCGCCACCGACTACCAGCCCACCGGCCGGGTGAAGGGCCATGCGACGGTCCGGGTCGCCGCCAAGGTCGCCGACCTCGGCGGCGCGGCCGTCATCGTCGGTACGGCGGCGAAGTGGGCCACCGTGGCCGAGGGCGTCTGGCCCTGGGCGATCGTGGACGAGGCGTACCAGATGCGGTCGGACGCCCTGCTGCGCGTGGCCGGGCGGTTCGAGCGGGCGCTGTTCGTGGGCGACCCGGGGCAGCTCGACCCGTTCTCCACCGTCGAGACCGCGCGGTGGACCGGGTTGACCTGGGATCCGATGCAGTCGGCGGTGGCCACCCTGCTGCGGCACAACCCCGAGCTGCCGGTGCACCGGCTGCCGGTGTCCTGGCGGCTGCCGGTCACCGCCGCGCCGGTGGTGGCCGCCGCGTTCTACCCGTTCACCGGGTTCCGCGCCGGCACCGGGCCGGCCGATCGGGCGCTGGCCCTCACCGAGCCGGGGCCGGGCGACCGCTTCGACGCGACGGTCGAGGTGGCCGCTGCGGCCGGCTGGGCGCTGCACGAGCTGCCCGCCCGGCACACGCCGCGTACCGACTCCGAGGCCGCGGCGGCCTGCGCCGCCCTCGCCCGGCGATTCCTGGACCGTGGACCGGTCGGGTTCTCCGAGCAGGCGCCCGGCGGCGTGCCGGTGACCGCGGACCGGATCGCCGTCGGGGCCGCGCACCGCGACCAGGTGGCGGCCATCCGGTCGCACCTGGGCGCGGCCGGCGCGGGCATCACCGTCGACACCGCCAACCGGCTCCAGGGCCGGGAGTACGACGTGACGATCGTCCTGCACCCGCTCTCCGGCCGGCGGGACGCGACCGCGTTCCACCTGGAGTCGGGGCGGCTCTGCGTGCTGGCGTCCCGGCACCGGCACGCGTGTGTGGTGGTGGCGCGGGCGGGGATCACCGAGCTGCTCGACGCGCACCCGTCGACCGAGCGGGTGCACCTGGACGTGCCGGTGAAGTTCCCGGACGGCTGGGAGGCCAATCACACGATTCTCGCCCACCTCGCCGCGCACCGCGCCCCGTGAGGTACGCGGCTCGACTCATGGCCGGTGGCCGGCGTCGAATCGCGGTCTTCGATGGCTGATCGGTGTGCAGACACGGACGGGTGGCCGAGTTGACGCTCGCGGAGCGTGTCCGTAGCCTCTACTCATAGGGGAGATGGTGGCTGGCGATGATGAGCTGAAACGTAGTCATCGTTCGATCTGTCTCAATACCCGGCCCCAGCCTTCGTGCTGGGGCTTTCATTTTGCCCGCAGGGACGGCCGGCGCGGTCAGAGCGTGCCCGGCTCGTGTCCCCGCACGTAGTGCCAGGCGCCGATCCCGCGGGGGTCGAACAACGCCACCGTCCGGCGCGGGTACGCGAAGACGTCGGCGTATTCGAGGTCGAGCCAGTAGGTGACGCCGTCGTGCTCGGAAAACGAGCGGAACGCCTCCGGCAGCGGCCGTCCGTCCGCCCGGATCACGGCCGCCATCACGCCGGTCCGCCCCGCTCCCAGGGCCGCCACGCCGTCGACCGCGCCGTTACGCCCGTCCGAGCACCACAACGTCCCGCGAACGCGCAGCGCCGGCCCCTCACCGACGTTCTCCACCGGGATGAGGAACCGGTCCTTGGCGACCGCGAGGAACGCGTACGCCGGGGCGGGTGCGGAGGTCAGCGCGAAGCGCTCCTGGGCGGGTGGGTGCTGGGCCAGCATGCCGCCGGAGTCCGGGAACGCCACGGACTGGTGGACCGGCAGCAGGAGCGGGTACCGGCTCAGCACCAGGGCGCGGCGGGTTTCGGTGAGCTGCCGGTCGGTCCGGGACAGCGCCTGCCGGGAGAGGTAGATCGCCGCCAGCACGCCGATGGTGGACGCGATGGCGGCGAAGGAGCCGGCGACCGCGGCCGCCCGCTGGGCCCGCCAGGTGAAGGCCACCACGAGGGCCGCGCCGGCGGCGCAGACCGCCAGCGCCCCAGCGAGCACCAGCCCGTACTTACCGGCGCCGCGCAGCCAGGTCCAGGTCCGGCGCAGCACCGCCAGCCCGTACCTGCCGGCGCCGCGCAGCCCGGTCCAGGTCCGGCGCAGCACGCGCGTTCCTAGGCGAACGACGAGCCGGCGTCGCCCCACCGGGTCTGCGGGATGGTGACCTTCTCGCTCCGCCAGGTGATGGCGCGGGACTGGGCCAGGACGCGCAGGATGCGGTGCCGGTCACGCTGGTCGTAACCGAAGACCGGCTCGGCCCGCGTGCGGTCCTTGACCGCCATGTACTCGAGGATCTCGCTCTCCGGTATCGGGCTCGGAGCCCGCCCGACGAAGGCGCGGTAGAGCTCGTGATAGGCGTCTTCGATGGGACGGGCGAACGGCGAGTTCGTGGCGAGCGCGTGGCGGGCGCCGTCGACCGCGACCGCGTCCACGACGCCTGCCGAGCTCGCGTACTTGAGGACCCGGTTGACCAGCCCGGCGTTGAACTTTTCCGGGCCCTGCCCGACGCCGGTCGCGCTGAGCAGACCGGGAAGGCGGCGGTACGGGATGGTCCGGCTCTGGGTGCGGAAGCACTCCATGGTGAGGCCGGCGTGCACCCGCCACAGCGGTTCGAGGTATCCCTGAGCGAGGTCGTCCACGGTCACCGCGTACGCGTCGTCCGCACCCCTGCGGACGAGCTGCACGGCGGTCAGCGCGTCGAGCGCGCGCAGCAGGCGGGAGCCGTTGTCCGCCTGGAGGGGGCCGGCGCGCAGTTCCGTGACCGTCAGGCCCTTGGATCGGGCGGCGAGCCGGCGGACCACGTAGTCGATGGCCAGCACGTCGGCGAACCGGCCGGAGCCGACGTCGACGTAGGTGCGGGTGCGGTTGACCGGCAGGAACTGCTCCTTGACCCGTACCGCCGCGTCGGTGCGGGCGACCTTGTGCCCGAGGGACTCGATGAGCGCCCAGTATCGGCTCTCGTCCTCGTTCTCCAGGATGCCCCAGCGGGCCAGGGTGGTGGTGCGCTCGGCCTGTTCCTTGCCGCCCAGGATGACGCCGCGACGCTGCAGTTCGAGCAGGCCGAGCAGCGCCCGGCAGGTGGCCGGCGGAGGCTTCTGCAGGGTGTAGATGTCGTCGATGCAGAGGGAGTCCAGACCGGGCAGCGTGAGAATGCCACGGAACTGGGGGGAGAGCCGGCCCCTGTCGCCGTACACGACGGTGACCCGGCAGCCGTCGCGCAGCAGGCGGCGGATCAGCGGGATGAAATCCTGGTCGCCGGTCACCAGGACGAACTGGCCGCAGTCCTGGTGGAGGTAGTCCATCGCCAGCACGGTCAGATGGATGTCGGCCTGCTCCTTGGCGCTGCCCACCACATCGTCGTCGATGAGGTGCTCCGCCATCGCCGTCGAGATGCTGCCGTCGAACTTCGTCGCCGCCATGTGCTTGTACTGGAGGTGGCCGCCGCACCGGTTCGTCGCGTCGCTCCAGAGGGCGTCGACGATGCCTCGCTCCACCAGGTGGCCGCGACCGATGATCGCGCCGGCCAGGTTGTCCCAGTCGACCAGCAGGACACCTTTGTTTCCGACGGCCATCTGCGGCTCCTCTGTGAGCTCATCGAGGCGCGGTTGATATCCGAATTCTGCCTCCGTGTCCCCACCCTGCTTCGTCATCCGTTCGGCCACGATGTTCATCGCTTGCGTGGGGTCGCCGGGGCGTTCGGCTTGCTGTGCGTGACCTGCAGATGACCGATCGTCCACAGAAGACCACAAGTCCGGTGGAGCGCGACAAGGCGCGAGCGAGCGGACAATGTGGATTCCTGGGCCGTCACCGCAGTCCTCGCACGGCCCGTGTCGGGGAGGCGGACTGTGGCGCGCTTCTATCCCAAGCACCTGCGAGCGAACGCCACTCGCGGGGAACGGGTCGTGTTCGACAAGCTCCGGTCCCTGAACGACTCGTGGTTCGTGCTGCACAGCCTCTCGTTCTTCGACGCGGGCCGGCCGAGGTGGCGGATGGGCGAGGCCGACTTCGTCCTGCTTCACCCCGGGCGCGGCCTGCTGATCATGGAGGTCAAGGACGGTTCCTACCGGGTCGAGGGCCGGCAGTGGTTCGCCCAGCGCCGCAGCGGTGACGTGCCGCTGAACGCCGACCCGTTCGACCAGGCCGTTCGGAACAAGTACGCCCTGACCGGGTGGCTGCGCGATACCGCCGGCATCCGGCACGTCCCGGCCGGGCACTGCGTCGTCTTCGCCGACGGCCGGCCCTCGGGCAATCTCGGTCCGCACGCGCCGGACACGATCGTGTTGACCGCGGCGGCGTTGGAGCACGCGCCGATGGTCGTGGAGCGCGTCATGGCGCACTGGGACCAGCACGGCTGGGCCAGCCAGTCGGATTTCGGGAAGGCCCTGGAGGCGTTCGCGCCGACCGCCGTCGTCGCCCGCACCCTCCGCTACGACGTCGATCTGGCATCCGACGACCTCGCCCGCCTGACCCAGCGGCAGATCCGCCTGACGAATCGCCAGCTGGAGGTGCTGGAGGGGACCTCCAAGAAGCGCGCCTCGCTGGTCCTCGGTGCGGCCGGCACGGGCAAGACGGTCCTCGCTCAGGAGCGGGCCCGCGAGTTGGCGGCCCGGGGGCTGCGGGTCGCCGTGATCGGACAACAGCGCAACCTCCGCCTGGAGATCCGGCGCAGGTTACGCGTGGAGGGCGTCAGCTCGGGTGAACCGGAGGACGTGCTGTGCGACCTGTACGGCGCCGATCGCCTGCGCGAGTACGAGGGCGAGCAGCTGTGGGTCACCGTGCTGGCCCTCGCCGAGGCGTACGGCAAGCCGCTGGACTGCCTCATCGTCGACGAGGCGCAGAGTCACGACGAGGACCTGCTGGACGCCCTCCGGGAACTCGTCCGCCCCGACGGCTCGGTGGTGCTGTTCGCCGACCCGTACCAGCGTGACTCCTCGGGGACGTGGCGCCCACGCCCCGACGGGTCGTTCAACGAGTTCTGGCTGACCGAGAACTGCCGCAACGTCCTGCCGATCGCGAAGCTCGTCGCACGGATCTCGGGAGCGCACACGCCCGTCACCGGGCCGGCCGGGCGGCCGCCACGCCTCAGCGGCGGCGCCGCGGACCTCGCGGCGGCGTGCGCCGACGCCGTCCTGAAGATCCTCAAGGACCTGCCGGCCTCCCAGCTGGTCCTGCTGACGTCGACGACGGCCAACCAGGCCGCGATCCGCCGGACCCTGGCCGACCGGGGCGTGCGGACGATGAACGGGCTCCGCGGCGACGAGCTGGCGGTCTGCACGGTGCGGCAGTTCCACGGCTGCGAGGCGCCGGCCGTGGTCTACGCCGACGACGGCGAGGAGGACTGGACGACCAGCTACATCGCGGTCAGCCGGGCCTGCGCCTTCCTGCACGTCGTCGGCCGCCCGGACCGGTGGGAACCCTTTCGATTCCTGATGGAGGATGGCTCATGACGCTGTACGACGAGGCTGTCACTTTCCTGGAGTCGGAAGGCTGGTCGGTTCCGGGCGAACTGCGGGGCGAGGTCGTCCGGGCGAGGCGGGCGGCGTACGCGGACAACAGCGAGCACATGACGGTGTGGTGCCCGGCCGCGCCGGACGCCGAGGAGCTGCAGCGCCGCGAGGCGACCCTCCTGCAGCGGTTCGCGGAGGAAGCGCGCACTCCGGGCGCGAAGTTCCTGCTGGTCGAGTCCACCCAGGGGCTGTCGACGGAGTTCCGGCGAGTCGCCAAGCACGAGTACAACGTCGACATCCGGGTCCCGATCCAGTTCTTCGACGCCCGGTTCAAGTGGGACGACACGCTGGTGTCGGCCCTGGCGGGCACGGCCGCGCAGCAGCTCCGTCGCGACGGGGAGACGGCGGCGCGCCGGCGTACCCCGCAGCCGTTCGAGGCGGTGGGCACCGGAGTGGTGGGCACCGACCTGCTCACCGAGCTGGCTCGCCGCTTCGACAGCCCGGCCGGCTGGGACCGACCGATCGTGCTGGTGACCGCGCCGGCGGGGTACGGCAAGAGCGTCCTGTTCGAGTCGCTGTTCGCGACGCTGTACACCAACTTCCAGAAGGCGAAGAAGCAGCTACGGCGGGCCTACCGGCCGCTGCCGCTCCTGCCGGACTATGCCGCGCTGGCGAGCGCGCCCGCGCTGGGCCCCATGGTCGACGCGCTGCTGCAGACCGAGGTCGCGCGGCCGGTCAAGCAGCCGACCTTCCAGTGGATGCTCACGCGGGGGTTCGCGAGCTGGCTGCTGGACGGGCTGGACGAGGTCATCGCCCAGGACCCCGGCTTCTTCGAGTACATCCACGAGATCGTCGCGCGGCCGGACAACCCGACGACCCCGCGCATCCTGCTCTGCGTACGGGATTCGCTGCTCAGCTCCAACCAGGCGCTGCGGGACTTCCTCACGGTGGCCCACGAGTACGTCGAGGAGTTCCGCCTGCTGCCCTGGCGACCCGAGTCGATCACCACCTTCGCGCGTATCCGCCTGCAGGACAAGGACCGCGAGCTGCTCTCGATCCTCGACGCGAAGCCGCAGCTGATGAAGCTCTGCGGCACCCCGTACTACGCCGAGCTGCTCGCCGAGCGCGTCGACGAGGGCAAGACCGACGGCATACCGAACGACTACTCCGAGATGGATCTGGTCCACGACGCCGTCGACGCGATCATGGATCGCGAGTACAAGAAGGAGCAGTTGCAGGAGCACGTCGTCTCCCGGCACGACCTGCTCGACGTCATCAGTCACGTCGCCGTCGCCGAGCTGGAGAACGACAACCGCGGCGTGCCGATCGACGAGATCGGCCAGCTCGCCGAGTTCGTGATTCCCTCGGACCTGTCCGACCCCGAGCGCGAGCGGTGCACCGCGGCCATCTGCCGCCTGCCGGTCTTCCGGGCCGCGTCGGAGCGGCAGCGGGTGCGCTTCGCGCAGGATGTGATCTTCGAGCACCAGATCGGCATCCGCGCCGCCCAGTACTTCGCCGTCAATCCGGTGCGGTTCGCGCAGCTGCTGGACTGCCGCCCGTTCCCGCCCGACTCCTTCGCCCTGCGGGTGCTGTGCGCCCGGATCAGGGAACTCGCCGCCGGCGAGGAGCTGCTCACCCGGCTGTCCAGCGCCACCGCGACCCCCACGGCGTTCCGCAACATCCTCCAGGTGCTCCTCGGGCTTCCCGACTGCGCCCGGCTGCTGATCCACGCTCCGCTGGAACGCCAGGACCTCTCCGGGCTCACCTTCTCGGGCCTGTCGCTGGCCGGCGTGAGCTTTCGCGGCGCGAACCTGGAGTCGACCCGCTTCCACAACTGCGTCATGACCGGCTGCGACCTGTCCGACGCGACGTTGCACGGCACCCGGTTCGACGCCTGCCTGCCCACCCTGGCCGAGGCCGACTTCGGGCACCTCACCGGCTTCGTCTCCGTGGAGATCGACTCGCGCACCCCGATCGAGGACGTCGCGGACTTCGTCAAGCTGCTGGGCGCGGACGGACGCCGGGAGCACCCCTTCGTCGGCCCGTGCCCCACCGCCCTTCAACTGCGGTTCCTGTTCCTGAAGTTCGTCCGGCCGGACGGCCACTACCGTCGTGACTCCCTCGACGAGAAGGGCCTGCTGTCGGGACGGCGCATCGTCGATCCGGCCTCCGTGCTCAGCGGCGCGGTGCGAGCCGGCTTCCTCACCGCCATCCCGAAGCGCCGCCGGTACGAACGCACGCACAGCCAGCTCTACGCGGACATGGTGGGGTTCGCCCAGAACCTGCGGGTGACCCCGGCCATCCGCTCGCTCCTGGAGGACACCTGCCGGGTGGAGGGGTGTGCGCACGTCGTTCAGGAGAACCCGACGACCGCGACCTTCGACTGAGTGCCCACCGGTCCGCGCCGAGCGGCCCGGCCCGCCGACGCCGGTCGGCGGCCGGAACCGGTCCCGGGCCGATGACGGCTACTTGCCGTGCGGGTCGTGCGCGTTGAGGGTCGCGACCACCTGGTCGTAGTCGCCGCGCGCCTCGCCGTACCGGAGGAATTTCACCCGCTCGACCTGGATCTCCGTGGCGTCGGGCTGCGCCTCGATCAGCGCGACGACCTCGCTCACGAACTCGTCGAGCGGCATGGCGATCTCGCTGCTCTCCTGCCCGGGCATCAGCGCCGTACGCACCGACGGCGGCTCCAGCTCCACGACCTTCACGCTCGTGTCGGCGAGCTGCAGCCGCAGCGACTCGCTGAGCATGTGGATGGCGGCCTTCGACGCGTTGTAGCTCGGGGTGACCCTGAGCGGCGCGAACGCGAGGCCCGAGGAGACCGTCATGATCGTGGCGTCCGGCTGCGCCCGCAGGTGCTCGATGAACGCGGCGATCAGGCGGATCGGGCCGAGCAGGTTGGTCGTCACGGTCGCCTCGGCCGAGTCGAGGAACGACTCGGGCTGGTGCCAGTCCTCGACGCGCATGATGCCCGCCATGGTGACGAGGACGTTGAGGTCCGGGTGCTTGGCCAGCACCTGCGCGGCGGCCGAGGCGATGCTCGCCGGGTCCGCCGTGTCGATCGCCACGGTGTCGATGTCGGGGTGCTCCGCGGCGACCTTCTCGAGCAGGTCGGTGCGCCGGCCGCCGATGATGACGGTGTTGCCCCGGGCCTTGAGCTCGAGGGCGAGGGCCAGGCCGATCCCGCTGGTGGAGCCGGGGACGAAGATGGTGTTTCCGGAGATGTTCATGCCTTGAGACTGGCCCACCGTCGCGGTTCGGGGGCAGAGACCGGTTATCGGGGGATCGGCAATCCCTGGTTGGGCCGGACGGCGGGCGGATACTGGGATCATGGACCGCGCAGCCCTGGCCGACTTCCTCCGCCGCCGCCGTGAGGCGCTGCAGCCCGCGGACGTCGGGCTGGCCACGGGCGCCCGGCGGCGCGCGCCCGGGCTGCGGCGCGAGGAGGTGGCCGCCCTCGCCACCATGTCGACCGACTACTACACCCGCCTCGAACAGCAGCGCGGCCCGCAGCCGAGCCCGCAGCTGCTGGCCGCGCTGGCCCGGGCGCTGCGGCTGACCGGCGACGAGCGCGACTACCTCTTCCGGGTGGCGGGGCACAACCCGCCATCCCCGGTGTCCGCGGCGACGCATGTCGCGCCGGCGCTGCTGCGGGTGCTGGACCGGCTGGCGGACACACCCGCGCTCATCCTGTCCAACCTCGGCGAGATCCTCGTGCAGAACCGGATGGCCGAGGCCCTGTTCGGGGACCGATCCGGCCACACGGGGCTGGCCCGCAGCGAGATCTACCGGTGGTTCACCGACCCGGCCGAGCGGTCCCGCTACCCCGAGGAGGACCGCGAGCGGCAGAGCCGCGCCCAGGTCGCCAACCTGCGCGCCGCGTACGGGTCGATGGGCCCCCGGTCGCGGGCCGGCGAGCTGGTGCGGGCGCTGCAGAAGATCAGCCCCGAGTTCGCCGAGCTGTGGGAGCGGCACGAGGTCGCCCAGCGCTTCGCCGACCACAAGACGCTGATCCATCCCGAGCTCGGCCCGATCGAGCTGGACTGCCAGGTGCTGTTCACCGAGGACCAGTCCCAGGCCCTGCTCGTGCTCACCGCGCCGCCGCGCAGCGAGGGCTACGAGAAGCTGCGGCTGCTCGCCGTGCTGGGAAACGAGCGCTTCCCGGCCAGCACCTGATCAAGGCTGATACCCGGCGCGGGTCGCGGAAACGGCCGGCGGGTGGTGGCCGGTGACCGGTCACCATCCGCCGGCCGACGCTCACGGCGTGGCGAGCGCCTCGGTCGGCGCGAGCCGCGCCGCGCGGATCGCCGGGTAGAGCCCGGCCAGAGCACCGATCAGCAGGGTCACGCCCACCCCGCCGCCCAGCGCCCAGGTCGGCACCACCGCCGGCCAGGACCGGGAGAACGCGTAGCCGGCCGTGACCCCGCTGCCCAGCAGCACCCCACCGAGCCCGCCGAGGGCGGACAGCAGCAGCGACTCGGCCAGGAACTGGGTGCGGATCTGCCCGCGGGTGGCCCCGAGCGACCGGCGCAGGCCGATCTCCGGACGCCGCTCCAGCACCGAGATCACCATGGTGTTCGCCACCCCCACGCCCCCCACCAGCAGGGCGACCGCGCCGAGGCCGAGCAGCAGCCCGGTGAACGCCTCGTCGGTGGCCTGCTTCGCGGCGAGCGCGTCCGAGGGGCGCGCCACCTTGACCTCGTTCGGCGCCTCCGGGTTCGCCGTGGCGGCGAGCACCGCGCGGACCGCCTCGACCGCGGTCTCCGACGTCCGGGTGTAGACCGTGGTCGGGTGCCCGTCGAAGTCGAGGTACGACCTCGCGGCGTCCCAGCCGACCAGCGCGGACAGGTCCAGCTCCGGCGCGAGCGGCGCCGGCGCCAGGATGCCCACCACGGTGAACCAGCGCCCGCCGACCTGGACCCGGACGTCCGGTCCGGCGGCGCCGATGCCGAGCCGCCGGGCCGTGGTGGCGCCGAGCACCACCGCCGGGTAACGGGCCGTGGCGGCGTTCAGCCAGGTGCCGCTGACCACCTCCAGCCCGACCGTGTCGCGCAGTTCCAGGCCGGCGGCACGGGCGGCGATCCCTCCGCTCTCGCCCCGCGAGATCAGGTCGGAGCGGTACACCCGCGCGTCCGACAGCAGCCCGGTGGCGGCGACCTCCCGTACCGGCCCGATCCGCCCGATCATCGCCACCGACTCCGCCGGCAGTTGGGCGTCGTCGCCGAAGAGCGTGTTGCCCGGACCCACGGTGAGCAGGTTGGTGCCGAGTTCGGCGAGCGTGCGGTCCAGCTCCGCCCGGGACGACGCGGAGATCCCGACCACCGACACCATGGCGGCGATCCCGATCGCGATGCCCAGCGCCGACAGGAAGGCCCGCAGCGGCCGGGTGCGCAGCCCGACGCCGCCGACCCGCACGACGTCCCGGGGGCGGAGCCGGGCGGGCGCCAGCCGGACCGGCCCCCTCATGCCGGCACCCCCACGGGCCGGTGGTCGGCCGTGATCCGGCCGTCGCGCATCTGGACCCGGCGGGGCAGGCCCGCCGCGACCTCCAGGTCGTGGGTGATCACCACGATGGTGGTCCCGGCGGCGTGCAGGTCGCGCAGCAGCGCCAGCACCCCGGCGCCGGACGCCGAGTCCAGGTTGCCGGTCGGCTCGTCGGCCAGCAGCAGCGCGGGCGCCCCCACCACGGCGCGGGCGATCGCCACCCGCTGCCGCTCGCCGCCGGACAGCTCGTGCGGCCGGTGGTCGAGGCGGTGCCCCAGCCCGACCCGGGCCAGCGCGGCCTCCGCCCGCCGCCGCCGCTCCCGCAGGGGTACGCCCGCGTAGAGCAGCCCGTCGGCGACGTTGTCGCGCACCGGCACGTTGGGAGCGAGGTGGAACTGCTGGAAGACGAAGCCGATCCGGCTGGACCGCAGCGCGGAGAGCTGCCGGTCGCCGAGCGCGGCCACGTCGTGCCCGTCGATGCGTACCCGGCCGGTGGACGGACGGTCCAGGGTGCCGATGAGGTGCAGCATCGTGGACTTGCCCGACCCGGAGGGGCCGACGATGGCGACCAGTTCGCCGGACCGGACGGTCAGCGACACCCCGTCCAGGGCCCGTACGCCACCCGGGTAGACCCTTGTCACGTCGGTCAGCTCGACCACCGTGTCGCCGGTCATGTCGGCATCCCCACGGTCGCTCCCTCGGTGAGCCCCGCGCCGGAGATCTCCACCCGGCCGGAGGCGAACAAGCCGGTCTGCACGGCGACGATCCGGGTGGCGGCGCCCTCGACGAGCTGCACCCCGTATCCGCCCTCGGCCAGCGCCAGCAGCGCGGCGACCGGCACGGTCAGCACGTCGCGGCGCTCGGCGGCGGTGAACGCCACCTTGGCCGAGGCCTGGTCGAACCCGGTCAGCGCCTTGGGGTCGGCCGCCGTCACGGTGACCTCGATCTTCGTCTCCGGGTTGCCCTGAGCGCCCGCCCCGCCGTCGGTGCCGGTCTCGATCACCGTTTCCGTGTCGGCGACGGTGCCGGGGACCTCCTTGCCGTCGGGCAGCGAGACGGTCACCTTGGCACCCTTCTTCGCCAGCCGCTCGTCGTCGACGTCGAGGGACACGGTCACCACCCGGGTGGTGCCGGTCCAGGTCAGCACCGCCTGCCCGGGCTGCGCCGGATCGCCGGGTTCCGCGTCGTGGCTCTCCACCCGGACCGCGCCGTCGGCGTAGACCACCCGGTCCGGCTCCACCCGGCCGGTCTGGGGCAGGCCGAGGTCCTCCTGCCAGTCCCGCACCGCGTCCGCGGTGGCCGAGGTGTACTCGTCGTCGACGGTGAACCCCGAATAGCCGAGCGCGGCCAGGTTCCGCTCGAACTGCCGCACGTCGTCGCCGGACGTGCCGGGACCCAGGGTCCGGTACGCCGGCAGCTTCCCGTACAGCAGCACGACCTCGCCGTCGTCGACCGCGTACAGCGGCCTGCCCCGGGTGACCTGGGCGCCGGTGGCGGCCAGCCAGGTGACCGTGCCGCCACCGCGCGGCGCCGCGCGGTGGCTGGCGCCGTAGCCGAGTGTCCCGTCGAAGCTCTCCGCGTCGACCAGGGTCTGCCGGGTGACCTGGGTGGTCGCCGGAGGCAGGCTGCCGCCGGCCGCCGTACCCCCGTCGCGGCCACCGGCCGCCACCGCGGCCGTGATGCCGGCCGCGGCGGCGACCACCACCGCCGAGGCCACCACCAGCGGGGTACGCGCCCGGCGGCGACGGCCGCGCCCGGCGCCCGGCGGCGGCGTGGTGGCCGCCGCGACCGGTGCCGTGCCCGCGCTCACCGGGCCACCGTTGTCCGCGCCTGCGGGGCTCGCCAGACCCGGCTCGCTCCTCGCGCTCACGGGGTCGCCATTGCTCGCGACTGCGGGGCTCGCGAACCCCGGCTCGCTCCTCGCGCTCACGGGGTCGCCATTGTTAGCGACTGCGGGGCTCGCGAACCCCGGCTCGCTCCTCGCGCTCACGACGCCCTCTTCATCAGCAGCGGCGCGTCGCCCTCACGGCACTTCTCCAGCGCGGCCCGGGTGGTCGGGTTCTCCGGGTCGATGCCGGCGCCGCCCTTGAGCTCGATGGAACCGTCGGGACCCGGGTCCGGGAAGTCCGGCACCCCGTTCTCCCGCATGCACCGGGCCAGCTTCCGTACCTTCTCCACCTGCTCGGGGTCGAGCTTGAGCGCCTTGCCGCCGCCCGGCATCAGGCTGCGGCACTGCTCCATGGCCGCCTGGACCTTCGCCTTGTCGGTGCCCGCGGGCATCCGGATGCGGAACCCGCCGCCCTCGCCGGGTTCCGGGTCCGGGAAGTCCGGCACCCCGTTCTCCCGCATGCACTGGGCGAACTCGCGCTGCCGGTCCTCGTCGCTGACCGGGGCGACGCCGGCGCTGGGCGACGCGCCGCCCGCCCCGCCGCCGGCCGTGGCCACCCGCTCCGCGTCCCGGTCGGCACCCGCGCAGCCGGTGACCGCCAGACCCAGGAGCAGGGGCAGGACGAGCAGTGTGCCCGACATTCGTCGGCGCATGGCACAACTCCTTCCTCCCGGCCGGCGCCGATCGCCAGCCGATACGGACGAGTCGACCGCAGCGGCGGTATCCCGGGCGTAACCACCGGCGTTAACGCCGCCGTTATCCACTGGCGCGGCACCATGGGGGACGTGCGAGTACTGGTGGTCGAGGACGAGACGCTGCTGGCCGACTCCATCGCGGAGTGGCTGCGCCGGGAGGCGTTCGCCGTGGACGTGGCGTACGACGGGGACGCGGCGCTGGAACGGCTCGGCGTCACCGACTACGACGTCGTGGTGCTCGACCGGGACCTGCCGGTGGTGCACGGCGACGACGTCTGCCGGGCGGTGGTGGACAGCGGCGCCGAGACGCGGGTGCTGATGCTGACCGCCGCTGCGGCCGTGCGGGAACGGGTGGCCGGACTGGCCCTCGGCGCCGACGACTACCTGGTCAAACCGTTCGCGTTGGTCGAACTCTCCGCCCGGGTGCACGCGCTGGCCCGGCGCGCCCGGCCGGCGGCACCGCCCAGGCTGAGCCGGGCCGGTGTGGTGGTCGACCCGGCCCGCCGGGAGGTCTACCGCGACGGCCGGTACGTCGCGCTGTCCCGCAAGGAGTTCGCGGTACTGGCGGAGCTGGTCCGGGCCGGCGGGGCGGTGGTCTCCGCCGAGGAGTTGCTGGACCGGGTCTGGGACGAGCACATCGACCCGTTCACCAACGTGGTGCGGGTGACCGTGATGAAGCTGCGCCGCAAGCTCGGCGACCCGCAGGTGGTCGAGACGGTGCCGGGAGTGGGGTATCAAATTCCGTGAAACGACTGACCATCCGGGCGCGGCTGACCCTGGTGCACGGCGGGCTCCTGCTGCTCGCCGGCGTGGTCCTGCTCGCCGTCACGTACGTGCTGGTCGACCAGCGGATGCGGGAGCCGTTGACGGGCGTGATCGCCAAGGCCGACATCGTCAAGGCACCGTTCGGCAAGCTCCCCACCCCCGGTGCGGCCGAACAGGTGCGGTTCCTGCTGCAGGAGGCCCAGGACGAGGCGAAGCGGAACGCGCTGGAGTCGCTGCTGACCCAGGGCGGGGTGGCGCTGCTGCTGATCTCGATGGTGGCCCTCGGCTTCGGCTGGCTGATCGCGGGGCGGGCGTTGCAGCCGCTGCACCAGATCACCGGCACCGCCCGGCGGATCGCCGCCGCCGACGCGGGCGGGCGGGGCCTGCACGAGCGGATCGCGCTGCGGGGGCCGCGGGACGAGGTGAAGGAGCTGGCCGACACCTTCGACCTGATGCTGGAGCGGCTGGACCGGTCCTTCGACGGGCAGCGGCGGTTCGTGGCGAACGCGTCCCACGAGCTGCGTACGCCGCTCGCGCTCAACCGGTCGCTGCTGGAGGTGGCGATGTCCCGGCCGGGTGCCTCCGCCGAACTGCGGCAGCTCGGGGAGACGCTGATGGCGGTCAACGAACGGCATGAACGGCTCATCGACGGCCTGCTCACCCTGGCCGACTCGGAGCAGCGGGTGGTCGAACGGACCCCGGTCGACCTCGCCGAGATCGCCGGCCACCTCCTCGACCAGGTGGCCGGCACACCGGGGCTGACCGTACGCCGGCGGCTCGCGCCCGCCGCCACGGCCGGTGACCCGGTGCTGCTGGAGCGGCTGACCCAGAACCTGGTGGAGAACGCGGTCCGGCACAACCTGCCGGCCGGCGGCGAGATCGACGTGAGCACCGGAACCGTCGACGGCCGCGCCACCCTGGTGGTGGTCAACACCGGGCCCGTGGTGCCCGGCTACGAGATCGAGGCGATCTTCCAGCCGTTCCGGCGGCTTCACCACGACCGGGTGGCCGCTCCCGGGCGGAGCGGCGCGCAGGACCGGGCCGGTGCCGGGCGGGGCTTCGGGCTGGGCCTGTCGATCGTGCGGGCGGTGGCCCAGGCGCACGGCGGCGCCGTGCACGCCCACCCCCGCGACGGCGGGGGACTGGTCGTGACGGTGACCCTGCCACCCCTGGGTGCGGCGGTCCCGGCCCAACCGGCGCGGACGCTGCCCGCCGCGGCGCGCGGCTGAGGAACCGCCACCGAGGCCGCCGTGAATGGATTCCGGGCGGCACACGAATGGTGGTTCACGCCGCCGGGGATTCCCGGCTTTCCTGTCGGCCTACCGTCACTCAGAGTGTTCATCTGATCCGTCTCCGTCGATAGCGTCAGTGCACTGGCCGTCGACGAAAGGCCGACGATGAACGACAACCCGTACCCGTTCTCGCGCCGGCGCCTGCTCGCCGGCGCGGCGGCGGCCTCGGCGGTCACCGTGACCGGCGTGGCCGCCGCCCCGACCGCCGCCACGGCGACCCCCGTCCGCGCCACCACGCCGCTGGTCACCCGGGACCGGATCGCCACCGCGGCGCTGCGCGCGCCCGACGGCACCGCGGCGGCGGTCGCCTTCCAGGCGGACTTCCACGCCCGGCTGGCCGCCTGGCTGGCCTTCTGGTCGGCGAACTCGCCCCGCGCCTGGAGCGCCCCGGTCCAGGTCGTCGGCCGGGTCGCCCCGGCCGGCGGCGCCCTCAGCCTGTACGCCATCCGCTACCGCTGCGACGACGAGCTGCGCGCGGGCTTCGCGGCGGCTCGGCGGGACGCCAGCCACGCGGCGACGGTGGCCAGCCTGCACCACCACTTCCCGAGCGTGCGCGTCCGGCCGGACGGGGCGGTCCGGGTCGGCGACGGGCCCGCCGGGTTCACCGGCGCGTCCGGGCAGGTCGCCTTCGCGGTCGCCGCCTGCCGGGAGCTGTGGGGCGACGGCGACGCCACCGCCGCCCGCTGGGCGGAGCACGCCGGTCGGGCGCTCGCCCGGGCCGGACAGCCGGCCGACGCCGCCTCGCACGCCGGCTGGGCGGCCTTCACCCGGATCAGCCTGCGCCGCGGGCTGGGCACCGAATCGTACGAGTGACCGGAGGTAGTACATGTCCCGCAACGAGTTCCGGTTCGTGGTCGACGGCGTCGACCTGACCCCCGAGCAGCAGACCCTCATCGCCGGCGAGATCCAGAAGGCCGGCCTGGCCGCCCTCGGCACCGCCAACGCCCGGCTCACCAACCCGCTCACCGTCGGTCACGGCAACCTCAAGCTGCGCCCCGAGTGGTACGGCCTCTGGGTGCTCGACGGCCCGTTCGCCCAGGACCTCGGCCAGAAGATCAACGACATCGGCTTCTGGATGCAGCGGTGACCGACGCCGCCGGGCGTACCGACCCGCCGCAGCGGATGTGTCCGAGCACGCCGGCGGCGAACGCCACGGTGTTCCTCGGCATGATCACTCCGGCGGGTCGGGTCGCCTACGTCACGCCGGCCGTGCCGGCCGAGGTGGCGCTCGCCGCGGCCGGCGACTCCGGCGCCCCGGTGGAGTCCCGCTTCCGGCTGGCCGGCCCGTGCGTCACGTCGTCCTGCGGCTTCTGGACCGGCGAGCACTGCGGCCTGGGCGCACGGATGGCCGCCTCCTACGCGGAGACGGCCGAACCGGGCGAGGAGCAGTTGCCGAAGTGTGCGATCCGGCGTACCTGCCGGTGGTTCGCCGAGCAGGGCCCGGCGGCCTGCCCGGCCTGCTCGCACGTGGTCACCGACGCGCGCTGAGGCTCAGTCGCCCGGGGGCGTGTAGTCGGTCTGCGTCCGGGTCGCCTCGTCGACCTCGGCCGGGGTCAGCAGCGGGGTGACCCGGGTCCGCAGCCCGCCCGCGGCGCCGATGCGGATCGCCAGGGCGGCGGCCGTGCGGTGGTCGGGCAGGTCGCACAGCACGTAGGTGTCGTCGTCCGTAAAGGCGAAGTGCATCGACAGCAACCGCCCGCCGGCCTCCTCGACCAGCTTCCGGACCACCTCGGCGCGCTTGGTGCCGCCGTCCCGGGTCAGCCCGTCGATGCCCTCCACGGTGTAGACGGAGCGCAGCAGGAACGCGGGCATCTCAGCTGTTGCCCTGCCGCTGCACGCGTTGCGCGCCCTCGACCTTGGCCCGGCCGTGATCCCGCTCGCTGCCGCCGGCGCCCGTCGCGGTGTGCAACTGGTGCCGCTTACCCGTGCGTTCCATCCCCGAGCCCTGGCGGCCCGGCGCACCGGTGCCTGAATTCCGCCCCGCCCGCGCCGACTCGCCGCCCGGATCGTGCTTGTTCTGCTTGTGGCTACCCATGGGCCGCGGTTACCCGCTGCCCCCACCGCTAGTCCTGGCCCCGGACCTGGGCTCGGTCCGTGGCACGGGCGTGGTGCGGTGTCCAGCGCCGGCGCCGGATCGTCGCGCCCCTCAGGTACGAGGGTGAGCGCGGTTCCGCCCTCCCAGCGCGACTGAGCGGCGCACCGCGCTGGGGCCGCCGAAGCCCACGAGCGGAGTTCCCACCGTTGTCGGACCGGTCGACTACCGTCGGGAAATCATGGAGCCGCGGTTCGGCGAGGCGATCATCGGGCGGGAGCACCCCGCGGCCCTGCTGCGCGCCGAAGTGGACCGGGTGACCACCAGCCACGGTGGCCTCGTCCTCGTCACGGGCGAGCCGGGCATCGGCAAGACCACGCTGGTGAGCGCGGCCGCCGACGAGGCCCGGCGGCGCGGGGCGCTGGTGCTCGGCGCGGCCTGCTGGGACTCCGACAGCGCTCCCGGCTACTGGCCCTGGGTGCAGGTGTTGCGCCGCCTGGGCCGCCATCCCGACGAGTGGGCCCGGGCGCAGGACGCCGCCGGGCCCGGGCTCGCGGCGCTGCTCGGCGAGGGCACCCGCGCCGAGCCGGTCGGGGAGGAGCCGGGCGACGACGGCGGCCGGGCCGAGTTCGCCCTGCACGACGCCGTGACCACCGCGCTGGTGGCCGTCGCCCAGCACCGGCCGGTCGTGGTCGTCCTCGACGACCTGCACTGGGCCGATCCGGCCTCGATGCGGCTGCTCCAGTTCGCCACCCAGCACACCTGGTTCGAACGGCTGCTGCTGGTCGGCACCTACCGCGACGCCGAGGTCGAGTCCGGCGAGCACCGGCTCCGGCCGCTGCTGCTGCCGCTGACCGCCAAGGCCACCACCATCACGCTGACCGGCCTGGCCCGCGACGAGGTGGCCGCGCTGATCCGCCGCACCGCAGGCCGGGACCCGGCCGACGACCTCGTCGACGAGGTGCACCGGCGCACCGGCGGCAACCCGTTCTTCGTCGAGCAGACCGCCCGGCTCTGGCACACCGACGGCCTGGCCACCACCATCGCGCCCGGCGTGCGCGCGGCGGTGCGCCGCCGGCTCGACCAGTTGCCCGCCCCGGTGGTCGAGGCGCTCACCGTGGCCGCCGTGCTCGGCCGGGACTTCCACCGGCAGGTCCTCGCGGCCTGCGTACCCGGTCCCGTCGCGCAGGTGGACCGGCTGCTCGACCGCGCCGCCTCCGCCCGGCTCGTGCTGGCGCGGGGCGGCGGCCGGTTCGCCTTCGCCCACGACCTGGTCCGGGAGACCCTCTACGACGGGTTGACCGACGCCGAGCGGCGTGCCCGCCATGCCGCCGTGGTCCGCGCCGTCGACCGGTCGGCGGCGCTGGCCGAGCGGCTCATCCCGGCCGACCTGGCCCGCCACGCCTGGCTCGCCGGCGCCGACCTGGGCCCGGCGCGCACCGTCGAGCTGCTGGTCGCCGCCGCCCGGGACGCCGGCGGGCGGCTGGCCGTGGAGGAGTCGGTGCAGCACTTCCGCCGCGCGCTGGAGGTCGCCGAGGAGCCGGCCCGCCGGGTCAAGCTCATGCTGGAGCTGGCCCAGCAGCTGCAGCACGTCGGCACGCCGGACGAGGCCGAACGCCTGCTCGTGGACGCCGCGGCGCTGGCCCGCCCGCTGGACGAGCCGGCCGTGCTGGCCCGCGTCGCGCTCACCGCCCACCGGCAGGACGTGGCGGCCCACCGCCGCACGGGCGCCGCCGAGCTGGTGCGCGAGGCGTACGGGCGGCTGATCGGTGAGCCCGAGCCCGGCCGGACGACGAGCGCGCTGGTCACCGACCTGATCACCGCCACCGAGACGCTGGCCCGACACGGCCGCGACGACGAGGCGCTCACCTTCAGCCTGTGGGCCCGGCACGACACCACCTGGGGGCTCGGCACCGCCGAGGACCGGGCGGTGGTCACCGCGGAGATCCGGGAGGTGGCCCGCCGCACCGGCGACCGGGAGACCGAGCTGTGGGCCACCTCGTTGCGCTGGGTCGCGCTGCTGGAGCTCGGCGACCCGCGCTTCCACGACGAGCTGACCGCCTTCGTCACCGGCTGCCGGCAGGGCGAGGTCGCCCGCCAGCGGATGGCGGCGGCCATCGACAGCGGCATCATCGCCGGCTTCCGCGGCGACTTCGCCGCCGCCGAGGCGCACTTCGCCGAGATGGACGGGTACGGGGAGTGGGAGCACTCCGACCACGCCTTCATGGGTCAGCACCTGCGCTGGTGCCTGCTGCTGCTGCGGGGTCGCCTCGCCGAGGCGGACGCCCTGCTCGACGAGCCGGTGGCGGCAGGTCACCCGCAGCGGGAGCTGCTCCGGGCCATCACGGCCGCCGAGCGGGGCGACGCGGACACCGCCGTGCGGCTCACGGCCGGGATCGAGGCGGCCGGCACCACGTACCCGCGGCCGGTGTCGCCGCTGTGGCTGCGGCTGCGGGCGCAGTCGGCGGCCGCGAGCGCCGACCCCGGCCGCTGCGCCGAGGTGCGGGTGGCGCTGGAGCCGCACCGGGGCCGGTGGATGGCGGCGTTCTTCGGCTGCGACATCAGCGGCCCGGTCGACCTCTGGCTGGCCGCCGTGGACGCCGCCGAGCAGCGCTGGGACGACGCCGTGGCCGGCTACGAGGCCGCCCGCGACGCCGCCGACCGGATGGGTGCCCGGCCGTGGTCGCTGCTCAGCCGGGCCGGGCTGGTGGCCGCCCTGACCGCACGCGGGCGGCCCGGCGACGCGGCCGGCGCGGCCCGGCTGCGCGCCGACACGGCGGCCGAGGCGCGGGCACTCGGCATGACCCAGGTGCTGCACCGCCTGGGCGAGGTGGACGCGCCGGTTCCCGTCGCCCCCGCAACCGTGGCACGACCACCGGACGCGGACCTCACCGTCCCGCCGCCGGCACCGGTCGCAGCGGGCCACGCCGCCCTGCTGCCGGCACCGGCCGGAGCGGGTCACGTCGTCGCGGTGCCGGCTGGAGCGGGTCACCTGGCCGCGGCCGGTTCGGGCGTCGTGGGCGGTGACCGGGCCGGTGAGACGGAGGCCGACGCCGAGCCTGAGTTCCGGCGGGACGGGGCCGTGTGGCGGCTCGCGTACGGGGGCACGGTGGCGCACCTGCCCGACGCCAAGGGCCTGCACGACCTGCGCCTGCTGCTGAGCCGGCCCGGCGTCGACGTGCCCGCGGTCGAGCTGCTCGACCCGGCCGCCGGGCCGGAGCTGGTCGCCGCCCGGCGGCTCGGTGGTGACCCGGTCCTCGACGACGAGGCCAAGGCCCGCTACCGGCGCCACCTGCAACGGCTCGACGACGAGATCGACCGGGCCGCCGCCCGCGGCGACGACCGGAAGGTGGCCGCCCTGGACGTTGAACGCACCGCGTTGCTGGCCGAGCTGCGCGCCGCGGCGGGGTTGGCGGGGCGCACCCGCCGGCTCGGCGACGAGGCCGAGCGGGCCCGCAAGGCGGTGACAGCCCGGATCCGTGACACGCTGCGCCGGCTGGACGATCGGCATCCGGCGCTCGCCGAACATCTGCGTGCCGCCGTCTCCACCGGCAGCTCCTGCCGCTACCTCCCCACCGAGCCGGTGCCCTGGCGCCTCTGAGCCTGGTGAGGCAGCTGGCCGCTGAGGCCACGGCCCGGGATCGACGGATGATCAACTGCCGGACCGGCCGGCCACCACGACCGGGCCGAGGGGCCTATGCTCCCCCGATGTTCCGGAACCTCTTCAGCCGTGGTCAGCGGCCGGCCGAGCCGGCCGTCGACCTGGACCGAGCCCTCGACGACCTGGAGCTGCGTGCCGCGCGGGACAAGGCGTCCGCGGACTGGCGTGCCGCCCGCGACATGATCGAGGCTGCCGGCTCCGACTGGGAGCGCCGGGCCCGCCGGGTCTCCGTCCTCAGCGACGCCGCCGCGGAGGACACGTGGCTGGACGCCTGGCTGGTGTCCGCTCCCGACGATCCGACCGCCGCCGTCCTCCTCGCCGCGACGCTCGCGGAACGAGCGGGCCGGGCGCGGGGTTCGGCCCCGGCCGACCAGACGACCCAGGAGCAGTTCCAGGGGTTCGCCGAGCTGTCGGCCCAGGCCGCGCTCGCCGCGCGCCGGGCCATCGCCCTCGCGCCCCACGATCCCGTGCCGTGGATCGACGTGCTGTGGGCGATGTTCTCTGACGGCCGCTCGCGGCAGGCGGAGTTCCACCAGGCGTTCACCGAGGCGCGGCGCCGTGACCCGTTCAACCTGGGGATCCACCTGGCGGC
The DNA here is from genome assembly GCF_032108445.1 of Micromonospora halotolerans. Lineage (NCBI taxonomy): Bacteria > Bacillati > Actinomycetota > Actinomycetes > Micromonosporales > Micromonosporaceae > Micromonospora > Micromonospora halotolerans. Next base: position 1,253,225 of record NZ_CP134876.1, on the reverse strand, counting down.
GGTGAGCTTCCTCTGCGAGAAGTGGTACGGCTCGCACGAGGAGATGTTCGGCCTGGCCCGGGCCACCGCGGCCGCCGCCCCGCCCGGGACGGCGGTCACCCTGCTTCCCCTGTTCGCGCACTTCGAGTACGCCATGCGCGAGTTCAACTGGGGCACCCCCACTCCGGAAGGGGTGCTGGCCTGCCGCCGGTACTTCCAGCGCCCCGAGGTGCGGCAGGAGTACGACGCCTGCGCGGCGAAGTGGCGAGCGGCCGGCCCGCCCCGGCACGGCGACGCGATGGTGTGCCGCAACTGGCTCGCCCTCGCCTACTCGCTGTCCGACCGCCGCGACGAGGCGAAGGCCATGTTCGACGAGATCGGCCCGTACGCCACGAGCCCCGTGTGGGCGTACTTCTTCGGCGGTGTCAAGCACGGCTTCGTGCACAACTGGCGGTGGGCGAACCGCGTCCGATAGGGGCGGGACGACGACGGGGGTATCGCCCGTGGCGATACCCCCGTCGGCCAGTCGGGTCAGCGGCGGTTGTAGCGGTACATGGTCAGCGTGCCGAAGACGGCCACGAACCCGGCGCTCCACAACAGCAGCCACATGGTGTTCGTCGCGTCCGACGACCCGGCCATGGCGGCGCGTACGGCCGCGACCAGGTGGGTGACCGGGTTGGCCTTGACGAAGGCCTGCAGCCAGCCCGGCATGGTGGCCGGGTCGACGAAGACGTTGCTCAGGAAGGTCAGCGGGAACAGCACCATCATGCTGACCCCCATCACCGACTTCTCGCTGCGCAGCACCAGGCCGAAGAACGTCCACACCCAGGAGAACGCGAACGAGAAGATCACCAGCAGGCCGATGCCGGCCACGACGCCGACGGGCCCGCCGGCGGGCCGGAACCCGAGCGCCAGCCCCACGCCGAGGATGACCACCGCGGCGAGCACGTAGCGCAGCACGTCGCCGAAGATCATGCCGACCAGCGCGGCGGGCCGCCAGACCGGCAGGGTGCGGATGCGGTCGAAGACGCCCTTCTCGATGTCGTTGTTCAGCCCGACACCGGTGTACATGGTGATCATCACGACGCTGGTCACCATGATGCCGGGCAGGAAGAACTGCAGGTAGTCCCGCGGGCTGTCGGCGAGGGCGCCGCCGAACAGGTACGTGAACATCAGCACCATGATGATCGGGAACGCGGTCACGTCGAACAGCTGCTCGGGCACGTGCTTGATCTTCAGCATGGCCCGCCAGCCGAAGGTCAGCGACGCGGCCAGCGCGCCCGGCCTCGGCGGCCGCTCGCCCGGGGCGAGGACCGTGGCCAGCGCCTCGGCGGACGGCACGTAGACGGACGGCGGCCGCCCGGTCGTGGTCGCGGTGTCGCTCATCGGGCCGCCTCCAGTTCGTCGTCCCGCTCGTCGGTCCCGACGGCGGGGTGGTCGGTCAGGGCCAGGAACACCTCGTCCAGGCTCGGCTGGCCGAGGGAGAAGTCGTCCACCACGATGCCGGCCCGGGCCAGCTCGCCGAGGGCGCGCGCGGCCTGCTCGCCGGCCTCCAGATCGGTGCCGTCCTCGCCGACCCGGGCGGTGAGCGCCACCGGGTCCGCCGCCAGCTGCACCGGCACGCCCAGCGCCGTCCGCAGCACCTGCTCGGCCCGGGGCCGATCCCCGGCGTCGCGCAGTCGCACGTGGACGGTGCCCGAGCCGACCGACGACTTCAGCTCGCCCGGGGTGCCCTCCGCGATCACCCGGCCGTGGTCGACCACCGCGATCCGGCCGGCGAGCTGGTCGGCCTCGTCCAGGTATTGCGTCGTCAGCAGCACGGTGGTGCCGTGGGCGACCACCGCCCGGATGATCTCCCACACCTGGTTGCGGCTGCGCGGGTCCAGCCCGGTCGTCGGCTCGTCGAGGAAGAGCAGGTCCGGGGTGTTGAGGATGCTCGCCGCGATGTCGATCCGCCGCCGCATCCCGCCCGAGTACTTCTTCACCTGCCGCCCGGCCGCCTCGGTCAGCCCGAACGCGGCGAGCAGGCGGTCGGCCCGCTGCCGGGCCGCCGGCCGGCCCAGGCCGAGCAGCCGGCCCAGCAGGACCAGGTTCTCCGCGCCGGTCAGGTCCTCGTCGAGCGAGGCATACTGGCCGGTCAGGCTGACCCGGGCGCGGACCGCGTCCGCCTCGGCGACGACGTCGTGGCCGAAGACGCGGGCCCGCCCGCCGTCCGGGCGCAGGAGCGTGGCCAGCACCCGCACCGCGGTGGTCTTGCCGGCGCCGTTCGGCCCGAGCAGGCCGTAGACGGTGCCGGCGGGGACCTGGAGGTCCAGGCCGTCCAGCGCGCGGGTCGAGCCGAACGACCGGACCAGGCCGTCGGCCTCGACGGCCAGGCCGGTGTTCCGGTTACTCATGATCACTACCTCTCTTCGTGTTCTCAGGAGACGTACGGGCGCGCCGCGCGGCCCTCGCGCAGCGCCAGGCCCCACCAGCAGAGCTCGTCGAGGAGCACCCGGGCGTCCTGCCGGAGCCGCTCCTCGGCCCGCCCCGTCGGCTCGCCGTCGAGCAGGTCGACGCCGACGGTGTCGCGCACGGTCGTCGCGTGCAGGGCGGTGAACACGGTCCGGAGCTGGTCGACCGCGTGCAGGCCGACCGACCGGCAGCCGTACGACACGAAGCCGACCGGCTTGGCCTGCCACTCGTCGTACGCGTAGTCGATCGCCTGTTTCAACGACGCCGGGAAGCTGTGGTTGTACTCCGGGGTGACCACCACGAACGCGTCCGCCCGGTTCACCTCCCCCGCGAACGACCGCATGGCCGCCGTGGGCTCGGCCGGCAGGCTGGCCGGGAAGTTGTACCCGGCGAGGTCGAGCACGGTCACCGCGAGCCCGTCGCGACGGCGTGCCTGCGCGACGAACCAGCGACCGATCCGGTCGCCGATCCGTCCCTCCCGGGTGCTGCCGATGATCACAGCGAGCCGCAACGGCGTCATGCTCCCCTCCCGCTGGTGTCGGGCCTCACCCCGCAGGCGCCAGACGCGGACCGGCGACCCGCCAGATCCGATCTGGCGGACCGGTGTCGGGGTCGGCTGCTTCAATCGGCGTCGGAGAAGAGGGGGAGGGCATGACCGAGGTACGCCTCGCGCGGTGGAGCGCCGACGACCTGGCGCTGCTGCGGCAGCTCAACGCGCCGGAGGTGCGGGCGCACACCGGCGGCCCGGAGACCGACGAGCAGGTGCTCGCCCGGCACGAGCGCTACCTGCGCGGCCCCGGCCCGCGCAGCGGACACATGTTCACCGTCGGGCTGCCCGACGGGACGAAGGTGGGCAGTGTCGGTTACTGGGCGCGGGAGTGGCGCGGCGAGCCGGTCTACGAGATGGGCTGGGCGGTGCTGCCGGCGTACCAGGGGCGGGGGCTGGCGAGCGCGGCGGTGCGCGCCCTGATCGCGGAGGCCGCGGCGCACGGCGACCGGTGTTTCGCGCACGCCTACCCGTCGGTGGAGCACCCGGCGTCGAACGCGGTGTGCCGCAAGGCCGGGTTCACGCTGCTGGGCGAGACGGAGTTCGAATACCCGCCGGGGCACCTCATGCGCTCCAACGACTGGCGCATCGAGCTGACGCGAGAGGGATGAGGCGGGCACGACCGATATGCCTCTTCGCGCGGGAGGTGCGGCACCGCCGCCGGATGCCGGATCGCGGACAGTGCGCGACGACCTGGTCGCCCTACGCTGCCGACGGCACATGACGCACGGGGGCGTGTCTCGTCGGCTGCCCCGCGGGTCCCCGTGCGCACACCGACCGGAGAGGGGACCTCCTGTGTCCGTCGCACGTCGAAGTCTCGCCGCGTTCACCGTCGCGGTTCTGGCCGCCGCCCTACCGGCCACCGCCGCCTCCGCCGCACCGGAGCAGGACGTCGGGCTGCTCCGGCTCACCGTCACCCAGCCCGACGGCACCGCCGCCCGGGGCAGCGTCGACCTCGCCGCCACCGACGACAGCCACTCCGAATTCCTGCAACTCGACGAGTCCGGGCAGCTCAGCGTGGAGGTGCCCGCCAACGACTACAAGATCAGGATCACTCCGGCGTACGTCGACCCCGACCAGCCGGACGACGGGCTGCGGCAGTGGGTGCCCGGGAAGACCGGTTACGCCCAGGCCCAGGCGTTCCGCGTGACCGCGGGGGGCACGACGGACGTCACCGAGCGGCTGCTCCCGCCGAGCCCGCTCACCGTGCGGGCGCGGGACGCGATCACGGGTGCGCCGATCACCCGGGTCTGCGCGTACGCCGACGGCCGTGGCGGCACCTGCGACGACACCGAGCTGACCATTCCCCGGCTCGTGCCGGGCCCGCAGACGATCCGCGTCTACACCGAGGACGGCAACCACCTGGCCACCGACGCCGAGGTGACCGTGGTCGAGGGCGGCACCGCCACCGCGCTGGTCGACCTGACGCCCGCCGCCCACCTGGAGACGACGGTGGTCGACGCCGCCACCGGCGCGCCGGTCGCGGGCGCCTGCGCGACGGTGGCGCCGGCCGGCACCGGCGAGCTGCCGAGCGTCGGCCCGCTGGCCTGCTCCGACGGGACCGGGCGCCTCCGCCTCGACTCCGTCGAGGCCGGCGCCTGGAACCTGTTCGTGCGTCCGACGGGCGACTCGCCGTACGGGGCGCAGTGGGTCGGCTCCACCGGCGGCACGGGTGACCCGACAAGGGCCCGTACCGTCACCGTGGCCGCCGGACGGACCGTCACGGTCCCGCCGGTCCGCCTCGACCGGGCCGGGACCATCACCGGCACCGTGACCAGCGCCGCCACCGGCGCGCCGGTGACCTCGGGTGAGGTCTCGCTCGCCCACTCCTCGGGCCTGTCCTACCTCAGCTGGGGCACCTACCTGGACGGTCAGGGCACCTACCGGATCGACTGGCTCGGCCCCTACCGCTGGCCGCTCCTGTTCACCACCACCGACCACGCCCTCCAGTGGTCGGGCGGGGTCCCGGTCCGGGGCCAGGCGAAGCCGGTCACCGTCCGGGCCGGTGGCAGCACCTCCTACAGCCCGGCGCTGAAGCGCGGCACGCTGGTGACCGGCGGGCTGACCAACCCCGCGGGGCGCCCGGTCAGCGCCGTGCTGACGTTCCACAACGCCGCCACCGGTGAGGTGGTCGGGTCGACGTGGGACTACGACGGGCGGTACGAGACGCGGGTGCTCGGCCGGCAGACCGTCACGGTCGACTGGCAGTGGGGCGGGTTCGCCCACTACGCCGGCTGGTACGACGGCGTCGCCGACGCCGGCGGCGCGAAGCGGGTCACCGTTCCCGCCAGCGGCACGCTGACGGTCGACATCGGGCTGCGCCCGTTCCCGGCGGGCTGAGCAGGGGGACCGTCCTGGCCGGGCGTGCCGAGGCACGCCCGGCCAGCGCGCGTCAGCGGGCGGTGTCCAGCCGGGTCCGCTGCTCCGCGGTCAGCTCCAGGTCGACCGCCGCGAGGCTCTCCTCCAGCTGCGCCACGGAGGAGAACCCGACCAGCGGGATCGCCGGCACGTCCCCGCCCAGCAACCAGGCGAGCACCACCTGGTTGACGGTCGCCCCGATCTCGTCGGCGACCTCCCGCAGCGCGGCGAGCCGGGCCGGGGTGCTCGGCAGGGCGTAATCCTCGGCGAGCCGTTCCGGCTTCGCGTAGGCGCCCTTGAGCAGCGGCGAGTACGCCACCAGGGTGAGCTGCGGCTCGGCTCGCAGGTAGCTGGCCAGGTCGGGGCCGACCCAGCCGACGTCGCCGTCCGGGTCCAGGTCGCTCGGCACGTCCGGTCGCCGGGCCAGGTAGCTGCGGTGGTACTGGAGCACCTCGTACCCGGGCAGGCCGGCCGCGGCGGCGAGCGACCGGGCCCGCTCGACCCGCCAGGCGCGGTGGTTGCTGCCGCCGAGCAGCCCGACCGTGCCCTCGGCCACCAGCTCGGCGAAGCCCTGGACCGTCTCCTCCAGCGGCACGGTCCGGTCCTCGATGTGCGCGTAGAGCAGGTCGAGCTTCTCCACGCCGAGCCGTTCCCGGCTGCGCTCGGCCGACTCGCGGATCACCTTGGCGGACAGGCCCTCGGCGTTGTCCAGGTAACTGGTGCCCGGGGCGAGGGGACGGGCGCCGAGCTTGGTGGCGATGACCACCTCGCCGCCGATCCCGCGGCTGCGCCGCCAGCGGCCGAGCAGCTCCTCGCTCTCCCCGCCCTGGCCGCCGTTCTGCCAGAACGCGTAGTTGTCCGAGGTGTCGATGAACGTGCCGCCGGCCTCGACGTACCGGTCGAGGATCGCGTACGAGGTGGCCTCGTCGGTGGCGGTGCCGAAGAGCATCGCGCCGAGGCTGAGCACGCTGACCTCGCGCCGGGTGGCCGGGTCGGTGCCGATGGTGCGGTAACGCATGGGTTCCTCCCCGTCAGAACGTTGCCCTCACCCTCCACCTTCGAGTGCGCGCGAAGTCAAACCTCACCAGGGGAGCACCCCGTAGCCGCCGCCGGCGTCCATCTGGTAGCCCCAGAGCAGGCCGCTGGGCCCGTCCGCCGGCAGGGTGGCCAGGTGCACGCTCACCTCGGCGCCCTCCTCCGCGGTGCGGAAGCCGCTGTGGTGGTTGAGGTCCGTGGCGCAGTAGCCGGGGTTGGCCGCGTTCACCTTGATCGGGGTGTCCCGCAGCTCCTTGGCGTACATGGCGGTGACCATGTTCAGCGCGGTCTTCGAGGACGGGTAGGGGATCGAGGTCAGCGCGAACAGGGCGCCCCCCGGGTCGGTCATCACCGCGATCGAGCCGACCTCGCTGGAGACGTTGACGATCCGGGCGGCCGGCGCCCGGCGCAGCAGCGGCAGCAGCGCGTTGGTCACCGCGACCACGCCGAACACGTTCGTCTCGTACACCTCGCGCAGCGTGTCGAGCGTCGTCTCGCTGGGCAGCCCGGCGCCGTCGGCGCGGATGATGCCGGCGTTGTTGACCAGCACGTCCAGGTGGCCGTACTCCCGCTCGACCAGCTCGGCCGCGGCGGCGACCGACGCCGCGTCGGTGACCTCCAGCGGCACGAAGTGGGCGTCCGCCCCCTCGGCGCGCAGCTTGTCCGCCGCCTCGCGGCCCCGCACGGCGTCCCGCGCGCCGACCAGCACGGTCATCCCGCGCGCGCCGAGCTGCCGGGCGGTGGCCAGCCCGATTCCCTTGTTGGCCCCGGTGATCAGGGCGATCGTCGTCGTCATGCCGTCGAGGCTGCCGCCCGGCGCCCGGCGGTGGGAGAGGCCCGCCGAGGCTGGTACCGGCGGTACCAGCCTCGGGAGCCGGCCGTGCGGCAGGCTGGGGGGCATGAGCACACTGCGCCGCGACGAGCTGGCGGGGTTCCTGCGCACCCGCCGCGCCCGGTTGCGCCCCGCCGAGGTCGGCCTCCCCGAGGGGGTACGCCGCCGCACGCCGGGCCTGCGCCGCCAGGAGGTGGCCCAGCTCGCGGGGATGTCCATCGACTACTACATCCGGCTGGAGCAGGGGCGCGGGCCGCACCCGTCCCGGCAGGTGCTCGCCGCGCTGGCCCGGGCGCTGCTGCTCAGCCGCGACGAGCGGGCGTACCTGTTCCGGGTCGCGGGGGAGAGCCCACCGGACGCGGTCGGCCCGTCCCGGGAGGTGCCGGCCGGGCTGCGGCACCTGCTCGACGCCATGACGGAGACGCCCGCCTACCTGGTCGACGCCGCGTACGAGGTGCTGGCCTGGAACCGGCTGGCCGCCTGGTTCGTGGGCGACCTGTCGGCGGTGCCGGCCGGCGAGCGCAGCATGGTCCGCTGGATGTTCGGCCGCACGGTGCCCGAGTCGCACTGGGCCGACCCGGAGGTGCTGCGCTTCGCCCGGACCACGGTGGCCGACCTGCGGGCCGCGTACGGCCGCTACCCGGCCGATCCGGCGCTGGCCGGGCTGGTGACCGAGCTGCTCGGGCTCTCCCCGCGGTTCGCCGCGCTGTGGGCCGAGCACGAGGTGGGGGAGCAGCGCCCGACCGTCAAGCGGGTCGCCCACCCGGAGCTGGGCCCGCTGGAGTTCGAGTGCCGGGTGCTGCACGTGCCGGAGACCGACCAGAGGCTGATCGTCTACGTCCCCGAGCCGGGGTCGCCGACGCAGGCCGCGTTCCGCCGGGCCGCCGAACGCGTCGGCTCCTGAGCCCGCGACCGGGGCCGGCCGCCCGGCCCCCGGTCGCGGTGGCGGCTCAGTCCGGGATGTAGTCGAAGGTGTCCGGGTTGGGCCCCTGCCGGCCCGCCTCGCCCATGTCCAGGCCGTTGAGCCGGTCCACGGTCGCGCCGTCCAGCTCGAAGTCGAAGATCCGGAAGTTCTCCTCGATCCGGCTCGGCGTGGTCGACTTCGGGAAGACGATGTCGCCGCGCTGCACGTGCCAGCGCAGCACCACCTGGGCCGGGGTCCGCCCGACCTCCTCGGCGATGTCGACGACGGTCGGGTCGTCCAGCACCTTGCCCTGCGCGATCGGCGACCAGGCCTCGGTGAGGATGTTGTGGGCCTTGCCGTAGGCACGCACCTCCTCGTTGGCGAAGTAGGGGTGCACCTCGATCTGGTTCACCGCGGGCGCGATCTCCGTCTCGGCGGCCAGCCGCTCCAGGTGCGCCACCTGGAAGTTGGAGACGCCGATCGACCTGATCCGGCCGTCGCGCTGCAGCTCCTCCAGCACCCGCCAGGTGGACACGAAGTCACCGTCGTAGCGGGTGGGCAGCGGCCAGTGGATCAGGAACAGGTCGAGGTAGTCGAACTTCAACTCGGCGAGGGTCGACTCGAACGCCTTGCGGGCGTCGTCCGGGCGGTGGAACGCGTTGCTCAGTTTGCTGGTGACGAAGACCTCGCTGCGGTCCAGCCCGGAGGTGCGCACGGCCTGCCCGACCTCGGCCTCGTTGCCGTACATCTCGGCCGTGTCGATGTGCCGGTAGCCGACCTCCAGCGCAGTGCGGACGGCCTGCACGGTGTCCTTCGGGTCGATCTGGAAGACCCCGAAGCCGAGCTGCGGGATGGTGTTGCCGTCGTTGAGCGAGATGTCGGGAACGCTGTTCGGGGCCATGAAGCCTCATCTCCGATCGTCCGGGTGCCCGGGGGAACGCTTCCACGCGCGGCGCCGGGCCTTGCCACCAGGCTTCTCTACCCGCTCGACCCGGCTCGTCACGGCCGCCGTCGGGGTGATCTGTGCCGCCCTGAGGCGCGTTCAGCCCACCTGTGGCTGCTCACCGGCCTCGAAGAGCACCGGCCAGGGCCGGGCGGCCGACGCGAGCGCCGCGGTCGCCGGTGGCGGCTCCGCGGCCGCCAGCACCTGGGCCGCGAGCTGCCCGAACATCGGGGCCGCGGGGTGCCCGGCCCGCGCCGGCCAGGCCGCCGAGGTCCGCTTGACCAGCGGCGCGTCGACCAGCGGCCGCCAGGCGATCCGCGGCTCGCGGCGGGCCACCGGCTCCGGTTCCAGCGCGACCGCGCCACCGGCCAGCAGCAACCCGAACAGGAACTCCGGGTTGCGGGCGGGCCGGACCCGGGCCGGCGCGAAGCCGTGCCGGCGGCAGACCGCCAGCAGGTGCCCGTGCCAGCCGGGCGCGGTGGCCGGCGGCGCGGTGACCAGGTCCAGGCCGGCCAGGTCGGCCAGTCGAACCTCGCGGGCCCGGGCCGCCGGGGCGGCCCGGGGCAGCAGCACCCCGACCGGCGCGTCCACGGCGGGGCCGAAGCGCAGCCCGGCCTCCTCCACCGGGTGGTGCAGCAGGCCCACGTCGAGCCGCCCCTCGGCCAGCATCCGCCGCTGCTCGGCGCTGGTCAGCTCGTGCAGGTCCAGGTCGAGACCGGGGGCCCGCGCGGCGAGCCCGTCGAGCAGCGCGCGCAGCGTCACGGCCGGGGTCTCCGGGGGTACGCCGGCACGCAGCACGCCGAGCGCGCCCCGGCGGACCTGGTCGACCAGGTTGCGCAGCCGGCGTTCCACGGCGAGCAGCTCGTCGGCCTCGCCGAGCAGGAGCTGGCCGGCCGTGGTGAGCCGGACCTGGCGCTGCGACCGGTCGAACAGGGTGGCGCCCAGCTCGCGTTCCAGCCGCTGGATCGACTGGCTCAGCGGCGGCTGCGCCATGCCCAGCACCTCGGCCGCCCGCCCGAAGTGCAGCTCCCGGGCCACCACCACGAAGTGCCGCAGGTGTCGCAGCAGGTCCACGACGGGCACCCTACGCCCGCCCCGGTCGCCGCTGGTTAGCGTGTCGGGGTGAGCGGGGAGCGGATCGAGGAGATCTTCGGGCGGGCCGGGATCAGCGGCTGCCTGCACGTCGAGGACGTCGACGCGCCGGGGCGGGAGGTGGCGCTGCGGGCCGACGAGCAGGTGGTGATCGCCTCCGTGTTCAAGATCCTGCTGGTGCTGGAGTTCGCCCGGCAGGCCGTCGCCGGCCAGCTCGACCCCGTCGAGCGGGTGCTGGTCGGCGCGGCCGACCGGCTCGGCGGCTGGGGCGTCGCCGGCTGCGCCGACGACGTCGAGGTGTCCCTGCGCGACCTGGCCTACTTCGCCATGTCGGTCAGCGACAACACCGCCGCTGACCTGCTGCTGCGCCGGGTCGGCCCGGACGTGCTGCCGATGCTCGCCGCCGAGCTGGGCCTGCCGCGTACCCGGATCGTCGGCGGCCCGCGTCAGCTGGTCGAGACGATGCTCGCCGACGTGGGGGCCCGCACCGAGGCCGACTTCGCGCGGATCTTCCCCACCCTGCCGCCGGAGCGGGTCCGGGCCATGCGGGTGTTCGACCCGGAGCACACCACCTCCAGCACGGCCCGGGAGCTGACCCGGTTGCTCGGCCTCATCTGGCGGGACGAGGCGGGGCCGCCGGCCGCCTGCGCGATGGTCCGCGAGCTGATGGCCCGGCAGCTCTTCTGGACCCGGCTCGCCGCCGGCTTCCCGCCCGGCGTCCGGGTCGCCGGGAAGACCGGCACCCTGCCCGGCCTGCACCTGGAGGCCGGGGTCGTCGAATATCCCGACGGCGGCCGGTACGCGGTCGCGGTCCTCGCCCGCACCGAGCGGCTCAGCACCCGCCGGATCGACGTGGACCTGGCCATGGGCGAGGCCGCGCGGGCCGCCGTCGAGGCGTTGCGCGCCGGCTGATCTCCCGGCCGGGAACGGCCCGCGCCGCCGGTCGTGACCTGCGGTGATATCGGAACGCGTATCGCGCCTTCCGCCCGCTGATCTTGGACACCGGCGGGCGACCGGTGGTGGGGTGGGCGGACCGATCAACCTGTCCCGCACGGGGAGGACGCTTCATGCTCGACAAACGGCCCTACGACCGCCGCCGCTTCCTGCGCGATGCCGCCGTCGGCACCGCCGCCGTGTCCACCGCCGGCCTGGTCGCCGGCGCATCCGCCGCGCCGGCCCAGGCCGCCCCGGTCGCCGCCGCCGGGCCCCGGCGCTCCGGCGCGGTCAGCTTCCGCTGGTGGGGTACCTCCGGCTGGCGGATCGACATCGGCGACCGCACCGTGCTGGTCGACCCGTACCTGAGCCGCTACGACACCGGCCTGTTCACGGGCGGGTTCAACGAGAACACCCCGCTGACGGTGGACACCGCCGTCGTGGACCGGCTGGTGGAGCGGGCCGAGAACATCCTGGTCACGCACACCCACTGGGACCACTTCAACGACGTCCCCCACATCGCGGGCCGCACCGGCGCCCGGGTCGTCGGCACGCTGAGCGCCTACCACCTCGGGTTGGCGTACGGGCTGCCGAGCGGGCAGCTCGCGCCGGTCCGGGGCGGCGAGGTGCTCGACTTCGGCGCGTACACGGTCGAGGTGGTCAGCTCGCTGCACAGCCGCAACGGCTCCTGGTCGATGGCCTTCCCGGGGGTGCGGGTCAGCCGGCCGCCGAGGCCGGAGAAGATCTCCGACCTGCCCGAGGGCGACACCCTGGCGTACCAGATCCGCGTCGACGGCGGCCCGTCGGTGTTCTTCATGGGGGCCAGCGACTTCGCCGAGCGCAACCTGGCCGGGCTGGCTCCCGACGTGGCGATGGTGGCCTCCGCCGCGACCACCTCGACCGCCGACTACGTGCCCCGGCTGATGGCCGCCCTCGACTATCCGAGGGTCGTGGTGCCGGTGCACTGGGACAACTTCGAGACGCCGCTGACCAACCCGCCGACGGTCGCGCCGAACGACCGCAAGCGCCTCGACGACCTGATCGCCGCGGTGCGCAGGGTGTCGCCGCGCAGCCGCGTGCTGGTGCCGGAGTACCACACGGCGTACCACTTCTAGGAACCGGTGGCGGAGGGGCCGGGTCACGGGGGCCGGCCCCTCCGTTCAGCCGGCGGTCAGGTCGCGCAGGGCCAGCACCGACTTCCAGTTGCGGGTGGTCGCCACCACGCCCAGCTTCTTCTCCAGGTGGGCGTTGGTGAACTTGGTCCGCCCGTAGCCGCCGTCGGGGAAGTGCAGGTGGATCTCGCGGCCGTCGACCGTGAACTCCAGGTTCTCCCCGGCCGGCGCGGCCAGCTCCTTGACCCGGGCCTTGCTCGGCGCGGCCGAGAGGAAGGCCACCAGCACCCGGGTCGGGTCGTCCTGCTTCCCGGCGTACGGGCTGGCCGCGGCGACCGCCGCCAGTTCGTCGCCGCTGCGCACCAGCACCGGCACGCGCAGGTCCAGCTCGTCGGCGAGCCGGCGGGCGATGCCCTCGGCCAGGAGGTCGTCCTTCGTCGGCGGGCTGCTGAACACCACGTTGCCGCTCTGCAGGTAGGTCTTGACGTCCTCGTGCCCGAGGTCGCTGACGATGCGGCGCAGGTCGGCCATGGCGAGCCGGGTGGCGCCGACGTTGACCCCACGCAGCAGGGCGACGTAGCGGTTCATCGGGATCCTGCTTCCTACTTATTGCTCATAGTTGAGCGGTTCGGATGATTCGCTCTCCGCCCGGCGGTGGCTGGGTTGGAGTCCTGGACCGGCAGTCTGGTCCGGTGGCGATCGGTCCTATCCTGCAGGATCTGCTTCACCTTGTGGTGTGGGGTGTGCAGGGCAATGTCGGGGTCGCCGGCTCGGTGCAGGATGTTGATCGCGGCGTTCACGTCGGCCTGCCACACCACCCCGCACGAGGCGCAGTGAAACCGGTCCCCACTACGTCGGCCGAGCCAGCCGCAGCGGTGACAGGCTTGTGAGGTGTAGGCGGCGTTGACGTGCACGAGCGCAGAACCTCTGCGCTCCGACACGTTCTTCAGGGCCTCGGCGGTGACCCCTTTGGTCCACGCGGCGAGACGCCGGTTGATGTTCTTAGGAAGCTTCTTGCGGCCGGTGAATGCGCAGCAGCCACCAGCCCGCCGCCAGCAGCAGGAGGCTGTGGGTGAGGTTGCTGGCCAGGGTCCAGCTCGCACCCGGCCCGGCGACGGTGACCAGTGCGCCACCGGCGACCGCCGCCACGGCGGCGGAGACCGCGGTGACGGTGGCCGCACGCAGGCCGTCCCGCGCGCCGTCCACCCCTGCCGTCACCGCGGCTCCGCTCATCCCCCACCCCCTCAGTGAGCCGGTTCGACGGCGGGCTCGACGGAGACGTCCTCGCGGCCCGAGCGCAGCGCCGCGACCGTCAGCAGGATCCCGAACACCACGTAGACGGCGGACAGGGCCAGCGGCATGACGAAATCGGCCAGCAGGCCGACGATCATCGCCGCACCCCACCAGCGGACCCCCGCGTCCAGCAGGAAGGCGATCCCGGTGACCAGCACGCCGAGCATCATGACGTAGAAGAGCAGTTCGAGCGACATCACCGAGGCAGGCAGGTCGCCGCGGGCGAGGATCCCGCCCCAGACCACGGCGGCGACGGCGATGAGCAGCGCCGCGACCGGCCCGGCGGCCAGCAGCGCCGCCCCGACCCGGCCGAGCCGGCCGGTGCGCTGCTGCCGCCGCGCCCACAGGGCCAGGAACGCCAGCGGCAGCAGGCCCCAGTACGACTCGATGGTCGACCGGCCAACCCACTGTGGCCATTCCTCGCCGCCGGTGTCGTGGATGTGCCGCACCAGCAGCACATGTCCGGCGGCCATCGCCGCGCACAGGGCGATGGCCAGCCCGACCGCGCCCAGCGGTACCCGGGCCAGCCGTTCGATCAACGTACGCATCGCGTTCTCCTTCCGAGCTGTCTTGTTCGGAAGAGTGCGGGACCGGCTTCCCGGGTGACCCGGGTGCAGCCTCCCGACCGGTCCGGGAATCTCGCCGGAGGTCCGCCGGGCGGCGCGGGGCGGTCGTCCGTACGGCGGAGCGCGAGGCCCGTTCGTGTCGTACTTGTGACCTGTTGCTGCTTCGCAACCCACCGTCGAGAGTGGTTGCCTGAAGTCAACATTCCCCTGCTCAGCTGCTTATTCGGGCGGCGCGACGGGGGCAACGCGATTCCCGACGGCGGTGGCCGGAGCTGATCACCGCCTCACAGCAGGAGGCATCCGCGTGCGAATGAGACGACCGAGCCGGATCGCGGCTGTGGTGGCGGGCGTGACGGCGCTCGCCTTCACGGTCTCGGCCCCGGCCCAGGCCAACGATCACGAGAACCTTCCCGGCGAGCCGACCATCACGGTGCCGATCAACGACAGCGCGGCGGGCGGCACCTACAACCAGGACTTCACCCGGGTCTACGCCAACACCACCCCGGACGGCACCCCGGTCTACATCTACGTCCCGAAGGGCACCCCGCTCGACGGCACCGCGCCGGCCGGCGTGGCCAGCCTCGACCCGCAGTTCGACCACAACCCGGGCGACGAGTTCGTTCCCTGCGCCACCGCCACAGCCGCGCAGTTCACCCTCACCCAGGCGCAGATCAACTACGTCGGCGACAAGCTCGCCGACCAGATCGTCGCCGTGGACGAGGAACACTACGGCCCGATGGACGCGGCGGACCCGGACGAGCCGGCCAGCGACTCGCTGGTCATGCTGGTCTACAACATCCAGGACGACGCCTACTACGACTGCGCGGTCACCTCGTACACCGCCGGCTACTTCGCGCCGGACTTCATCGGCAGCGTCGGCATGAACGTCATCTCGGTCGACGGTCTCGACTGGGCCAACCGGGTCGGCCCGAACGACTCGCCGTGGCGGGACGCCAACCCGGCCAACGACCGCCCGGAGCTGTACGAGGGCACGGTCGCCCACGAGCTGGAGCACCTGCTGCACAACTACAGCGACCCCGGCGAGCTGTCCTGGGTCGACGAGGGCCTGGCCGACTTCGCCATCTTCCTCAACGGCCTGGACGCCGGCGGCTCGCACCTGACCAACCACCAGGTCCTGTACGAGGAGACCTCGCTGACCCGGTGGGGCGGCAGCCTCGCGAACTACGGGGCGGCGTTCACCTACTTCCAGTACCTCTGGGAGCAGGCGGGCGGCAACGGCGACGGTACCTACACCCCGGACAAGCAGTACGACGGCACGGCCGGTGACCTGCTCATCAAGACGATCTTCGAGGAGCAGGCCGACGGCATGACCGGCGTGCAGAACGCCATCGACGACTTCAACGCGGCGACCGGCGCGCACCTGCGCAGCGCGGCCGACCTGTTCCGCGACTGGTCGGTGGCGGTCTACCTGGACGACGAGGACTCGCCGATCTACGACATCAAGGCGTTCAACTTCGGCGACCCGGCCGACACCTCGTGGACGATCGACATCGCCGACGACGTCTTCTGGGGCGGCCGGGGCAGCTACCACGGCGCCACCCCCGAGGCCAAGTGGGCGCGGCTGAAGAACCGCCCGGACACCACGGCCGTGCCGTTCGGCATGTCGGTCGAGCGGTTCCGCAACCCCGGCCCGACCGTGTCGCTGGCCTTCGACGGCGACGACGAGACGGTGATCGCGCCGCACACCGGCACGACGCACTGGTACGCCGGCTACGAGAGCCAGGACGACAACATCCTCGATGTCACCACCTCCGGCGCGGTCACCTCGCTGGACTTCTGGAGCTGGTACTTCATCGAGGAGGGCTGGGACTACGGCTTCGTCGAGGCGCTCGTCGGCGGCAACTGGGTGACGGTGCCGGTGCGCACCGACGCCGGCCAGGTCGTCACCACCGACGACGACCCGCACGGCAACAACGAGGAGGGCAACGGCCTGACCGGCACCTCCGGCGGCGAGTACTTCGTCGACGACCCGGTCTACCAGCACCTCACCGCCGACCTGCCGGCCGGCACCACGGACGTGCGGTTCCGCTACTCCACGGACGCCGCGTACATGGACACCGGCTGGTTCGTCGATGACGTCCGGGTCAACGGCGCCGCGGCGAACCTCACCTCGGCGGCGGGCAACTGGATCAGCACCGACGGCGTGCAGGACAACAACTGGACGGTCCAGGTGGTCAGCCACTGCGACCTCACGCCGGGCGTCACCTCGGCGGGGGAGACCACCGACGGCGCGGGCAACTGGGTCTACCGGTCCACCGGCGACCAGTTCACCGCCAGCGGCCTGAAGACGAAGTGCGCCAACGGCAACCAGGACGACTTCGCCGTCCTGATCTCCAACCTGCCGACCGGTGACCTCACCTACCTGGACGCGGACTACACCTTCCGGGTGAAGAACACGGGCAACAGCAAGTAGCTCTCCACCCCGTCGGGCCCGCGCCGCACCTCGGCGCGGGCCCGACGTCGTCCGGCCGCGGTGACCGGCGAGCCCGCACAGATCATCGCCCCGGGTTCAGGAGTCCCGGTAGAGCGGCAGGCCGAGGGCGACGCGTACCTTGTCGGCCTGCGCGCCGCCGTCGTGCGCGGCGGCGGCGCGGATCTCGCGCATCAGCACCGCGGCGCTGTCGGCCTCGGCCGCGAGCTGCCAGTGCCGCAGCGCCACCTCGTTCTCCTTGAGCAGCGCGGCGACCGGGGCCTGCGCCTTCGCCGGCCAGACGGTGGTGCGGAGTTGCTCGGCGTGGGCGGCGTTGGTGCTGGCGACGGTCCGGGCCAGGCCCCGCACGGTCCGCCACGGCCGGCCGGCCTTCAGCGCCGCCTCCAGCTCCTCCAGCGCCGTGTTGTACGGCGCCACGACGGCCAGGTACCGGCCCTTCGCCTCCTTGGCGGTGAGCGGGGCGGGCGCGGTCGGCGAGGGGCTCTCCCAGGCGGGCAGGACGGTCGTCTCGGCGCCGCCGCCGCAACCGGCGAGCAGCAGCACCAGGACCAGGGCGGCGGAGCAGCGGCGCACGGGGTCTCCCATCCGGCGGGCAGCGGGGTCACCGAGTCTAGGGGTGGCCCGGCGGCCGTGCCGGCCGCCGCCTATTCGGCGACCGGGAGCACGACCTCGTTACGCCGCAGGAACCAGGGCTTCCACGGCGGGTCGAAGCGGGCGTACCGGACGGCGCCGGTCGGGCTCAGGCCGGCGGCGGTGACCGCGCGACCGAGCGCGGTGGCCCGCCGCTCGAACGCCCGCGCGGTCCAGCGCCCGGAGAACCGCATCGCCGCCGCGAGCTGCCCCGGGATCTCCCGGGTGGCGACCAGCGGGTCCGCCGGTTCGGGCAGCGTGGCCGGGGTGAAGGCGGCCGGCATCACGAACTGCACCAGCCAGCTCCCCGGCCGGTCGCCCTCGATCTGCAGCACGGGGACCGTCATGGCGATCCGCTCCGAGCCGGCCGGCCCCGGCCCGGCGGGAGCGGCCACCGGGACGGCCCGGCGCGACCGGTTCGCCCCGGAGAGGTACCGGGCCAGCGGCCGGAACGCCGCGCTGCCGGCGGACTCGAACGACCCGGCGACGCGGACCTCGGCGACCAGGTGGGGCGGGTAGCGGCGCAGCTCGAACCCCGGGTGACGGGCCACCACGCGGTACGGCTGCCGCTCGGTCATCGCGCCCTCCCGCCCTCGGTGGTCCCACCGCCGACGCTACCGCCGCACGCCGTCCCGGTCCGGCGGACCGGGTACCAGCCGCCAGTACTGCCGCTTCCGCTCGTCCCGGACCACCACGCCGAGCCGGGCCAGCTCGTCGCGCAGCTCACCCGCCTCGCCGGCCCGTCCGGCGTCGATCGCCCGCTGCCGGGCCCGCAGCAGCGCGTCCGCCCCGGGCGGCAGCCCCGGCAGGCCCTCGACCCACCGCCGGTACGCCGTCCCGTACGGGTCCTGCTCGACCCAGGGCCAGCCTTGCCCGGTGAACGCCGCGCGCAGCCGTTCCGCGCTCAGGTCGGACGGCTCCCGGGCCAGCTCGCCGCCGTCGGCGTCCAGCAGCACCAGCGCCTTCCCGTCGTGGAACACCCCGGTGACCCCGGCCCGGGCGACGTCGCGGCCGTGGCCGTCCCGGTGCAGCCGGACCGAGGCGCGCCCGACCGTCACGGTCAGCCGCTCCCGGGTGCCGAGCAACGCGAGCACCAGGCCGGCCAGCGCGAGCACCCCCGCCCCCACCGGGTACGACCGCTCCGCCGGCCACCGGTGCAGCAGCGCGAACCAGCCCTGGAAGGGGAACCAGGGCAGGTCGGCCACCCAGCCGGACGCGGCGGTCAGCGCCGCGCCCAGCCCCGCCCCCAGCAGCGGGAACCCGGCCCACATGAGCACCAGCTCGCCGGCGCCGCCGCTGACCACGACGGCCTCGCCGGACCCCCGCGCCGCCACGGTCAGGACACCTCCCGCCGCAGCGTGCGGGCCAGCCCGGCGACCAGCGGGACGAGCAGCCAGACGGCCAGCGACACCCCGAGCCGGCCCCACTGCCCGGCGGTCATGTCGGGAGTGAGCAGGGGTTCCATGGTCACCGAGGTGTCCAGCCACCGCGCCGGCTCGCGCAGCGCCCGGATCATCGCGGCGAGGACGCTCCACACGGTCGGCAGCAGCAGGTAGGTGACGATCGCCAGCGGGGTGTTCAGCAGCAGCAGACCGAAGCCCGCGCCCATCAGCACGTTCGCCACCTGGAACACCGCCGCGTACGGCAGCAGGTGCCAGTCGAAGGTCCAGGTGCCGGCTCCGCCGGTGGCCCGGGCGGCCAGCGTGCCGGCGGCCGCGACGGCCAGGCTGACCAGCACCGAGGCCAGCGCGGCCAGCACCACCGCGGCGAGCTTCGCGGTGACCACCCGCTCCCGGCGGGGCACCAGCGCGAAGGTGGTCAGCGCGGTGCGCTGGGACCACTCCGCCGTGATGGAGAGGATGCCGAGCACCGGCAGGAGCAGCCCGACCGGGAACAGCGACGGGGTGAAGAAGGCGGTGAAGGTCTGCTCCGCGTCTTTCAGCACGAAGATCTGCACCGTCACGATGACGGCCGCGACCAGCCCGATGGTGATCAGGAGCCAGCGTCCGGCCCGGGTGTCGGCGAGCTTGCGCAGCTCCACCGCGGTCAGCCGGGCCAGCGAGGGACCAGCGGCGGTGGCGCCCCGCAGGGTGGGGGCGGGGGCGGTGACGGCGGTCATCGGACGGCCTCCTTCGTGGACGCGCCGGCGGTGAGGGTGAGGAAGAGCTGTTCGAGGCCGCCGCTGCCGGCCGGGCGCAGCTCGGTGAGGACCAGCCCGGCGTCCGCGGCGGCCTGGCCGACCGCCTCCGGCTCGGCCCGGACGACGTAGCCGCCGTCGGTGCCGGCGGTCGCCGGCAGGCCGGCCCGGTCCAGGGTGAGCCGCAGGGCGTGCTGGTCCCGGGCGCGGACCAGGGTGCCGGCGCCGGCCAGCAGCTCGTCCTTGCCGCCCTGGGCGACGACCCGGCCGGCGCCGATCACCACGAGCCGGTCGGCCACCGCCTCCACCTCCCGCAGCAGGTGCGAGGAGAGCAGCACGGTGCCGCCCCGGTCGGCGAAGTCGCGCAGCAGGCCGCGCATCCAGAAGATGCCCTCCGGGTCCAGACCGTTGGCCGGCTCGTCGAGGATCAGCACCCGGGGGTCACCCAGCAGCGCCAGCGCCAGGCCGAGCCGCTGCCGCATGCCCAGGGAGTACGCCCCGACCCGCCGCCGCGCCGCCGTCTCGTTCAGCCCGACCAGGTCCAGCTTCGCGGCGACCTGCCCGCGCTCCACGCCCATGGTCCGGGCGGCCAGGGTCAGCGCCTCCCGACCGGTCCGCCCGGCGTGCTGCGCGGAGGCGTCGAGCAGCACCCCGATCTCCCGCCCCGGGTTGGGCAGCTCCCGGTAGGGCCGCCCGGCGACCGTGGCGCCGCCCGCGCTGGGCAGGGTCATCCCGCAGATCATCCGCATGGTGGTGGACTTGCCCGCGCCGTTCGGGCCGAGGAAACCGGTCACCGTGCCCGGTTCGCAGCGGAACGAGACATCCTCGACGGCGGTGTGCGGGCCGTACCGCTTGGTGAGGTGGTCGACTTCGATCATGCCGTCGAGCCTGCCGGGGCCACCCGGTCGCCCGCTGCGGCCGGCGGTCGGGAACCGCCGATACCTCGGTCTACCCGCAGGCGTCGACTTTGGTAGCTGGTCGGGGCCGCGGCGGGCTTCCTAGCATGGGTGGATGAGCAGCGCCGTCGTACCCGATCACCCCTGGCTGCTGCCGGGATCCCTGGCGCCCACCGCCCGGGTGCCCCGGCGCACGCCCCGGGACTGGCTGGTCGACAGCCTGGCCTTCCTGTTCTCGGTGGCCTGGGTGCTGCTCTCCTACGGCGACTCGATGCGGCCCGAGCCGGAATTCGCGATGAACCTCGGGCCGGCGTGGCTGAACCAGCTCGACCTGGCGATCGGGTTGCTGGTCAGCGTGGCACTCTGGCTGCGCCGGCGCTGGCCGGTCGGGCTGGCCGTGGCCGCCGCGCCGCTGGCCCTCTTCTCGGTCACCTCCGGGATCGCCCTGCTGATCATCCTGTTCACGCTCGTGGTGCACCAGCGGCTCGCGGTGGCCCTGGCACTGGTCGGCTGGCACCTCGTGACGACGCCGCTCTACCTGGCGATCCGCCCCGACCCGGTGCTGCCGTTCTGGGCGGCCGTGGCCTGGACCCTGCTCTTCATCGGCGGGACGGTGGCCTGGGCGCTGTTCGTCCGGGCCCGCCGCCAGCTCGTGCTGTCGCTGCGTGACCGGGCCGAGCGGGCCGAGGCCGAGCAGCAGCTCCGGCTGGACCAGGCCCGCCAGCTCGAACGCACCCGGATCGCCCGGGAGATGCACGACGTGCTCGCGCACCGGATCTCCCTGCTCAGCCTGCACGCCGGCGCCCTGGAGTTCCGCCCGGACGCGCCCCCGGAGGAGGTCGCCCGCGCGGCCGGCGTGATCCGGGCCAGCGCCCACGCCGCGCTGCAGGACCTGCGCGAGGTGATCGGCGTGCTCCGCGCCGAGCCGTCCGCCGAGGCCACCCCCGAGCGCCCGCAGCCCACCCTGGGCGACGTCCCCGCCCTGGTCGCCGAGTCCCGGACCGCCGGCGTACGGGTCAGCGTGGTGGACGAGGTCGCCGACCGGGCGGCGGTGCCGGCGGCGGTCGGGCGCAGCGCGTACCGGATCGTGCAGGAGGGGCTCACCAACGCCCGCAAGCACGCACCCGGGGCGGTGGTGACCGTCCGGCTGGCCGGCGGCCCCGGCGACGGCCTGGCCGTGGAGATCCGCAACCCGTGGCCGGTCGGCGAGGCCCGCTCGCCGATCCCCGGCACCGGGACCGGGCTGGTGGGTGTCGCGGAACGGGTCAGCCTGGCCGGCGGCCGGCTCGACCACGGGCGGGACGCCGGCGGCGACTTCCGGCTCACCGCCTGGCTGCCCTGGGCTCCCGCGTGACCGCCGAGCCGCCCGTCCGGGTGCTGATCGTCGACGACGACGCGCTGGTCCGGGCCGCGCTGTCGATGATCCTGGGTGGGATGCCGGACGTGCGGGTGGTCGGCGAGGCCACCGACGGCGCCGAGGTGCCCGCAGCGGTCGCCGCGTACGCCCCGGACGTGGTGCTCATGGACATCCGGATGCCCCGCGTCGACGGGCTGGCCGCCACCGAGGCGCTGCGGGCCGCGCCGGACCCGCCCGAGGTGCTGGTGCTGACCACCTTCGACGCCGACGAGCAGGTGCTGCGGGCGCTGCGCGCCGGGGCGAGCGGCTTCCTGCTCAAGGACACCCCGCCCGCCGAGATCGTCGCGGCGGTGCGCCGGGTCGCGGCCGGCGAGGCGACCCTGTCCCCGGCGGTCACCCGCAAGCTCATCGCGCACGTGACCGCGCCGGCGCCCGCCCGGTCGCCGGACACCCGGCGGGAGCGGGCGCTGCGGCTGCTCGACGACCTGACCGAGCGGGAACGGGAGGTCGCCGTGGCGCTCGGGCAGGGCCGGAGCAACGCGGAGATCTCCGCGGAGCTGTTCATGAGCGTGGC
This sequence comes from Micromonospora halotolerans, assembly GCF_032108445.1. NCBI lineage: Bacteria > Bacillati > Actinomycetota > Actinomycetes > Micromonosporales > Micromonosporaceae > Micromonospora > Micromonospora halotolerans. The sequence goes on along the minus strand of NZ_CP134876.1, from coordinate 1,231,131 downwards.
GACCGTGAAGGCGTACGTGTCGCGCCTGCTCACGAAGCTCGATCTGAACAACCGGGTGCAGGTGGCGCTGCTGGTGCAGGACGCCGGGTTGGTGTGACCGCCGGGCGGGATTGAACTCCTGCCGGCGTGGGGCCGTACCAGTGGTCGAGGATGTGGTGCGGCCGGTCCGCCGCACCGCTGCCGAGCTGCGGGAGGCCTGCCGTGCGAGTTGGTGAGCAGTCGACGGATCCCATCGATCAGATCCTGGGTGAGGTGCCGGTGCCGGCGCCGCTGACCCCCGAGGACGTCCGCCTCGCGGTCCGGGCGGTGGTGGTGCACGCCGCCGAGGAGTGGCCCGCCGGACCGAAGTGCCGCAACGACGGGTCCGCGTACCCCTGCCGGCTGCACCGGTGGGGGCGGCGCGTGCTGGAGATCCACGGCCTCAACGAGCGTCAGATCGACGCGCTGGTGCGCCACGGGAACCCGTTCGTGCACGTGCCCTTCCCGTTCGTGCTGTCCGGGCCGTCGGCCGGCCGGCCGACGGCGCCCCAGTCCCCGCGCGGCCCGGCCGGCCGGGTCGCCGCACCTCCGGTGCGGCCCGCTCTCCGGCCCGGCGGTACCGGCCGGCCCGTGGCGCCCCCCGCCACCCGGCCGCGCTGGCCCCGGGCGAGCTGACGACCGCTCCGGGGCCGCTGACGGCGGCCCGGGCGCGGGGAGCCCCCACCCCCGCGTCGGGCCGCCGTCGGCTCAGCTCACCCCGCAGTTCGGGGCGGACCAGGCGGTGCTGTTCGCCGTCTTGTCGCGGTTGTTCTCCCGGCGCGAGTCCACGTGGACGTGGTTGCTGTGACCGGGGTAGCCCGGGCCGAAGAGGCCGCTGAAGCCGTGGCTGCGGGCCGACTGGGCGACCTGGCAGAGCGTCCTGCTGCGGGAGAGCACGTCGGCCGCGGTGCCGTAGAGGTGCTGGCTGTCCGAGGCCCCGCCGACCTGCTGGTTGCAGGCGATGCTGCGGAAGCCGCTGGTGACGTAGAGCGGCGTGTCGCCGAGGCTGCGCCGCAGCGCCTCCAGCTTCCACATGGTGCGTACCGCGTTCTCCCGGGTCGCGGTCGACGAGAGCGGGCCCCCGCTCCACCCGCCCTTGCCGCAGCCGTTGTCGAGTTCGGTGTAGCTGAAGTGCTTCGGCGTGCAGTCGTTGTCCTGGAGGTCGTAGATCTTGGCGAAGGTCCGCGGGCCGGCGACGCCGTCGGCGGCCAGCCCGTACGCGGACTGGAAGCGGCGGACCGCGGCGGCCGTCTCGGGCCCGTAGATGCCGTCGACCCGGACGATGTCCCGGTACGCGGCCCAGCCCGCCACGCGGATCTGGAGTTGCCGGACGTCCTCCCCGGACCGCCCCTGGTAGAGGTTCCGGGGCCAGGTGTAGCAGCCGTCGGCGTGGGCCGCCGGCGCGGCGACGACTGTGGCGACCGCGGCCCCGGGCAGGGCCAGCGCGGCCGCGACGATGGCCCGCTTGAGCATGTTGATGCGCACTGCGTTCCTCCGAGTGGAGAGTGATGTGAGGTTGTGCCGGGGGCATCGACCGGTAAGTCCTGTACTTCCACCGTGGCAGCACTCCTGATGGTTCGGGGCGGTTAACCGGAATTGCTCTCGCATTAGCCCGTGACTGGGTATTAGCGGTGGATTGGGACGATTGCGAAACACCCATTCCCGCCCGGAACCGCGTGTCCGTGACGGAACCCGGCAAGCAGCCACACCGAGGGTGATGTCCCCTCGCCCGCGCCGCCCGGTAACGTCTGCCTCCGAGGCGGGGAGGTGGGCGTTGGCGCGTGGTGGCGTCTTCTGCGTCGAGGGGCAGTGGCACCGGGACCTCAACGAGCGCGGTTCCGTCCTGCCCACCCTCGAACTGCTCGAACGGCTGGGCCGGATCCGTTTCATCCACAAGGACGCCGCCACCCGCGACGAGCTCTTCTACTTCCTCGACCGCTGGCTGCTCAAGCAGTACGCCGACTTCCGGGTCGGGTTCTTCGCCATGCACGGCGAGCCGAGCCGGCTCTGCCTCACCGACTGGGACTCCGTCGAGCTGGCCGACGTCGCCGAGCGGATGGCCGGCCGCTGCGAGGGGCGCCGCCTCTACTTCGGCAGCTGCTCGGTGCTGCGCGCCTCCGACGCCGCGCTGCGTGACTTCCTCGACGTCACCGGGGCCGCGCTGGTCTGCGGCTTCACCCGCGAGGTGGACTGGGTCGAGTCGGCCGCCTTCGAGACGGTGCTGCTCGACGTGCTGGCCAACGGGCAGCGGCACAACGCCGCCGAGCTGCGGATGGGCTCGGCCCACTGGGCGCCGCTCGCCTCGTACCTCGGCTTCCGGGTGATCTACGCGAACGGCCGCGCGTGGCGGGCCAGCGCGGGGCCGCGCGTGCCGGCGCAGGTCTCGCCGCGCCGCAGCGCCGGCCGTCCGCGGTGAGGCGCGCCCGGCCCGACTGGTAGAACCGAGGCATGGCACGCAGCATCGCGAGCAACACCCGGGTCGACCGGGACGCCCTCATCGAGTTCCTCCGCCCCCGGCACCGGGTCGTGCTCATGACGACCCGCGCCGACGGCCGCCCGCAGTCCTCCCCGGTTTCCTGCGGGGTCGACGCCGAGGGGCGGCTGGTGATCTCCACCTACCCCGAGCGGGCCAAGGTGACCAACATCCGCCGCGACCCCCGGGTCTCCGCGTGCGTGCTCTCCGACGACTGGAACGGGCCGTGGGTGCAGGTCGACGGCACCGCCGAGGTGCTCGACCTGCCGGAGGCGCTCGACCCGCTGGTCGACTACTTTCGCAGCATCTCCGGTGAGCACCCCGACTGGGACGAGTACCGCGCGGCGATGGTCAGGCAGGGCAAGTCGCTGATCCGGGTGACCATCGACAGCTGGGGGCCGATCGCCACCGGCGGCTTCCCCGCCCGGCTGGCCGACTGATCTCAGTACGCGGCGGTGAACCGGGCGTTGCCGAACCGCGGGTTCTCGATCTCGTCGACGATCGCCACCGCCAGGTCCTCGTAGGTGAGCACCGACCGGCCCTGTGCGTCGGTGACCGGCTGGTCGGTGCCGGTCCGGTAGTGGCCGGTCCGCTCGCCCGGGTGGAACTCCAGCGGCGGCGGCGAGACGTACGTCCAGGTCACGCCGTCGGCCGAGGAGCGGTAGAAGTCCAGGGCGTCGGCCTGGCCCTGGGCCGAGTCCCGGTACTCCTCCGGGAAGTCCGGCTCGTCCAGGTACCGGGTGCCCTTCGGGGTCAGCAACGTCGCCCCGCCCCCCACGTGGATCACCCGGGGCGGGTCGGGCAGCTCGCGCAGCGTGTCGACCAGGGTCCGGGCCGCGTCGCACCACAGCTCCCGCTCCCCGCCGCCGATGGCCACCACGAACACGTCGGCGTCCCCGGCCAGTTCCCGCACGCTCCGGGCCGAGGTCGCGTCACCGGTCACCGTGCGGACCCCGGGCGGCAGGTAGCTGGTCGCCTCCGGGCGGCGCACCGCCGCGGTGACCCGGTGCCCCCGCTCGACCGCCTCGGCGGCGATCCGGGAGCCCGCGGTGCCGCCGGCGCCGAACACGACGATGTCGCTCATGCTCCCCAGGCTAGGGAGCGGGCCGCCCGACCGGTGCCGTTCCGAGGAACCGGCCGGGCGCCGGGCGGTCAGTCGACCAGGGCCGAGTAGACGAGCTGGCGCAGCTGGGGGCGGAGCGGATAGGTGCTCGACGGCATGAGCTGGGTGAAGAGCAGCGCCGTGACCTCCTCCACCGGGTCCACCCAGAAGGCGGTGCTGGCCAGGCCGCCCCAGTAGTACTCGCCCACGCTGCTCGGCACCCGCGACGGCACCGGGTCGAGCACCACGGCGAAGCCGAGCCCGAAGCCGACTCCGTCGAGGATCGTCTCGGCGAAGCCCTCCGGCGAGAACGAGGCCAGGTCCCGGTTGCCGGGGAGGTGGTTGCGGGTCATGAAGCGCACCGTGCGGGGGCCGAGCAGGCGGACCCCGTCCAGTTCGCCGCCGCGCAGCAGGAACTGGGTGAACCGGTGGTAGTCGGCGGCCGTGGAGACGAGCCCGCCGCCGCCGGAGAGGCACTCCGGCGCGCGGAGCGCGTAGCGGCCGATCGCCTCGGCGCGGACCGCCTGACCGGTGGCCGGGTGCGGCGCGTAGAGCGCGGCGAGGCGCTTGGCGTCCGGCTCGTCGACCCACCAGCGGGTGTCGGTCATGCCCAGCGGACGGAAGATCCGCTCGGTGAAGAACGCGTCCAGCGACTGCCCGGAGACCACCTCGACCAGCCGGCCCAGCACGTCGGTGGAGACCCCGTAGTTCCAGCTGGTGCCCGGCTGGAAGAGCAGCGGCAGCCGGGCCATCCCGCGGGTCGCCTCGGCCAGGTCGGCCCCGGCCGGCACGCCCAGGTCGAAGCCCGCCGCCCGGTAGAGGCCGTCGACCACGTTGACCTGGGCGAAGCCGTAGGTCAGGCCGGCGGTGTGGGTGAGCAGGTGCCACACCCGGACCGGCTCGACCGCCGGCACCGTGTACGGCTTGAGCACCGAGCCCCGGTCGTAGACCCGCACGTCGGCGAACTCCGGCAGCCAGCGGCTGATCGGGTCGTTCAGCTCGAACCGGCCCTCCTCCCAGAGCATCATGGCGGCGACCGAGGTGATCGGCTTGGTCATCGAGTAGATGCGCCAGAGGGTGTCCGGCTCGACCGGCGCGCCGGCCTCCCGGTCCCGCAGCCCGTAGGTGGCGGAGTGGGCGATCTCGCCCCGGCGGGTCACCACGATCTGCCAGCCGGCGAGCCGGCCGTCGTCGACGTACCTGCCGAAGTGCTCGTCGATCCGCGCCAGCCGGGCGGGGTCGAAGCCGATGCGGTCCGGGTCGGTGCTCACTGCGACGCTCACGACGCCGAACCTACCGGCCGGTACGGCGAGCGGGAAGTGTCGGCCCGACACACTAGTCTCGGGCGCATGCCGGAAGCCGCCGAGGACGTCACCTACCGCCACCAGGACTGGTACGCCGAGGAACTGGTCGACCGGCACTTCGTCCGGTGCGAGTTCTTCCACGTCGACCTCACCGAGGCGGTCAGCCAGGGCGCCACCTTCACCGAGTGCGTCTTCGGCAACGTGGCCCTCAACTCCTCCCGGCACACCGACTCGGCCTTCACCCGCTGCACCTTCAAGCGGTGCAACCTCTTCGAGGCCGAGTTCACCGGCTGCAAGCTGGTCGGCAGCAGCTTCGAGCAGTGCGACCTGCGGCCGCTGCGGGTCGACGGCGGCGACTGGTCCTTCGTCGCCCTGCCCGGCGCCGACCTGCGCGGCGTACGCATCACCGACGCCCGCCTGCGCGAGGCCGACCTGACCGGCGCCGACCTGACCGGCGCGGTGCTCACCGGCCTCGACCTGTCCGGCGCCCAGTTGCACGCCGCCAAGCTGATCCGGGCCGACCTGCGTGGCAGCGACCTGACCGCGCTCGACCCGACGGCGGTCGAGCGGGCCGGCGCGATCGTCGACGCCGAGCAGGCCCTCGTGCTGGCGCAGGCGCTGGGTTTCGAGATCCGCTGATCGGCGCGGAAAGGCGCCGCGGGTTGTCAGGTATTCCGGGCAGGCTGGCCGCATGACATGGTGGTCCGACCTGGTGGCGTCCGAACCCGACTTCGCGGCGCGGGTGCGCGCCCGCTTCGCGGTCCGCAAGCACGGCACGATGGCAACCCTGCGGCGGGACGGCTCGCCGCGCATCAGCGGCACGGAGTTCGACTTCGCCGACGACGGGCAGCTCCGCCTCGGCAGCATGGCCGGCGCGCTGAAGGCCCTCGACCTGCGCCGCGACCCGCGGGTGGCGCTGCACAGCCCGACCGAGGACACCCGGAGGACGACCCGACCGCCTGGGGCGGGGACGCGAAGATCGCCGGGCGGGCGCACGAGGAGCCGGCGGGCGAGGACGGCTCCCACCTGTTCCGCATCGAGGTGACCGAGGTGGTGCTCACCCGGGTCGGTGTTCCGCCGGACCATCTGGTGATCGAGAGCTGGCACCCCGACCTCGGCCTGCGGCGGCGCGAGCGGCGCTGACCCAGCGCTGTCGGGAAGGTGCCTCCTCCGGTCGACGGCTTCTCGAAGATCGAGGTCTGTGCCATCCTCCCTGCGGCGGGCCACGAGGACGGCCGCCGACGCCGGTGGCCGAGGGAGGGGTCGGTGGCTGAGGACGACGAACTCACGCAGACCGGTATCCGGGTCGGGGGCTGGCTGCCTGCCGTACCGGCCGAGCGGGCCCGCGCGGCGCAGCCGCCGCCCGCGCCACGCCGGCTGCCCGGCGACCCCGACGCCCCGCTGGCCGGGCCCGCCGACCCGCTGGCCGGACCCGACGCCCCGCCGGTCGCCGAGCGGCCGGCCCTCGGCGAACCGGACGCGCCGCCGCCGGTGGAGTCCAGACCCGCCGCGCCGGTGCGGCACTCTGCCCCGGAGGGCGTCACGGTCCGGCTCGCCGGGCTGGTCGGCCCGGCCGCCGCCAAGGTCCGCGCCGCCGTTGGCGTCGCGCCCGACCGGCCCACCCGGGTCGGGGTGGCCCGCGCCCGGCGGCGCCGGCGGCGGATGATCCTCGCGGGGGCGGCGCTGACCGCGCTGGTGCTGGTGCTGGCGTACGCCGGTCGAGGCGCGGAACCGGACGTCCGCCCGACCGTGCCGGCGGCCGCGCCCACCGCCCCGGCTCCGACCGCCGCGCCGCCCACCGTGGTGCCGGTGACCGGGAACCCGGCCCTGCCCGGCGGGCCGCTGCTGAACCTCGACCAGGAGCCGGTGCCGCCGTCGGTGTCGCTGACCGTGCTCGGCAGCCGGGACTGGCTGCACTGGGGCGGCACCGGCGCGGCGAGCGTCCAGCGCAAGCAGCGCGGCACCGGTGAGATCGGCGAGCTCGGCGGCGACCGCCTGGAGCACAACGCCGGCGCCGCCGCTCTCACCTGGACGGACGGCACGCCGACGGCCCGGCAGGACGGGACCCGGTCCGGAGTCTTCCAACGTGGCGCGGGAAAGAGCTTCGCGCTGAGCGTGGCCGGCAGCGGCGACCTGCGGACCGTCCGGCTCTTCGTCGGCGCGTTCTCGGCCGGTGCCCGGCTCGATGTGCGGCTCTCCGGCGGCGGCGACCCGGCCGTCCGTGAGGTCGCCCTCGCGGCCGGCGACCGCTTCTTCCAGTACGTCGTCCACTTCCGCGCGCCACGCGGCCAGCGGCTGCTGATCACCTGGCGGGCGCTCACCGTGGTGGGCGGGGAGAACGACGGGGTGACGGTGGAGGCCGTCACGGTGAGTTGAGCCGCCGTCGCTACCGATTGGTAACGAAGTGGAAACTGCCCCCCGCCGACATATGGCGCACCGCCGCCCATGATGGAAACGTGAACCGGCGGCCGGAGCGCGGCGGTGAGCGGAGGTTCGGTGGGGCAGCAGGACCACGGTCGGGTCGGTGACCGGACGTCGTACCCGCACGGGCAGACGCGGTCGGCGCTCCGCCGGCTCGCCCGGGCCCGGCAACGGCGGCGCTGGCTGCTGGAGGCGCTGGCCGCGTTCGCCTGCCTGGCCGCACTGGTGGCCTACCTCGGCACCGAGCGGCACGACACGCCCCGCGAGGAGAGCGCCGTGCTGCCCGTCGCGCCGACCGGCCGACCCGTGCTGCCGCCTCCGGGCGGCACGCAGCCCGGGGCCGTCACGCCCGGGCTGCGCCCCCGCCAGCGCCCACCCTCGCCCAGCCCGTCGTCGTCCACACCCGCGGTGCCGCCCACGCTGACCGTGAGCCAGTCCGACGTGCCCGCGCGGGTCGACCTCAGCGCGGTGGGCGCGGTCGACTGGGTCCAGTGGGGACACCTCGGCGCCCGGACGCCGGTGCGCAAGCGGCACGGCTCCGGCGACATCCGCGACGAGGGCGGCCGGGGCCGCCGGCAGAGCTACAGCAACAACCCCGAGGCGTACGCCTGGCGCGACGGCGCCCCGGTCGGCTCGGTGGACGGCACCATGTCCGGCGTGTACACCTGCGACCGGGGCAGCGGCTTCACGCTGGCCGTGGCCGCCGACGGCCAGCCCCGCACCGTGCACCTCTACGCCGGGCTGTGGATGGCCCGCGCCCGCCTCGACCTGCGGATCTCCGGCGGCGGGCCGGCCAGCACGGTCCGCCTGGAGGACCCGCACACCGTGCGGACCGCCGACTTCACCATCCGGTTCCGCGCCCCGGCGGGCGCGAAGCTGCTGATGAGCTGGACGGTCGAGGAGTCCCTGGGGGACTGCGGCAACGTCAGCCTCCAGGCGGTCGCGCTGCGCTGACCGCGATCGTCCGGTGCCCGGGGCCGGCCGGGAGTAGCGTGGGCCCGGCGGGCCGACCGACGATCCGGGAGGGACACCGATGCCCACGAGCGAGCAGGTGCTGGACAGCCCCGAGGGCTGGGTGGCCGAGCACATCCGGCGATACGTGGAGACCGGCGGCGCGGAGGGCCACGAGTGGCGTCCCGGCGTCTTCACCCTGCTGCTGACCACGCGTGGCCGGCGCTCCGGCAAGCTGCGCCGCACCGCGCTGATCTACGGCCGGGACGGCGACGCCTACCTGGTGGTGGGCTCGCAGGGCGGCGCGCCGCAGCACCCCGCCTGGTACCTCAACCTGCTCGCCGATCCCGAGGCGCAGGTGCAGGTCGGGCCGGACACCTTCGCGGTCCGGGCGCGCACCGCGACGGCGGAGGAGAAGCCGCGGATGTGGCGCACCATGACGGCCGTCTGGCCGGCGTACGACGAGTACCAGACGAAGACCGACCGGGAGATCCCGGTGGTGGTGCTGGAACGCCTCTGACGCCCACGCGGGGAGGTGCGGGAGCGACCCGGACGCGGGGACAGTTTGTCCGTCGCGGCCGGCGTGGGACGCCGTAGGTTTCCGCTGTTCCCGTCCGACCATCCGCTGTGGAGGCTCGACCGATGAGCAGCAGTGCCCGCGTCGTCCGTTCCCTTGCGCCGTCCGACGGCGACGTGTTGCGGGAGATCCCGCTGCCGCCGTACGTGACCGGCGAGGACGCCCAGTTCGCGGTGCGGGCGGTGGTGGTGCACGCGCCACGGCGGTGGTCCGGCGGGACGATCTGCCGTAACGACGCCAGCCCGCACCCGTGCCGGCTGCACCGCTGGGGTCGACAGGTGCTCACGCTGCGCGGCCTGCCGCCCGCCGAGATCGACGCGCTCATCGAGCGCGGCGACCCCGGCGCCGAGCCGGGTCCGCCCCGGCCCGGCGCCTGAGCGGGTCAGCAGACCGCCGGCTTCACCCAGGAGCACTCCAGGCCCTCGGGCACCCGGGGCGACTCCGGCGCCGTCGGCACCGCCACCCGCGCCGTGGTGGTCGCCTTCGCGGTGTACGAGGCCAGCGCGATGGCGATCTGGTCCTCCAACCCCTTGACCGACGAGGTCAGGTAGTTGTTGAGCACGACGGAGAAGGCCAGCACGTGCCCGTCGGCGTCGGTGGCGTAGCCGGACAGGCTCGACGCCCCGGTCAGGCTGCCGGTCTTGGCGTGCACGTTGTTGGCGGCCGCGGTGCCGGCCATCCGGCTGCGCAGCGTGCCGCCGACGAACCGCTCCGGGTTGCCCGCCACCGGCAGGGCCGCGTACCAGGTGTCGAACCAGGGTTCGGCGCGGACCGCCGAGAGCAGCCCGACGAACTGGGCGGGCGGGATCATGTTGCGCCGGGACAGCCCGGAGCCGTCGCGCTGGCGCAGCGTCCCGGTGTCCATCCCGGAGTCACCGACGTACTCGCTGATCGCGGTCAACCCGGCGGCCCAGGTGCCGGAGCCGGAGAGCACCCGGCCTAGTTCCTTGGTGAGCACCTCGGCGTGGCCGTTGTTGGAGAGCTTGAGGAACGGCACCATGAGGTCGGCCAGCGGCATCGAGTCGTGCCGGGCGACCGGTGTGGCGTCGTCCGGGGTGGCCTGGCCGAGGACGGTCCGGCCGAGGACCCGCACCCCGTGCCGGCGCAGCGCCGACCGGAAGACGTCCGCGGCGTACCCGGTGGGTTCCCAGACCGTCATCCAGTCGCTCTCCTCGGCCTGGCCGACCGCGATCTGGCCGGTCACCACGATGGTGTTCCCACCGTGCTCGCGCTCGAAGGAGATCGTCGTCTCGCCGGTGGCGACCGTCTGGGCCCGGTTGTCGATGCGCAGCCAGTCGTTGGCCGGCGTCATGGTGACCTTCGGCCGGGCGCCGGCCTGGGCGCCCGGCGCCGCGTGCACGATCACCGTGCCGGCGTCGTAGTCGGTGTCCGGGGCGACGGTCAGCGCGGAGACCTGTGCCGCGTAGTAGTAGGACTCGTCGTCCCAGGTCCAGTCCGGGCCGAGGCGGGTCCGGTCGTAGCGGGTGTCGTCCGCGACCAGGTTGCCGGTCACCACCCGTACGCCCGCCGCGGCCACCTGGGCGGCGAGCCGGTCGTAGTCCTCGGCCAGCATGGTCGGGTCGCCCCCGCCGCGCAGGTAGAGGTTGCCGGAGAGCAGTCCGGCCCGGCGGACCCCGTCGCCGGCCACGTCGGTGCTGAAGCGGTGCCCGGGGCCGAGCAGTTCCATGGCCGCCGTCGAGGTGAGCAGCTTGGTGTTCGAGGCGGGGACCAGCCGCCGGTCCCCGTTGCGGTCGTAGAGGGTCTCCCCGGTGGTGGTGTCGACGACGACCACGCCCGCCTGGGCCCCGGCCAGCCGGGAGTCGGCGAGGATCGCGTCGATGGTCGCGTGCAGCCGGGTCTGCGCGGGGGTGGGCGCTTCGGCCGTGGCGGTGGACGCACCGGCGGTGGCCGCGGTGGCGACCAGCGCCAGCACCGCGAGCGCCCGGGGGAAGAGACGACGATGCATGTGTCGATGCTGCCAAGGAGCTGTCCTCCAGAGAAGACTCCACGGCGAAAGTTATTGACGAACCCGGTTGGTTACCCGCCGGACGGGCGAAGAAACATTCCCGGCCGCCGTCCCCGCCCGCCCGGTGTCGACTGACCGGGCTCTATTTGACGGATGCCCGGGCAGGGGGCACCGTAGGCCGTGAGGGGCGTTCGACCTGCCCTGGTTTGCACGGCGAAGCCTGATTCGCCTTCCCGGGGTCCCGACCGGCCACGCGGGCGCCGCATCGAGGCCGCCCACGATTCCCGAAGCAGACACGAGGAGTTCCGCCATGCTGACCATGACCGACAACGCCGTAATGGTGATCCGCGACCTGGCCAACCAGCAGGACGTCGCCGAGGAGGGCGGCCTGCGGATCGCCGCCGACACCGACGCGGGCTCGCTCTCCATCGAGCTGGTCGAGCAGCCGGCCCAGGGCGACAAGGTGATCGACGACCAGGGGGCCCGCATCTTCCTCGACGCCGACGCCGCCGAGCTGCTCAACGACACCTCCGTGGACGCCACCGTCGACGACGAGGGCGTCGTGCAGTTCGGCTTCACCGACAAGGAGTGACTCAGCCGGCGCGGCGGGTCTCACCACCGCGCTGCGGCCGGCCGGCGCGCCCCCGCTCGGGGACGTCCTGGTCGGCCCGCCACGGCACGCCCCGCTGCTCCCGCTCCGGGCGGAGCAGCGTGGCCAGCACGTGCGCCAGGTGGTGTGAGGTGCTCCAGGCGATCCAGTTCGCGGGCGAGCCGGCGCCCGCGCCGCGCCGGGCCCGGCGCACGATCTCGTGGTCGCCCCACGAGAAGCTCGCGCCCGCGGCCGGCCAGTGCGGGGCCGCCACGAGCGTGCGGCACAGGTCGGCAAAACGGTCGTCGCCCCGGCCGCCCCGGCGCGACCACCGGTAGACCCACCACGCCCCGCTCGTGGTGTAGCGCAGTGTCGGCAGCCGGTCGCCGGGCCCGTCCGCCCCGGGCACCGCGCAGCCCACGCCGTAGTCGCCGTAGCCCACCCCGAGGTCGGCCAGGCGCTGCCAGAGCTGCCAGTCGAAGCGGTCCAGGCGTACCGGCTCGTCGGTCGGGAGCCGGGCGAGCGTCGGCGGCATCCCGCCGGCCGCCACCGTCACCGAGCGCCAGGCGTGCCGCCGGGCCCACTCCACGAGCCGCCCGAGCCGGGGCTCGGCCACCCGGACGTCGGCCGGGCAGCACACGTCCCCCGCGTCGACGAGCAGGTCGCACTGCTCCGGCACCAGCCGCGCCAGCCGCCACACGCGTTCCAGGGCGGCGGTGGTCGCGTCCGGCCCGGCCCGGTCCTGCCCGGTCCGCAGCCGGACCACGGCCCGCCGCGCGTACTCCCGGGCGGCCGCGCCGTGCGCCACCAACCGCCGGTCGCCCTCCGCGAGCCCGATCACCGGCACCAGCGGTACGCCCCAGCGGGCCAGCTCGCACTCCGCCGACTCCGGCAGCACCGAGACGTCGACGGCGGGAAGGAGCCCGGCCGGCAGCCGGCCGAGCAGGTCCACGGTGCACGGATCCACCGCGTGGACGTCGATGACCGGGGCGAGCAGCGGAGCGGTGGCGTCGTCGAGATGGGCCAGCGCCTCCAGCTCACCCCGGCGACCGGCCAGCACAGGGCGGTAGACCGGTTCCGCCGCCCGACCGCCGTGGGCGGGCACCATACTTCAATGTAGCGACCCGATCGCGTTCCGCCACAGGCTTTCCGGACCTCGTCGACAATCCATCCGTCCGGGTGACGGCCGGGCAGCCCGGGTCGGGCCGGGCGTACATACGCCCGGCCCGCCGTCCGGCACTCAGTCGTCGCCGTCCGACCGGTCGCCGCCGTGGTCGTCGGACCGGTCGCCGCCGTGGTCGTCGTCCCGGTCGCGCGTCCGGCTCCCGTCGGCCGTCCGCCGCTCGATCTCGACCACGGTGCCGTCAGCGCGGTCGACCTTGATCTCGTGGGTCGTCCCGCCGCGGACGACCTTCACACTCCACACCGGACGGGCGTGCTCGGTCTCCGCCTCGATTTCCACGATCCGGCCCCCGCCGACCAGATCCAGCGCCACCCTGCCGGCCTGCTGCCGGTCGACCGCGCCACGCGGCGACGGGTCCGGGGCACCGCGCGTGGGGGCGGTGCCGGCGGTCGCGGAGTCGTCCGCTCCGGGGTTGTCGTCGGCCCGGCCGGGGTTGTCGTCGACGGTCTTGGGGTTGTCGTCGGCGGTGCCGCCGACCGGGTCGGTGACGTCGGCGGTCACGGCGGCCGGCGCGGTGGCCGGATCCGACCCGTCGGCCGTGGTCACGCCGATCGCCGCGCCCGTGACCGCCAGCACCGCCGCCCCGCCGACCGCCGCCAGGACCAGGGAAGTTCGTCGCATCGTCTCCACCTCTCCTCGTTGTCTGCCGAGGATCGGTCCGGGACGGCTAGCGCCGCGCTACCGGAGGTCCAACGCCCGGTTAAGGCCGCGCCGGCCCGAGCTGGAGCGTCACCACGGCTCCGCCGCCGGGTCCGCCGCCCAGCTCCAGCCGGCCGCCGCTGGTCCGGGCGGCCCGGTCGGCGATGTCCAGGCCCAGCCCGGTCGACCCGGCCCGGCTGGCGCCCCGCCGGGCCGACCCGGCCGGCAGGCCCGGGCCGGCGTCCGCCACGGTCAGCGCCACCCGCCCGGCGTCCCGGCCGAGCCGGACGGTGAACGGCGTGCCGTCCGGCGTATGCGCGAACACGTTGCCGAGCAGCGCGTCCACGGCGGCGGCCAGCTCGTCACCGGCCACCCGTACCGGCAACGGCCCGGGTGCGAGGTCGAGCGTCAGGGTCCGCCCGGTGTCCTCCGCGAGCACCGACCAGAACGCCACCCGCTCGGCGACCACCGCGGCGGCGTCGCAGCCGCCGCCCTCGGCCGGCGTACTGCGCCAGCGCGCCTGCCGGATCACGCCGGTCACCGCCCGTTCCAGGCCGTCCGCGGCGCTGGTCAACCGGGCCGCGTCGTCCGGGTCGCGCAGCGACTCGGCCTCCAGGCGCAGCACGGTCAGCGGGGTGCGCAGCCGGTGCGACAGGTCGGCCACCTGCTCGCGCTCCTCGCGCAGCAGCACCTGGATCCGCTCGGCCAGGTGGTTCAGGGCGCCCGCGACCTCCCGCAGCTCGGCCGGCCCGGCCGGCTCGACCCGGGCGTCCAGCTCGGCGTTGGCGAGCCGGTGGGAGACCGCGCCCAGGTCGGCGATCGGCCGGACCAGGGTGCGGGCCAGCCGGTCGGCGACGGCCAGCCCCACCAGCACCAGGAGCACGCCGAGCAGCGCCAGCACGAGCCAGGCCCGGGTCACCCCGGCGGTCAGCTCGGCGCGGGGGACCACCGTGCGGATCACCGCGGTCCCGTCCGGCCGGCCCTGGACCGCGATGACCACCTCCCGGCCGGCGGCGGACTCGACGGTCAGGCTCTGCCCCCGCGCGGCGAGGGCCACCGCCGGGGTACGCGGCACCCGCACGCCGAGCACGGTGCCGTCCGGCAGGAACACGCTCACCTCGCGCCCCGAGTCGGCGGCAAGATGGTCGACGGTCAGCCGGACGGTGCCCGGGTCGGCCGTGCCGACCACCGCCACCAGGCCCTGCGCGTCGGCGGCGGCCCGGACCGTCGCCCGGTCCGCGGCGACGGTGCGCACCAGCACGGCCAGCGGCACCAGGAACGCGACCATGACGAGCACCCCGACGGCGGCGACCAGCAGCGCGAGCCGGCCCCTCACCGGCTGCTACCCGGCGGGTCCAGCCGCACCCCGACGCCCCGGACGGTGTGCAGGTAGCGCGGTTCCTGGGCGCTCTCGCCGAGCTTGCGCCGCAGCCAGGACAGGTGCACGTCGACGGTCTTGTCGGCCCCGCCGTACGGGATCCGCCAGACCTCGGTGAGCAGCTCGCGCTTGGTGACCACCTGCCCGGGCCGGCCGGCGAGGTGGTGCAGCAGGTCGAACTCGCGGGGCGTCAGCTCGACCGGCGCCCCGTCCAGCGTGACCTGCCGGGACCGCGGGTCGATCCGCAGCCCACCGACCACGAGCACCGGGTCCGTCCCGGCGTCGGCGGTCGAGCGGCGCAGCACGGCCCGCACCCGGGCGTCGAGCTGGGCCGCGGTGAAGGGCTTCACCAGGTAGTCGTCGGCGCCCGCGTCGAGCATCCGGACGATCTCGGCCTCGTCGTCGCGGGCGGTCGCCACGATGACCGGCACTGAGCTGACCGCGCGCAGCATCCGCAGCAGCTCGCCGCCGTCCAGATCGGGCAGTCCCAGATCGAGCACGACGAGGTCGGGCCGGTCGTCCAGCGCGTCGCGCAGCCCGTCCAGCGCGGTCGAGGCGGCGGCGACCGCGTGCCCGCGCTCGCGCAGGGCCCGGAGCAGCGTGGCGCGGATGGTCAGGTCGTCCTCGATGAGCAGCAGCCGGGCCACGCTTGGCAGGCTAGTCGCTCGGGCCGCCCGGATCCGCCCTCGTTAACCCGGCCTTAGCGTTCCCCGAAGCCCCGCACAACCCGGGATCGGGGAGACTCGGGGCATGGGCCGTCGTCCGATCCTCGCCGCCGCCGGGTGGCTGGCCACCACCGCCGCCGCCACCCTCGTCGGGCTGGCCGCGGTCCAACTGGTCGGCAGCGGCATCACCGGCACCCCGGGAGGCGTACGCGACCCGCGGGAGGTGGCCCGTGCGCTCGCCTCGCCCGCGCCGGTGGCCACGACGCCGGGCACGGGCCCTGCGGCGGGCCCGACGCCGACGGCCACCGCGGCGGACCGCCCGCCGGCAACGAGCGGAACCGCGCGCACCTTCCGCACGACCGGAGGGACGGCGCTCGCCGAGTGCGTGCCGGACGGGGTGCGGCTGGTGTCGTGGTCCCCGGCGCAGGGCTACCGGGTGAAGGACGTCGACCGGGGGCCGGACGACCGCGTCGAGGTGCGCTTCGTCGGCCCCGAGGGGGAGCACGAACTGCGCCTGCGCTGCCGTGGCTCCGAGCCGGTCGTCACCCCGGACGACTGATGTTTTCCCAGCTCAGAGGGGTTAACTGTCCTTGATCGGACAGTGCCGTCGCTGGTTGGTGGACGGTGGGCCGACATAGCTTCGGGAGCATGTCGCCTCCGCACCGGCGGCAGGAAGGACCCCCATGTCCAGCTCCAGATCGAGGCGGGGCGCGGCCGGCCAACCCGCCGCCGACATGGCGGAGATCGCCCGTGCCGACAGCGAGATCAACTCCTGCACGCCGGTCGGCCTGCCGGCCACCGCCCGCGTGCTGTTCGCCGTGGTCGACGCGAACGGCACCCTGATCCGGGGGCTCGGCGCCACGTCGGCCACCCGGCTGGCCACCGGGATGTACCAGGTCGGCTTCGACCAGGACATCGTCGGCGCCGCGTACATCGGCACGGTGGGCCTGATCGCCCCGGGCGGGCTGGCCCCGCAGGGTGCGATCACCGTGGCGCCCCGAACCGGCATCCCCAACGCGGTCTTCGTCGAGACGTACGCCGCGAGCGGCCACACCGACCGCCCGTTCCACCTGGCCGTTCTCGCCTGACCTGTCGCAGCATCGCGGTGCGTTCCCACCGCCTGCGGCCCGAACTCGGCGGGGCTGATGCTGGCCGGGTGCTGCTGGACGGAACTGACGCGCAGACGAGCGCACGGCGCCGCCCGACCTGGGTCGTAACGTCGCCGCGCTCTGGCCGTCTCCCACCACCGCAGCCGTACGGCGGTACGAAAGCGGGGACCTGGCTCGACCGGCAAGTCGTGCACCGGTCTCGTGAGCGCAGATGCCCGTCCAGAGGGGATCCAAACCCCGCGCGGGTGGGGAATTCCACCATTTGCGAGTCCCGGCGTGAGCGGCGCGGGGACCGGGTATGAGCGGGCCATGGAGCATTTCACGATCGCGACCGTCGCCGAGAAGAGCCCCGACTTCCGCCGCGTGCTGTGGACCGGCCAGCACACCCAGTTGGTGATCATGACGATCCCGGCGGGTGGGGAGATCGGCGAGGAGGTCCACGAGGACATCGACCAGATCCTGACCTTCGTGAGCGGCACGGGGGAGGCGCGGGTGGCCGGGGAGAAGAAGGAGGTCGTGGCGGGCGACCTCGTGGTCGTGCCGGCCGGCACGAAGCACAACTTCGTCAACACCGGCCCCAACCCGCTCGTGCTGTACACGGTGTACGGGCCGCCGGAGCACGCCGACGGGGCGGTGCACCGGACCAAGGAGGAGGCCGACGCGGCCGAGGAGGCCGGCGAGGACGAGCCGCCCACCTCCTGACGCCGCCCCGCTCCCCGCGCTCCACCACCGCGTCGTGGTGGAGCGCGAGCGGCGTGAGCTGCAACATTCCTGCACATCGCAGCCATTGACGCTGATCTCTGCGCGGGCCTAGCCTGCTGGTACGGGAAAGCCCTTTCCTGGGCCTCGTCACCCCGCTACCGGAGTCCGGGCCTCCGGCGGGGCGCACCGACCGTCGCGACCGCGGCCAGGCGTCGGCCCTCCAGCCGTGGCGGTCCACCACCACGTGCCTCAAGGAGGACCACCGTGCAGACCTCACGTGCCAGGCTCCGACGCCCGCTGCTGCTCGCGGCGTGCGCCGGAGCCACCGTGGCGGCGCTCGCCGCCGGGACGATGACGTCGGCCTTCGCCGCCGCCGTCTTCTCCGAAACCTTCTCCGACGGCGACGCCGCCGGCTGGTCCAAGTCCGGCGGGACCTGGGCCGTCGCCGACGGCGCGTTCACCCAGTCCAGCACGTCCAGCGAGCTGGCCCGCCAGTTCGCCGGCCAGACCGCCTGGACCGACTACCAGGTGCAGGCCCGGGTGCGGCCCACCGGATTCGGTTCGTCCGGCGCCCTGGTCGGGATCGCGGCCCGGGCCAGCAGCAGCACGAAGATGTACCGGCTCGCGCTGCTCGGCTCGGGCCGGGCCGAACTCCAGGCGGTCAACGGCAGCCAGATCACCTCGCTCGGCTCGGCGGCGGTCGGCGCGGCCACCGGCACCTGGTACACCCTGAGGATCGAGGCCAGCGGCAGCACCATCCGCGGCTACGTCAACGGCGCCCAGGTCGGCGGCGGCAGCAACAGCCTCGTGGGCGCCGGCCGGATCGGCCTGGTCACCGCGTACGCGGCCGGCAGCTTCGACGACGTCGCGGTGGACTCCTCGGTCAGCACCCCGACCACGCCGCCGACCAGCACCCCGCCCGGCTCGCCCACCCCGACCCCCACCGGCACGGCGCCGCCGCCGGCCTCGTGGCCCACGCCCACCGCCAGCGTCAAGGTGGACGCCACCATCCCGGTCTCCGGCACCTTCGACGGCGGGATGAAGCGCTACTACGGCATCGGCGACGGCGGGCAGTCGGAGAGCCAGGACCCGATGTTCGAGCTGGCCGCCGGCGCCACCCTGCGCAACGTGATCATCGGTGCGCCGGCCGGCGACGGCGTGCACTGTGAGGGCGACTGCACGCTGCTCAACGTCTGGTGGGAGGACGTCGGCGAGGACGCGGCCACCTTCCGCGGCGGCACCACCTACACCGTCGACGGCGGGGGCGCCCGGTCGGCCAGCGACAAGGTGTTCCAGCACAACGGCCCCGGCACCGTCCACATCCGCAACTTCCGGGTGGAGAGCTCCGGCAAGCTCTACCGGGCGTGCGGCAACTGCTCCACCTCCTACCAGCGCCACGTGGTGATGGACAACGTCACCGCCACCGGCACCAAGGTGCTGGCCGGCATCAACACCAACTGGGGCGACACGGCCCGGTTCAGCCGCATCACCATCCTCAACGACCCGAACCGCTCCACCCGGATCTGCGTCAAGTACCAGGGCGTGCCGAAGGGCAGCGAGCCGAAGGAGATCGGCGAGGGCGCCGACGGGGTGAACTGCCTCTACTCCGCCGGCGACATCACCTACCGGTAGGCCGGTCCGGCGCGGGCGCCCCGCCGCCGGGGCGCCCGCGTCACACCGTCGGCACGTCCGAGACGTCCACCGTCTCCGGGTACTTGATGCCGGCGCCGGTGTTCAACACCACCACCCGCTCGCCGGGGCGGATCCAGCCACCGGCCCGCAGCTGCCGGGCGGCGGTCAGGCAGGCCGCGCCCTCGGGGCAGAGCAACAGCCCCTCCCGGGCGGCGAAGTCACGCAGGTCGGCGAGGATCTCCGCGTCGTCCACGGCGATCGCGGTGCCGCTGCTCTCCCGCAGCGCGGCCAGGATCAGCTCGTCGCCGAGCGGGGCCGGCACGGTGATGCCGAACGCCAGGGTCTGCGCGTCCGCCCACGGGGTCGCCCGGGGCTCACCGGCCGCGAACGCCCGGACGATCGGCGCGCAGCCGGTGGACTGCACGGCGACCAGGCGGGGCAGGCGGTCCTCCACCCACCCCAGCTCGCGCAGCTCGTGCAGCGCCTTGTGGATGCCGATCAGCCCGACGCCGCCCCCGGTCGGATAGATGATCACGTCGGGCACCTGCCAGCCGAGCTGCTCGACGATCTCGTACCCCATGGTCTTCTTGCCCTCGAGGCGGTACGGCTCGCGCAGCGTGCCGGCGTCGAAGATCCGCCCGCCCGACTCGGCGACCAGCCTCGCCACCCACCGGCCGGCGTCGCTGATCAGGCCGTCCACGAGCCGCAGGTCCGCCCCGGCGGCGACGCACTCCCGACGGCAGATGGTGGGCGCGTCGAGCGGCATGGCGATGGTCGCGCCCATCCCGGCCCGGGCCGCGTACGTCGCCCACGCCGCCCCGGCGTTGCCGTTGGTCGGCATGGCGATCCGCTCGACGCCCAGCTCCCGGGCCCGGCTCACCCCGACCGCCGCGCCCCGGGCCTTGAACGACCCGGTCGGGGTCAGTCCCTCGTCCTTCACGATCAGGTCCGGAATCCCGATCTCGTGCCCGTACGCCGGCGCGCGCAGCAGCGGCGTCCAGCCCTCGCCCAGCGTGGTGACGAAGCGGGGATCGGCCACCGGCAGCAGCTCCCGGTAGCGCCACAGGTCGGCCGGGCGCAGCCCGAACTGCTCGGGGGTGACCGCCGCGGCCACGGCGGCCAGGTCGTAGCGGGCCAGCAGCGGGGAACCGCACCCGCACAGGTTCTGCAGCTTGTCGGCCGGATGCCGCTCGCCGCAGCGCGGGCACTCCAGGTGCGTCAGGTGCACGAGGCTCCTCAGCTCGGGTCGAGGCTCAGCCAGTGCCGGCTGCGCCGACCCGGCTCGTAGGGGGAGTCGAGGCGCTTGGCCACCACCCCCGGGAGCCCCTGTTCGCGGGCGGTCCGCAGGGCGTCGGCGCCGACCCCCGGGAACCACGGCGGAGTCTGCCAGTGCGGGCCGGTCAGCGCCAGACCGTCGAGCAGTTCCCGGCGCTGCGCGTACGGCACGTCGAGGCTGGTCACGCCCTCCAGCCAGAGCAGGTCGACGGCGAGGAACTGCCCGTCGCGCTTCGTCGGTGGCTTCACCCGCCCGCCCGGGTCGATCCGGACCAGCACGCCGTCCAGCACCGCCTCGACCGGGGCCAGCTCCTCGGCCATCGCCCGCAGCCACGGGTACGCCCCGGTGACCTCCTCGTCCGAGGGGTCGAGCAGCCGGAGCCGGCCGCCGGAGACGTACGCCATCGCCCGCACCCCGTCCCAGCGCAGCTCGTACCCCCAGGCGGCCTCGTCCTTCGGCAGCCCCTTGCCCGGGGTGGTGTGCATCGGCCGGACCAGCTCGGGCATCGGCGTCCAGCCCTCCGGCGGCGGGTCGGTGCGGCGGACCATCCAGTCCCGCCCCCGGCCACCGGTGGCGAAGAGCACGTACCGCCCCTTCGTCCGCCGGCCGTCGAGGACCACGATCACCTCGTCGTCGCGCCACTTCTCCACGCGGTAGGTGCCGGTGTCGTGGACGGTCATCCTCCCGCCGCCGTACTCGCCGGCCGGGATCTCGCCGTGGAAGGTGAGGTACTCCATCGGGTGGTCCTCGGTGTGCACGGCCAGGTGGTTGCGGCCCGGGTCGCGGGGCAGCCCCCGCGGCACCGCCCACGAGGCCAGCACGCCGTCGTGCTCCAGCCGCAGGTCCCAGTGCAGGCTCCGGGCGTGGTGCTGCTGGATGACGAACCGGGGCTTGCGCCGCGCGGCCCGCTTCCGCTCCGGGGTCTCTTCCGGCACCGGCTCCGGGGTACGCGCCGCGTCCCGTTTCCGCCGGTACTCCTCCAGCCGGTCAGCCACCCCCGCATTCTCCGGCAGGTTCGGCCTCATCGCCCGGTTCCGGCCTCTTCCGTCCCGTTCGGCCGCCGCGCGGCGCGTCGCCGGCATGGCGGCGGCGATCACGGGTAGAAGCGTCCGTATGGACCTCGACCAGCCCACCGTCCCGCTCACCGGCGACGTCCGGATGCCGCTGCTCGGCTTCGGCACCTGGCAGGCCACCGGCAACGCCGGTTACGACGCCGTGCTCGCCGCTCTCGACGCCGGCTACCGGCACATCGACACCGCCACGATGTACGGCAACGAGAAGGAGGTCGGCCGGGCCATCGCGGAGAGCGGGCTGCGCCGCGAGGATCTCTTCATCACCACGAAGCTGCCGCCCGACCGGGTGGGCCGGGAGCGGCAGACCATCGAGGCGAGCCTGGCCGCCCTGGACACCGACCACGTCGACCTGTGGCTGATCCACTGGCCGCCGTCCTCGCCCGGCGACAG